>CALWZD010000122.1 GCA_944385945.1 uncultured Anaerofilum sp. | reverse complement strand
AACCTTTCTCTTCGGTACTGCCACTGTAAGCACCTCCTCATAGTGTGAATCTTAGCTTAACAGTTGTTCAAAAACAGAAAGCCTTTCGTCTGCCTGCTGCAATTCGCAGCTGCAACCCAGCTTGCGCAGCTTGCCGCAGACGGGGCATAGCCCTTTACATAATTCGTCGCACAAAAGAACTGTTGGAGTTTGCAGTTCAATCTCAATGCGGGCAAGCTCGTTCAAATCAAGCAATCCCCTGCCGACGATCGGCAACTCACAAAATTCTTCCTGCAACTCGTCCAAACCGACCAGATATCCCTGCTCGATCTCGAACGCTTGCACGACCGGCTCTAAACAACGGGCACATTCCGCCTCTACTTTCCCTTTCAGGCTAATTTTCAACGCTGCCTTATCGCCCCGATGTACAGCTTCAAAATGAACGGTACAGGGCGGTGCAACACGAAAACCTGAAAAGTCCTGATTGTCGCAATCAAATGCAAACTCTCGGGACGCAGGCACAGTGCCTTTTGTCAGAAACTGATTCAAGTCAAATTGCATAACTCACCTCAAAAGGTCGCTCTGCTATTATACCCATTTTCACGGGCTTTGTCAATAGCGTTTTCCCACTTTTTCAAAGGATTCTGCTATTTTTTGTAAAAAGCAGCAAAATCTCTTAACAAAAATAAGGTGCAGGGGCTATTTTTTTCAAACCCCTGACACCCAATTTTACACGGCAGGAATCCTTTAAGCCATGTATTTCTTTACGCTTTCGGGCAGAGTTTCTGCATTAGCGGAAACGGTAATGGTAACCTTTACATTCTCGCCAGCCAGTGCATTCACCTGATCCAACAGAGTGCCGTAGCCTTCCAGATCGTAGCCGCCGATTTTCAGCGAACCGTCTACGAATACATCGGTGATGTCGTAGTTACCCGCCAGCAAGCCAGCCAAGAAGCCGTACAGAGCATCGTAATTGGTGATCTTGTACTCGTCAACGTCGATCAGACGTGCCTTGTGGCTGATGTCGTAGGTCAGTTTCATGGATTTTTCAACAACAACAACATTGCCGTTTGTGGTGTCGGCAACAGCGTTGATCATGTCAATCATAGCCTTGGTTTTACCAGTACCTTTTTCACCAACAATCAATTTAATCATAGGGAATACCCTCCTTTATTTTTCACCGTCCGTTTTATCTTTCGGTGGGTTTAACTTATTGAAGTTTCGCTTCCAGCTCGGCTTTTTGTGCCTCGTAGCCGGGTTTGCCAAGCAAAGCGAACATATTCTTTTTGTAGCTTTCTACACCGGGCTGGTCGAAAGGATTTACGCCCAGCAGGTAGCCACTGATAGCACACGCACGCTCGAAGAAATAAATCAGATAGCCCAGATCGAACTCTTTCAGGCTGTCCACCTCCAAAACGATGTTGGGAACACCGCCGTCAGTGTGTGCCAAAATGGTACCTTCCATCGCTTTGCGGTTTACATAACTCATGTTCTGCTCTGCAAGGAAATTCAAACCATCCAGATTCTGGGGATCTTTTTCAATGAACAATTCACTGTGGGGAGTCTTGATGTCTACGACAGTTTCGAACATGATACGTGCACCGTCCTGAACGAACTGCCCCATCGAGTGCAGATCGGTGGAGAAGATAACGCTTGTGGGCATCAAGCCTTTCTGGTCTTTGCCCTCGCTCTCTCCAAACAGTTGTTTATACCACTCGTTCATCAAGGTGAAATCGGGTTCATAACAAGCCAGCAGCTCAACGCTCTTACCCTTGCGATACAGGATGTTACGGGCTGCCGCATAGCGATAACAGTCGTTATCTTTGCTGCAAACACTCAACTGCTCACGGGCTTTTGCGGCACCTTCCATCAGCTTGTCGATGTCCAAACCGGCACACGCAATGGGCAACAAGCCTACTGCTGTCAAAACCGAGAAACGTCCGCCAACATCATCAGGTACAACAAAGCTTTCCCAGCCTTCACGGTCTGCCTGCTCTTTCAAAGTACCCTTTGCACGGTCGGTGGTTGCATAGATGCGACCTTTTGCTTCTTCTTTGCCGACTTTCTTTTCCAGATACTCTTTCAGTACACGGAATGCAACTGCCGGCTCGGTAGTCGTACCCGACTTGGAAATAACATTCAGGCTGACACGCTTGCCCTCGCAGATCTTCAACACCTGATTCAGGTAAGAGGAAGAAATCGAGTTGCCCACGAAATAAATCTCGGGTGTGTTGGTACGGGTCGCATTGTACAGAGTGCCTGCCATTGCCTCGATCGCAGCACGTGCTCCCAAATAGCTGCCACCGATACCGATCACCAGAAGAACGTCGGTATCCTGCATGATCTTTGCAGCTGCCTTCTTGATGCGGGCAAATTCGTCCTTATCGTAATTTACCGGCAAGTCGACCCAGCCCAAAAAATCGTTGCCTGCGCCTGTTCGGTCTTCCAGCATTTTGTGTGCAGCCTCCACCTGAGGAAAGATGCATTCAAACTCGCTTTCGCTTACAAAAGGTGCAAGATGTTTTCCGTTGAATTTAACGCTCATCGCTTATGACCCCCATTGTTTTTCCTTTGCGAAACTATGAATCTTGTTCATGGTATAACTATACCGTTTTTTGTTGATAATGTCAAGTTTCGAACAATGATTTTTATAAGCGAACCAGAGTTTTATACAAAATCTCCAAACTGCTTGCGAAGGTGATTTCAGGAATTTCCTGTTGTACCGTGATCGGCCACTTGCCCAAAACTTCTTCGCCCGACTTCAGCACCAGATGCCCGACCGTCTGCCCTTGCACAAGCGGTGCCGTGAGTACTTGGGGCAATTCGACCTGTGTTTGAAGGTTTGCATTTTCCCCTTTTTTCATCAAGACACCCTCGCCTTGCGGATATTGCAGCACCACTTGTTTTTCGATCCCTCGCTCTACCGGCAAGGTAGCGGGAGCATCTTGTGGAGCCGGACAAGCCGCCATCTCATAATTGGCAAATCCATAGTCTAACAAGGTCGTTGCTGCGTCAAAACGTTCAGCACTGCTTGCCGCCCCTAATACCACAGCGATGAATCGCAGCCCGTTGCGCTCCGCAGACGCTGTAATACAAACACCTGCCCCACCGGTCGTTCCTGTTTTCAGTCCGGTAATGCCTTCGTATCGTTTCAGCAGTTTGTTGGTGTTGGTCAGTTGGGTTTCGCCGTTGCGCAAAGAATCTGTCCAGATGGTGGTGTATTGCTGAATCTCCGGATAGGTCTGAAGCATCGTCCGACTCATCGTTGCCACATCCCGTGCAGTGGAAAGATGCCCTGCCTCGTCCAGACCACACGCATTTTTGAAGGTCGTGTTCGTCATGCCAAGCTGCTGTGCTTTCTGGTTCATCATCTCCGCAAAAGCAGGCTCGCTGCCCCCTACAAATTCCGCTACTGCCACCGCTGCATCGTTTGCAGATGCCACGCAGATAGCTTTAACCATTTCGCCCAGCGTAAAAATCTCGCCCGGCTCCAGCCAGATTTGGCTGCCTCCCATGCTAAATGCGTGTTGGCTGACCGGCACTGTATCGGTCATGCTGATCTTCCCGGCATGGATCGCTTCGAAAGTAAGCATCAAGGTCATTACTTTTGTAATGCTTGCGATGGGTAGCTGTTGATCTGCATTTTTTTGGTATAAGATCTCCCCTGTATCTTGGCCGATGAGCATTGCCGCTTTGCATGGCACGTCAAAAGCCGGCTGCTCGAACCGCTGCTCGTCTTGTGCAAAGGTCGGCAATGCCGCCGCAAGCATCATCGTCACGGTCATTCCCATTGCCAAAACCTGTTTTTTCCACATGGAAATTCCTCCCTTTTTGTTCAGTTCGTGGTAATACTTATGCAGCTACGGCTTTTTTTTGACCTGTTTATCTGCTGTTTTTTGCGCATCGGTTGTGATTTTTTCAAAATTCCTGTATAATAAAAGACACTGTCTGCATTTTTGAGTCAGATTGGCGATGTTCTATTTTCAAGAGGTGAAGCAATGAGAGCTGCATTTTATACATTGGGTTGTAAAGTCAACCAAAACGAAACCGGCGCATTGATCCGATTGTTCGAGCAAAACGGATATACGATTGCCCAAGAGGGTGAGGAGGCCGACGTATATCTGGTCAACAGCTGTACTGTAACTGCCGGTGGGGATCGAAAAAGCCGTCAGTGGCTGCGTCGTGCAAAACGGGAAAATCCCGCTGCCGTCACTGTTTTGACCGGATGCTATCCGCAGGCTTTCCCCGAAGAAGCCGCCCAAACCACCGAAGCCGATGTCATCACCGGTTCTGCTGCACGGCATTCCATCCTGCACTGCATCCAGCGTCATTTGGACAGCGGCGAGCAGGTCATCGACATCACCCCCCACGAGAAAGGGGAGGTCTTTGAGGAACTTCCGTTGGAAAATTTCGAGGGGCATACCCGTGCTTTTATCAAAATCGAAGACGGTTGCGACCGTCAGTGCGCTTACTGTGTTATCCCTCGTGCTCGTGGCAGAGTGCGCAGCCGCAGCGAAGAAAGCATTTTGAAAGAGATGCAGCTTTTGGCTGATGCCGGATATGCCGAGTGCGTCTTGTCCGGCATCAACCTGTCCAGTTACGGCAAAGACACCGGTGCATCTCTGACCGCTTTGGTGGAGAAAGCGGCGCAGATCTCCGGACTTGAGCGGATTCGTTTGGGAAGTTTGGAACCCGACCTGATGACCGATGACGACATCATCCGCCTTTCCAAAGTAGAGAAATTCTGTCCGCAATTCCACCTTTCTCTGCAAAGCGGATGTACTGCCACCCTGCGTCGGATGCGCCGCATTTATACCGCCGAAGAATATTTGCAGGTGGTGGAAAAGATTCGTGCCGCATTTGGTGAACGGTGTAGCTTTACCACAGATGTCATCGTAGGATTTGCGGGCGAGACCGAAGAAGAATTTGCACAAAGTCTTGCCTTTGTAGAGAAAGTAGGCTTTTTGAAAGTACACGTCTTCCCCTACTCTCGCCGTGAAGGTACACCCGGTTGGTCGATGCCCGATCAGGTAGACGAGCAGACAAAAGCTGCACGGGCAAAACAGATGCAACAAGTTTCCGACCGTGTAAGGGCCGACCTGTGCCAAAAAATGTTCGGACGTTGCGAAGAAGTGCTGCTGGAAAAAGCAGTAAGTGGCACTGTTTTTACCGGATACACAAAACTGTATGTGCCAGTAGCTGTTTCTGCTCCCGGAAAAAAAGCCGGTGAGATTGTGACTGTACGTCTTGGAGAGTTTGACGGGCAACGTTGCCATGCCACACTGCTATAAGCAAAAGCAGCAGGTTCTTTGAAACCTTACTGCTTTTTTATTCGTCGCTGTGTCATTTTTACTTTTCGGTATTCTACCTGTTTTTTTCACAAAAAACTTTTCTTTTTTGTACGCATATACCCTTTGCGCTTGGTCTTTTTTTGTGATATTATTTTAACAGGTATGTTTTCATTTCTATGCTTTTGCATGGAAGTGTGCGGATGCGCAAAATAAAGTGGTTGCACATCCGCTGTTTTAGAGAGGAGTTGCAAAACGAATGAGAGGAATTTATACTTCCGTCACTGACATCCGTCGCAAGGTCTTTACCGAAGTGGCTCGCATGGCTTACGAAGGTGGCGACTATGCACAACAAATTGCTAAGCTGCCTTATAAAATCGTTCCGGGCGAAGTAGCGACGCTGCGTGAAAGCATTTTTCTGGAACGTGCGATCGTTGAGGAGCGGTTGCGCTTGGCGATCGGTCTGCCGTTGCGTCCGGTAGACGAAGCGATCCCCGTAAGCGACAGCATCGAGGATAGTGCGATTGCCGAAAAATATTACGATCCCCCACTGGTAAACATCATTAAATTTGCCTGCAATGCCTGTCCCACCAAAAAAGTGGAAGTTACAAATATGTGTCAGGGCTGCCTTGCACACCCTTGTAAAGAAGTTTGCCCTAAAGATGCTATCACTATGGTGCATGGCAAATCGGTTATCGACCAAGATAAGTGCATCAAGTGCGGAAAATGCGTTGAAGCTTGCCCCTACCATGCCATCAACAAGATGGAGCGTCCCTGTGCCGCTGCCTGTGGTATGAATGCCATCGGAAATGACGAGCTGGGACGTGCAAAAATCGACTACGACAAATGCGTTTCCTGCGGTATGTGTTTGGTAAACTGTCCGTTTGGTGCGATCGTAGACAAGGGACAAATTTTCCAGCTCATCAACTCTATCAAAAAGCAGGATAAAGTATATGCCATCGTCGCACCAGCCTTTGTCAACCAGTTTGGTCCCGATATGACCCCCGGTAAGATCCGTCCTGCAATGCAGCAGTTGGGATTCGTTGACGTTGTGGAAGTAGCCATCGGTGCCGATTTGTGTACCTTGGAAGAAGCAAAAGACTTCATGGAAGAAGTTCCTGCTCACAAGCCCTTTATGGCAACTTCCTGCTGCCCCAGTTGGAGCATGATGGCAAAGAAGCTGTTCCCCGAACTGGCACAGAATATCAGCATGGCACTCACCCCCATGGTTTTGACCGCACGTTTGCTGAAGAAAAAGCATCCCGAAGCAAAAATCGCATTTATCGGACCTTGCGCAGCAAAGAAATTGGAAGCAAGCCGTCGTAGCGTACGCAGTGATGTCGACTTTGTTCTGACCTTTGAAGAACTTATGGGTCTGTTTGAAGCAAAAGAAGTAAACTTCGCCGATTTGGAAGAAGAAGCACCGTTGCACGAGGCAACCGGTGACGGTCGTGGCTTTGCTGTAAGTGGCGGCGTTGCTGCTGCTGTGGCAAATGCCATCAAGCAGATGGACCCCAACCGTGAAGTAAAAATTGCTTCGGCACAAGGTCTGGCAGACTGCAAAAAGCTGTTGATGATGGCAAAAGCAGGCAAATACAACGGTTATCTGCTGGAGGGAATGGGTTGTCCGGGAGGCTGTATCGCCGGCGCCGGTACCATTGCCGACCCCACAAAAACAGCTGTTTTGCTGAACAAATACAACGCAGAAGCCCAGCTGCAAAGTGCCGCAGACAGCCCCTATACTTCTACTTT
>CALWZD010000121.1 GCA_944385945.1 uncultured Anaerofilum sp. | reverse complement strand
AATCCAATTTGCTGTCGTCAACCAGCGACTGACCAACGTTGTTGCCCTGAGCTTTCAGGAAGGTATAAGCCATACCGCCGCCGATGATCAAGGTGTCTACCTTGTTCAGCAGGTTCTCGATAACGTTCAGCTTGTCTGCAACCTTTGCGCCACCCAAAATTGCAACGAAAGGACGAACGGGATCGTTCACAGCGTTGCCCAGATAGCGGATCTCTTTCTCCATCAAGTAACCTACAGCGGTGTCCTTGATGTATTCGGTAACACCTGCGGTGGAGCAGTGTGCACGGTGTGCGCTACCGAAAGCGTCGTTTACATATACATCAGCGATGCTTGCCAAATCCTGGCTAAACTCAGGCAGGTTTTTGGTTTCCTCTTTGCGGAAACGGGTGTTCTGCAGCAGAACAACGTCGCCGTCGTTCATAGCAGCAACAGCAGCTTTTGCGTTCTCGCCTACAACGGTGTCGTCGTCAGCAAAAACAACGGTCTTGCCCAGCAGTTCGCCCAGACGAACAGCAACAGGTGCCAGACTGAATTTTGCTTCGGGACCGTTCTTGGGTTTGCCCAGATGGCTGCACAGGATGACCTTGCCGCCGTTCTCGATCAGCTTTTTGATGGTGGGCAGAGCAGCAACGATACGGTTGTCGTTGGTGATAACGCCATCTTTCATAGGAACATTGAAGTCGCAGCGAACCAGAACACGCTTGCCTTTTACTTCAATATCTTCAACAGTTTTTTTACCCAAAGTGCTCATTGTAAAAACTCCTTTTCTGCAAAATGGTTTGCATCGGATTTTGTGGCTGCGTTTTTTCAACAGCCCGATACTACTATTATAAACAAAAACCGCAAATCCTGCAAGAGGTTGAATGACACTTTTTTAACAGCTTATTGAGGCAGTTTCTTGCAAAAGGCGTATAAAATGCACAAAAACCGCCCTGCCTAGGGCAGAGCGGCGGAATGGCTGACCTTTATGCGATCGCCAAAGTAACGATGCGGAAAACAAACAATGCAAAAACGATCCACATAACAGGATGGATATCTTTGAATTTTCCACGGATAATTTTCAAAATCATCCATGTGAGGATACCAAACATGATGCCGTTTGCAATCGAGTAGGTAAAGGGCATCATAATAATGGCAACGAATGCCCCCAATACATCGGCAGTGTCACCTTCGAATTTTACTTTCAAAACACTGCTCATCATAAACAAACCAACGACTACCAGCGCAGGTGCGGTAGCAAAGCTGGGAATCGCACCAAAAATGGGCCACAGGAACATACTCAGCAAAAACAGCACACCACTGGTAGCGGCAGTTAAACCGGTACGACCGCCTTCGGCAACACCCGCAGAGCTTTCTACAAAGCTGGTAACGGTGGAAGTACCAAGGCAAGCACCGGTAACAGTGCCGACAGCGTCTGCCATCAATGCTTTACCAACACGGGGCAGTTTTCCTTCTTTGTCCAGCAAATTGCCCTTTGCAGCAACACCGATCAAGGTGCCTACCGTGTCGAACAGATCGACGAACAGGAACGCAAATACGATCACGGCAAACTCGGCAAAGTTCGAAACCATAAAGCTAAAATCGAACTTGAACGCAGTTTCACCCAGTGCTGCAAAATTGGGCAAAAAGTCGGCAGGGCTGTTTACCACAGGCAAAACAGAATAAACACCGGCTGCGGGGTCTACTACATACCAGCCGGTAAGCTGTGCAATGATGCCAAGTACCCAAGTGCCCAAGATGCCCCATAAAATGGCACCCTTTACATTGAAATACAACATAACGCCAATAATGATGACGCCGATCAGTGCCAATGCAACAGGTGCCGCAGCAATATCGCCCAAGGTAACTTTGGTAGATGCTTCGTCGGCTGCAATACCGGCATTCTGCAAGCCGATAAAAGTGATGAACAAGCCGATCCCGGTCGTAATACCGTACTTCAAGTTTTCGGGGATACAGTTGACCAGTGTTTCACGGAATTTGAAAGCAGACAAGATGATGAAAATGATGCCCTCTACCAAAATTGCAGTCAATGCAATTTTCCAAGGATCGGTGTAATCTGCCAGTTCACCCAGACAAATCGTGTAAGCAAAATAAGCGTTCAAGCCCATTCCTGATGCCAGCGCAATAGGGTAGTTTGCCAAAAATGCCATTACAAAGGTACCGACAGCAGCTGCTAAAGCGGTTGCCATGAATACGCCTTGGCTGTTCATTCCCGCATCGCCCAGCATAACGGGGTTTACAGCCAGAATGTACGCCATCGCCAAAAATGTGGTGATGCCAGCCATAAGTTCGGTTTTTACTGTGGTGCCGTTTTCTTTTAAACGGAACAATTTTTCCATAAAGCAAAAGCCTCCGATAAAATTTTAGGCGGTAAAACAAATACGATACGCCTTAGTGGCAGTTCACCGTGGCGAATCAACTGTTTTACACAGCCATGCACTATTGTATCTATTTTGCAACATTCTTACAAGAGGTTGGATTTACAAATTTTTTATATCTTTTCCATGAAATTTGTGTTGTTTTTATATGTTGAACAGATTTTACTTTAATTTATCAAAAATCCGCCGATAAAATACCGGCGGAAAACAATCACTCGTATTTTTTAAACAGTGCTAAGCGGACCCGATCTTCGTAAATAAATACATCCGCACTGTCCAGCATCTGCCCAACCAGCATCAGTTCGCTGTCTTCGCCGGTTCGATCACATCCCACCAATGCCCAATACGTTTCTTCAAGCGAAGCATTGCGGATCTCGGGCTGTAAAAAGCGGGAAAGATGTTCGATTTTATTGCGCATGGCAGGGTCGTAGTCTGATTCGATGGAAATGCTAAAACCATCGTCCCAACGTTTGATATTTAAAGCGATACTATTTGCACCTGCGGTAAACAAAGCGGTGTACAGCTCGTCCAAAATGCGACTCATTTTCTCCCGTGTAATAACAGTAGCGTGTTTCATCAAAATCTCCTTTCTTCAGTAGCATTGGTGCGGATGGACTCGATCAGCGGAACCAGTACGATGCAGATCAACCCAGCCGAGAAACCATTATTGTATAGATTCATCCACCCGTGCAGGATTCCTACATTCAATACCACCGAAGCGTGGATGATTCCAGCCAAAATTCCCCAATGCCATCCAAACTGACCGGCGATAGGTGCGAGTGCGGTGCCAAACAATGCCGCAAGAATCACGCTGGGATTGCTGATGTCATGCACCATGATGAATGACGAAAGCAATACACCAAGCATAATAGGCAAAACATTTTTTGGGTGTTTTCCAAAAGCGGCAAATCCGCACATGGTAAAGATACCGCCAATGGTAGGACCATTGATCTCGCCCCCCACAATAAGCAGGAATGCCAAGCCAATAAAGCCAACGATGCCCATATTGATAAAGGAAAAACCGACACCATCCAGCAATACGAAGTCTGCGATCAAACGTCCCGAATGCCGCATGATATGGGGATATTTTTTTCGGTTCGGCTCAATAAGAATACCGGCAACGATCAGTAACCCAAACACCAACGCAAGCCAACAACCCAGCATAACATTGTTTCCGCTGCTCCATTTTTGCTGCGTTTCAAACTCATAGCCAAAGCTTTTGCACAGCGATGCAAACAACATTCCCAGCAACCCGGCAGCAAAACCGACGTTGTAAAGGTTATACCCCTGATGCGCCCGAACCGAAAAGGCAGCCACAGGCACGAGCAAAAAACCAATCAATACACCAACTACGAGCATTACTAGGATTTTGGCGGGACCATCCACCAAATTTCCAATCTCGCTTGCAATCGGACACAGAGAAGTGCCAAACATGGTGGTGTAAATGTAACGTGAAAAAGGTTCTCGCTTATAAACAGAGTAAAGCCATCCGCCTAGAATAAAAGGCTGAATGTTCCATAAATCTTTGCCAAACATGGCAAAACCAGCCATTAAAAACAGACACGCCAAGGTAATACCTGAGAATGGAACCTTGACCAGTTTTAAAAGGAAAGTGGAGTACAAAAGTACACATCCGGCATTGAAAAATGCAGCACCCATTCCGCCTACCACGATAGAATCGGTAATCAAACCGGCGGGCGAAGTAAGGATGGTGATAAAGCCTGCAAAAATGTTGACAGGGGAATCTACAACAAAGGCAAACCCGATCATCAACAGCGCAAGTATTATCGGGCAATAGAAAAGTGCGTCCTTCGCCCGTGTACGGAGCGGAGTCGGCAAGGGCATGGCATTCGCCTCCTTTTAAAAATAAAATGTACTGTTATTATAGCCTAAAATAGGCAGCATGAGCAAGGGGAAGAAAAAAGATTCTGTATATAAAAATAAAAATTTATCGCAAAACAATAAAAATATATTGACTTACAAACTTTCTTTGTGATATAGTGAATGTAAATAAAAGGAGGGCTTTGCAGATGAAACAAAAAACACTTTCCAACTGGCTCAAATGCATCTTGGTCGGGGCAGCTCTTTGTGGGGCAGTCGTCTATTTTGGGGTTCTTCCGATTTTTGGAAACGAACTGCGTGGATTTTATCCAGAATCAGGCAATCCATATTTTCCATGGTTGATTTTTCTTTGGATTTCGGGCGTTCCATGCTACGCTGTGTTGGTTTGCGGCTGGAAGATTGCAGGAAATATCGGTGCCGACCGTTCTTTTTCGCAAAGCAACGCAAAACTGCTTCAGTATATCTCTGTTCTGTCAGCAGTGGATGCTGTGTTTTTCTTTGTAGGAAATGTACTGCTGCTTTTTTTGAATATGAGCCATCCCAGTATTGCACTTGCATCCTTGCTGGTCGTATTTGCAGGGGCAGCGATCGCAGTTGCCAGTGCAGTACTTTCCTACCTTGTAAAAAAGGCTGCCGATTTACAGGAACAAAACGACTTGACGATATAGGAGGAGAAAGATGGAAGGAGAGATCATCTTTAACATTGATGTAATGCTTGCCAAAAGAAAAATGAGTGTTACCGAACTGGCGGAAAGGGTAGGGATTACGATCGCAAATGTGTCTATACTGAAAAATGGAAAAGCAAAAGCACTAAAAATATCTACCCTGATCAAATTATGTGAAGCATTGGATTGCCAGCCGGGAGATCTTTTGGAATACAAAAAGGGGGAATAGGATGAAAGCAAAAAAGGTGCTGCTTTTTTGTTTAGTGTCAGCCTTATTGGTAGCGGTAATTGTGTGGAATCTTTTGAATGATTATTCACTGATACTGCGGGCAAACTGGGGCGTGTCTATTCCATCAGACGCAAATTATACGCAAATCTACGAAAAATCCGGAGAACCCTCTTTCCATGGAGATGGGATACGATACCATGTGTTCTCTTACAAAAAAACAGAGGCGATGGAAAGTCGATTCGATTGGAAAGAGGACCCAAAAGAAATTCTTTCAACGGTGGAAAGTTGGTTGGACGAAATCCATGTTCCGTCTGAACAGCGTCCTGACAGCGCAGAGTATGCATATCAACACTGGACGAGAGAAGACGGCAGTGAAATGATTTTTTTATGGAGCAAAGAAACCAATCGCCTTTACATAATAGAAAATCTTTTATAAAAAATCGGGCAGCGACCAAATGTCGCTGCCCGATGCTATTTTTATTTGTCGCTGATAAGTTCTTTGATCGAAGTAACTGTACCGGCAAGGTTTTGAATGTCGCTGGGGATGATAAGCTTTGTAGCTTTACCGTCTGCAACTTTAGCGAGTGCTTCCAAGCTTTTCAAAGCAAGTACTTTGTCGTTGGGAGCTGCTTCATTCAGCATCTTGATAGAATCTGCCAAAGCTTTCTGTACTTCCATAATTGCCTGAGCCTCACCTTGAGCCTCACGGATGCGCTGCTCACGCACAGCATCTGCACGAAGGATAGCACTTTCTTTTTCGCCTTCTGCAACAAGGATAGCACTGCGCTTTTCACCCTCGGCACGAAGGATCGACTCACGCCGCTGACGCTCTGCTTTCATCTGCTTTTCCATTGCGTCCTGAATCTCTGCCGGCGGGATGATGTTCTTTACCTCTACACGGTTTACTTTGATGCCCCACTTGTCGGTGGCTTCGTCCAAAGTAGCGGTGATTTTGGTATTGATGATGTCACGGCTGGTCAAGGTGTGATCCAGTTCCATTTCACCAATGATATTACGCAGCGAAGTAGCAGTCAGGTTCTCGATCGCCGACAGGGGACGTTCTACACCATAGGTGTACAATTTCGAATCGGTGATCTGGAAAAATACTACTGTGTCGATCTGCATGGTAACGTTATCTTTCGTGATAACCGGTTGCGGCTTGAAGTCCACGACCTGCTCTTTCAAACTGATTTTTTTCGCAATGCGGTCGATAAACGGGATTTTGCAGTGAAAACCGGCTTCCCATGTTGCGTGATAAATACCCATACGCTCAACAACGTAGGAAGTAGCTTGCGGTACGATCGCAATGTTGGTAACGACCAGCACCAAAATGAAGATGATAATTGCCAGAAGAATGATACCCATAAATATTCCCTCCTTAAGTTCCCAAAAACAGGCGATACATTACACCTGTACAGGTACAGTTTGAGGCTCCACCAACAAGGTTGCGCTCTCCACGGCACAAACTGTGCAAAGTGTCCCTTTGGTAAGCGTATATTGCGAGCGGGCTGTCCAATCCACACCATCCAATCGCACACGACCGGGGGTAGTGGGGGCGATGTCGCAGATAACACAGGCGGTTTTGCCAATATTCAAATCGCTGTTCGTTGCTACCCGTTTGGGGGTGATGTACTTTTTCACCAACGGACGGGTCACAATCAGACACAGCATCGAAACAACGGTAAAGCCGACGAGCTGAGTAAAGGTGGAAGTGTTAAAGGTAGACAATACCAACCCTGCGAGCGCACCGATCGCAAACCAAATAGAAACAAGATTTACCGTCGCCGCTTCAACGGCAAAAAACAAAATACACAATCCGATCCAAACGATCGTAGCAAAGGAGAAATCCGGCATAAAACAACACCTCGCTTTGTCAAAAAACTCCCCTTCGATTTGTACCTTTATTGAAACACGAAATGCAGCGAAGGTCAATACTTTTTTGAAAAATAAATTCGATTTTTTTAGTTAATTTGCGGAAAAAGTATTTTTAATACAGAAAATAGATGCTTTTCGAACAAAAATACAATAAAGAAAAGGAATCGAGCTAAATTTTATCAATCATCTTCGGAATCCGTCAAACCCGCCTGCACAGAGGCAATCTTGATTTTAAAGCGTTTTGCACCCACAGAAAATGTTTTTCCGTTCCAATGGAAAGAACGGGTCGCCTGCGCACGGTTGATGAAAACATCAGCAGTGCTGTTTTTTCCAACACGGCGATAATGAATAAAATCGCTGCCGCAATCGACCAGTTCGAAACTTCCTTCGGTAAAAGCATCGTGCTGTTTTCGAAGCTCGCATAGCTGGTGAATGAGCGGCTTCAGACGGTTTTCGGTGCAGTTCCACTGGAAATATCCACGGTTGAAAGGATCACGATAGCCTTGCATGGCGATCTCATCACCATAGTAAACGCTGGGTACGCCTGGTAAAGTGAAGATCATAACGAATGCTAGTTGCATCAAAGAAATTCCGCACTCGTATTGAAATTGGCTCAATCTGCGCTCGCTTTGCCAAAAGCGGTCACGGCCGTTTGCCGGTTCTCCCACCAGCCATGTGATGGCACGTTCCGTGTCGTGGGTGGAGAGAAAGTTCATCAAAGTATGCAGTGCAGGAGCAGGATAATTTTCGCAAATATCCATGATTTGTGCAGCGATGATGCCGCCATTGGCACCTTTTAGAAAATCAAGCACAGCATTGCGGAAAGGATAATTCATCACGGCATCCAAGCCATTGCCGAGAAGGTAGCGGCGGCGTGAACCGTAGCTGAATTTGGTGGTGGCATCTTCCCACACTTCGCCCAAGAGATACTTGTCTTTGCCGTTGCGCTTTACCGCTTTTCGGATCTCCTCGATAAAGTCATCGGGCAGTTCGTCTGCAACGTCCAAACGAAATCCGGATGCACCGCATTGAAGCCAGTGGTCAATGACGCCATCTTTTCCGCAGATGAACTGGCGATAAGCATGATCGTTTTCGTTCACTTCGGGCAAGGTTTCAAATCCCCACCAACTGCGGTAGCCACAGGCATAGTTGCAGGAAAAATCGTACCAACTGCGAAACGGGCTGTACAGGTCGTGATATGCACCGCCTGTGCCATAGCGTCCTTCTTTGTTGAAGTAAAGGCTGTCGGAACCGGTATGGCTGAAAACACCGTCCAAAATAATGGCAATACCAACCTCTTTTGCCTCTTTGCACAGTGTTTTGAAATCTTCTTCGGTACCAAGCAGAGGGTCTATTTTTCGGTAGTTTGCGGTGTTGTAGCGGTGGTTGGAATGGGCTTCGAAGATAGGATTCAAATAGATGCAGGTCACACCCAGATCGTGAAGATAGGGCAGTTTTTGCCGGATGCCTTCCAAGTCGCCGCCAAAATAGTCCATATTCAGGTAGCCTTCGGGATTTTCGGTGGGCCAGAAATAGGGTTCTGCCTGCTTGTTTTCACGGTAAATGCGGTCGGCAAAGGGCATGGAGTCTTTTGGAACACCTTCAAAAAAACGGTCGGGAAAGATTTGATAGATAATACCGCCTTTTATAAAATCAGGTGTTTCAAACGAGCGGTCGTAAACGGTGATCTGCCACGAATCGCCGTCTTTCCAGCTGATATAACCGTTTCCAAAGCGGTCTTTAAAGATTTTGGTGTAATCTTTCCAAAGATCGAAATGGTAAAAATAAAGTCCGGTTTCATACAGTGTGAGAGAAATGCAAAAGTGTCGGCTGCCATCTTGTTCACCGCAGGGCTGCATGATGTGGTATTCAAAGGGGTGGCCATCCCGAAAAAGCACCAAGCGGGGATGCTTGATACCCATTTCGTAGGGAGTAAATAAGGTGATGGTGACGGTTTCGCCTTGCTTTACAGCACCAAACGGGGTTTTGCAGCCGGAAAAGCGGCTGTTGAAAAATTGTGGTCGTTCCACAATGGGGTCACTCCTGTTCTTTTTCTTTACAAAGCGATGCACAGGGAAAAAACTTTCCCTGTGCAAGGTATTCGTGTTTTGAGTTGTTTATTCCTTAAAAACGAACGGGATGCGAATGCCAAATATCACGTGCATAGTCCTGAACAGCACGGTCGGCAGAGAAAATGCCACTGTTTGCGATGTTCATCAAAGACATACGGTTCCATGTTTCACGGTCGGTATACAGTTTGCTGATGGTTTCCTGTGCATTGCGGTAGGAACGGAAATCGGCAAGCACCATATAGGGGTCGAATGCACGCAGGTTGTTCACCACTTCATGGAAGTTCTCGCCGTTCCAGCCTTTTTCAAGGAAGTCCAGAACCTCACGGGCAGTGTCGTCGCTGCTGAGGAAACTGGAGGGATGATAACCGAGCTGTTTGAGGTGGTTTACTTCTTCGGTGCGCATACCGAACACGATCTCGTTTTCCATGCCGGCAGCCTGTGCAATCTCGA
>CALWZD010000120.1 GCA_944385945.1 uncultured Anaerofilum sp. | reverse complement strand
ATGTGATGGCACCGTTCAGCATAAACTTCATGTTGCCGGTACCGGAAGCTTCGGTTCCGGCAAGGCTGATCTGCTCGCTTACTTCACTTGCGGGCATCAGACGTTCGCTGGTGGTAACGCAATAATCCTCGAGATAAACGACCCGCAGTTTTTCACGAATCACGGGGTCAGCGTCGATCAAAGCACCCAGCTTGCAAATCAAGCGAATCATCTGTTTTGCCATATAGTAACCGGGTGCAGCCTTCGCACCGAAGATATAGGTCTTGGGTACAAAGTCGGCATTGGGGTTGTTTTTCAGATACAGATACTGTGCAGCGATATTCAGCGCATTCAGATGCTGACGCTTGTATTCGTGCATTCGCTTTACCTGAACGTCAAAAATGGAATTGGGGTCAATCTCCTGTCCGGTGATCTTTTTCAGATGTGCAGCAAAGCGTTGCTTGTTGTCCAGTTTGGATTTCTCCAGTGCAGCCAAAACCGAAGAATCGTTTTTGTATTTTTCAAACTCTTTCAGCTTGGAGGCGTCATGCTTGAAGCCGTCACCGATGGTTTCGCTCAACAGCTTGGTCAGCGAGGGGTTGGAAGCCAGCAGCCAACGACGATAAGCGATACCGTTGGTAACGTTGGTGAATTTTTCGGGGCTGTACAAATAGTAATCGTGGAAAACGCTTTCTTTGATGATCTCGCTGTGCAGCTTGGAAACACCGTTGATGGTGTGGCAGACATAACAGCAGATGTTTGCCATACGCACCTGACCATCGCCCAAAATCGCCATATAGTTGATCTTGCCTTCGTCGCCGGGGAATTTTTTCTCGAAATCTTCACGGCAGCGGCGGTTCATTTCGCACACGATGGAGTGGATACGGGGAAGGGTACGGCGGAAGATGTCCTCGTTCCACTTTTCCAAAGCTTCACTCATAACAGTGTGGTTGGTATATGCGAAGGTGCGGCTGGTGATGTCGAATGCTTTATCCCACGAGTAGCTGCATTCGTCCAGCAGGATGCGCATCAATTCGGGGATAGCGAGTGTGGGATGGGTATCGTTGATGTGGATAGCGACCTTGTCGGGCAAGCTGTCGATGCTGCCGTACTGTGCCAGATGGTTGTGTACGATGTCGGCGATCGAAGCGGCAGACAGGAAGTATTGCTGGCGCAGACGCAGAATTTTGCCCTCGGTGTGGTTATCGTTGGGGTAGAGGATCTTGCTGATCAGTTCGGCAGAAGCATTTTTTTGCAGGGCAGAACCGTAGTCGCCACCGTTAAAGCTGTCCATATCGAAGCCGGGGGCTTTTGCTTTCCAAAGCCGCAGCTTGGAAACACCTTTCGAATCGTAGCCGGAAACCTACATATGGCTCGGTACAGCGATAATGCTGTTGTAGTTGTGATGCTCGGTGTAATGGAAACCGTTTTCCCAGCGTTCTACGATCTCGCCGTCGAATTTGACCTCAACAGCTTGGTCAGGATGGCTTTTCAGCCAAACACCGCCACCGGGCAGCCAGTTATCGGCTCGCGCTTGCTGCCAACCATCTACGATGCTTTGGCGGAAAATACCGTACTCGTACAAAATCGAATATCCGTTCATGGGCAGCTGTTCGGTAGCTGCACCATCCAAATAGCAGGCAGCCAAACGACCCAGACCACCGTTGCCCAGACCGGCATCCGGCTCCAGTTCGTACAGATTTTCCAGTTTAAAACCGTACTCTGCCAAAACGGATTCGGCAACTTCGTTCAGTCCCAGATTGAACAGATTGGTTTTCAGGCTTCGTCCCATCAAAAATTCCATGCAAAGGTAGTATACCTGCTTGGAATTGGAAGCATAGGTTCGGCTCATAAATTTTTTATGGCGACTGCTGAGAATGCGTCGGCATACAAGTGCAGTAGCACGATAAACCTGATCGGCGGTTGCGGTAAGAAAATCCACGGCAAATTCTTTGTAAAGGGTATCTGCCAACAGTTTTTCAAACTCCTTTTTCGTATACGGTGTGTTCAAGAAACTCAACTCCTCACAAAAATTTGAAAACACGCACAAAATAACGGACAAGCCGGATTCTGCAGAATTCAAAGCGGTTGCATAAAGGCGAAACAGCGTGTTTATATAAATTCATACAGACACTCTCATTATAGCACTAAAGCTGATTTTTTCAAGGAAAAATCAGCAATGTTGCCATATTGCACACAAGGAAAGTGTGTTCGTATGGGTGGCGTTTTAGTCAGTGATATTTTACTAAAATCATAACATCAAAATCGAAATAACGTAGTTTCGATGAAAACTTTGATTGCATTTTGAAAAAAGAAAAGACCGATCCTCTAAGCCAAGCGAGATAAAATATAAAAAATTTACGTTTCCGGAATACAACAAAAGCCGGTGCGAAATGCAAGCAGAACAGAAAACAGAACGAAAAAACAAATATTTTTAAAAAATGCTTTTTCTTTTGCGCTATATCTATTATAATAACAGATGTATGCCCGTTGTTATGTATACAGAGATAACAACAGCAGAGGCAAGGAATAACAGAAAAGAGGTTAAAAGAATGCCTGCAAATAGAATTCGTTTGGAAATTTGTGGAACTACTTACGTCGTATCCTCTACCGATACCGAGCCATATGTGACCGAACTGGCGGAGCGATTGGACAAAAACATGAATGAGGTGCTTGCCGGAAACCCTTCCGCAAGTGTTACAACGGCAGCGGTGCTGTGTGCGTTGGAATACTTGGATGAGTGGCAAAAAGCGATTTCCGGTGCAGATAATATGCGGGCACAGATCAAGGACTATCTGGAAGATGCTGCCCGTGCAAAGATGTCGGCGGAAGAATCTCGCCGTGAGATCGAGCGTTTGAAGCGGGAACTGGCAAGCCTGCAAGCAGCGGGCGAAGCAAGTGAACCGACTGCCGAAACCGAGCCGACCGAAACCGACATCGACACCAACGGAGAAGTAGAATGAGCAAGCTGTGTGAGATTTTAGCCCCTGCCGGCAACGAGGAAATGCTGCGGGCTGCTGTGTTCAGCGGTGCAGATGCGGTGTATTTGGGGCTCACATCTTTCAATGCCCGCCGCAGTGCAGGAAATTTTACGCCTGAAGCACTGATAGAGGCAGTTGGGTTTTGTCATGCACGACAGGTGAAAGTGTACGTTGCGCTGAATACGACCGTGTACACCAGTGAATTGGAAGAACTGGAGAAAAGCATTCAGGCAGCAGCACGGGCAGGGGTAGATGCAGTGATTGTGCAGGATCTGGGCGTCGCTGAACTGGTTCGTCGCTGTGCGCCGGATATTCCATTGCATGGCAGCACACAAATGAGCATCCACACACTGGCAGGCGCAAAGCAACTGGCACAGATGGGGTTTGCCCGTGTGATCTTGGGCAGGGAACTTACGCTGGAGGAAATTCGGTACATTGCAGCAAATTGTGGCATCGAGGTAGAATGCTTTGTACATGGTGCGCTGTGCATGAGCATGAGTGGGCAGTGCATGATGAGTGCGTTTCTCGGTGGACGCAGCGGAAACCGTGGAAGTTGTGCCGGCCCGTGTCGGTTGCCGTTTGCAGCAGATGCAAGCGGTGCAGCGCATCTTTCGTTGAAAGATATGTCGCTGATCTCTCATCTGCAAGAGATGCAGCAAGCGGGCGTTTGCAGCGCAAAAATTGAGGGACGCCTGCGCACACCCGAATATGTAGCGGCTGTCGTAACAGCTTGTCGTGCCGTGCGTGAGGGAAAACCTTACGATGAGGCGTTGGTGCGGGGGGTATTTTCCCGCTCGGGATTTACAGATGCTTACCTGACAGGCAAACGAGATGGAAATATGTTTGGGGTACGCACACAGGCAGACACGCAACAGGCAAAAAAAGCCTTGCCACAGGCACGGGAAGCGTACCGCAGAGAGTTTTCACGGGTGCCGGT
The DNA here is from genome assembly GCA_944385945.1 of uncultured Anaerofilum sp. Lineage (GTDB taxonomy): Bacteria > Bacillota > Clostridia > Oscillospirales > Ruminococcaceae > Anaerofilum. The sequence goes on along the minus strand of CALWZD010000120.1, from coordinate 25,595 downwards.
CGAATTTACCCTGACTGTCGAACAGGAGGGCGCAAAGCTGAAAGCCACCGATGGTACCCATACGGCGGTGGTCTATCTGGAGCAGTTGCCCGAACCGGCTGAAAAAGATCAGACGGCAGCGGTTGAACGATGCCTATCCAAAACAGGCGGTACGCCGTTTGTTGCCGATAACATCGTGTTGGAAAGCGATGGGCAGTGGTATTTGCCTGCAAATGCATTGAACGAGGCAAGGCGGACGGTATTGGAACAATTGCTGCAAAAGCGCAGTGTAGTTGAACCTTGGCACTTTTCACCCCTTGCACTGCACAAAACCGTACATCCCAAAGCTGCACAAAAGCAGTTGTGGGCAAGATTTGCAGCGGTGGAACAGATTCCGCAGGAATTTGTAGGGGACTTCGAACGTTTGATTTTACCGATTGCACAGGCAGAAAAAATTCCGGAATCTTTGCGAGCAAAAACGATTCTGGAACTTCCACGTGCGATGTTTGGAGTAGTCGAAGAAGACACGGCAAAACGCATTGCACAGGCAAAGCAGATGGGGTTTGCCGGTTTTGAGGCAAACAATCTGGCACACATCGCCTTGTGCAGCGGTCTGCCGGTATTTGCGGGATTCGGTATGAACATCACCAACCAGACAGCAGCAGAAAAAGCGGTACAACTGGGCGTAAAAGGAATCACGGTTTTGCCTGAAGTGTCGGCAGAACAACTGAATGAAATCGCTCCTGCGGTTCCGACGGGGGTCATCGGGTATGGGCATCTTCCGTTGATGCTCACTCGTGCCTGTCCCATGCACAATATCCGTTCTTGTGCGGGCTGCCCCAAACGTGGAGAGTTGACCGACCGCAAAAACCGTAAATTTCCGGTGCGTTGTGGCTTGGGTGTGCGCACAGTGTACAATCCGGTGGTGCTGTATTTGGGAGATAAACCGTATGCACTCAACTGCGACTATGAGTTGTTGTATTTTACCATTGAGTCGCCTGAACGCATCAAAAAAGTAGCGCAGATGTATGTGCAGCATCAGCCGTTCGACACAGAATTGACCCGTGGGCTGTACTTTAAGGGAACCGAGTGATGCGAGCGATATAAACGGAATATCTTTAGAAGCGAGTGGAAAAGAAAGAGAGAATCGAAATGGAGTTGCGGTTTAAAACGTTTCATCCGCAGGCAAAACAGCCGATTTATGGTTCTGAAGGGGCTGCGGGTGCAGATTTGTGCGCTGTGTGCGATTCAGATGGTGTTACCATCAAAGCGGGACAGAGGGTGCTGATTCCCACCGGAATCGGTGTGGAAATTCCGCAAGGATATGTCGGCTTGGTGTTTGCACGCAGCAGTATGGGGGTAAAATATGGCATCAGCCTTTCGAATGCGGTAGGCGTTATCGACAGCGATTACCGTGGTGAGATTTCGGTGGGGCTCATCAATCTTTCAGACACCGATCATACCATTTTACCGGGGGAACGCATTGCGCAGCTGGTCATTCTTCCGGTCGCAGCACCAACTTTTGTGCAGGTCGAGCAGCTCAGCCCGACCCAGCGTGGCGAAGGTGGATTCGGCTCCACCGGTCGGGTACAGTTGACCAAACAGGAGGACTAAGATGAAAAACGCATTGCTGCTTGTATTTTATCTGCTGGCAGGCGTCGTTATCGGTGGAATGCTGGCAAGTGTGTGCGGTCAGTTGCCGATGCTGCGCTGGTTAGCGTATTCCCACAGCATCGGCATCAGCCCCGAAGCACCGTTCATTTTAGATCTGTCGGTGATACGGCTGACATTTGGTTTTTCGATGTCGCTGTGCGTAGCGCAGGTGTTCACAATGGGGGCTGCGATTTTTTTGTACAGCCGTTCGCCTCTGCGCTGAAAATGAGAAAAGTTTGTATGTTTTTTTGAAATAAAGGAAGTGGATGTTTCGTATGAATATTATACTGGCTTCTGCAAGCCCACGCCGAAAAGAATTGCTGGCAATGATCACCCCTGATTTTGAGGTGATTTGCAGTGATGTGGACGAAAGCAGCATCACCGCAGACAGTCCCAAGCAGTTGGCGCAGGCTCTTGCAAAGGCAAAGTGTATGGCGGTGGCGCAGCAGTATCCCGAAAAAGTCGTGATTGGCTGTGATACCGTTGTGGAAAAGGACGGTCGGGTCTACGGCAAACCAAAGAATGAGCAAGATGCGGTGCAGATGCTCCAGACGCTTTCGGGAGCATCCCATGAAGTACACACGGGGGTATGCATTGCAAAAGGAACGAAAGTCGTTTGTTTTGCGGCAAGCAGTACGGTGCGGTTTTATCCGCTTTCCGATGAGCAGATCGCAGAATATGTAAAAAGCGGTGAACCATTCGATAAAGCGGGCGGTTATGGCATTCAGGGCGGTGCAGCACTGTTTTGTGAGGGCATTGAGGGATGTTATTACAACATCATGGGCTTTCCAGTTTCAAGAGTTGCCCGTGCATTGCAGGAAATTTTGTGAATTTTGGAAAAAAACAGAGAAATTTTTTGAATTTTTTCTGTTTCCGTTGAGAATGAAGAAAGTTGCGGTTATAATATATAGGAATGGCGTTTGAAGTGAATCGAAAATTCACGGCGTAAAATTATCCGTAAACGATAGATGCATGGTAAGGAGTTAAGGAAAAATGGGCTTGTTTGATTTTGACAAAAGCATTGGTATCGACTTGGGAACTGCGAATACGCTGGTCTACCTGAAAGGCAAGGGGATCATCCTGCGTGAGCCTTCGGTAGTTGCGGTAGATACCAAGGCAGAGCGTGTACGTAGCGTTGGTCACGAGGCAAAAGCGGTGATCGGTCGTACCCCCGGCAGCATCGTTGCTGTTCGTCCCTTGAAAGACGGTGTTATTGCCGATTTCGACATCACCACCAATATGTTGGAATACTTTATCAAAAAGGTTTGCGGCAACAGCCGTTTTGTAAAACCCCGTGTTGTTATCTGCATTCCCTCCGGTGTTACCGAGGTAGAAAAACGTGCTGTAAAAACTGCAAGCATGAATGCCGGCGCACGTCAGGTGAGTGTGATCGAAGAACCGATGGCAGCTGCGATCGGTGCAGGTCTGCCGGTAAGCGAGCCGTCGGGCAGTATGGTCGTAGACATCGGCGGTGGCACCAGTGAGGTCGCCGTTATCAGCTTGGGCGGTATCGTTGCAGCACAGAGCGAACGTGTTGGCGGTGATGCATTCGACCGTGCTATCATCGACTACATCAAACGTAAATATAACCTGCTGATCGGTGAGCGCACCGCAGAGCAGATCAAGATCGAGATTGGCAGTGCATATGTTTTGGAAGAAGAACTGACCATGGAGATTAAGGGTCGAAACCTTGCAGATGGTCTGCCCAAGAATATCACCATCCGCTCGGAAGAAGTGCGTGAGGCACTCAGCGAGGCACTCAGCCGTGTGGTTCGTGCCGTAAAGGAGACCCTCGAGCATACACCCCCTGAATTGAGTGCAGATATTATCGACCACGGCATTACCCTCACCGGCGGCGGTGCGCTGCTGCGTGGTTTGGATAAGCTGATCCAATCTGCCACCGGAATTGATGTACACGTTGCAGAAAATCCTCTGGATTGTGTTGCAGCGGGTACCGGTGCAGTTTTGGATAACATCGAGCTGCTGCGCAGTTTGGAAGACGAAAGCGGACGTCTGTAATACAACAGGCATCGGTGCTGCACAGCTTGCATGGCATATCCTTTGCTGAAAAAACAGCACCTGCCTTTGCTTGTGCTTTGGGCTGTTGGCTGCAAAGGTTGGCTTTGGGCTTTCGAATTGCTTGTGCAGGTCGTTGCACTCTGTCGTACGGCATTGTCTGACCAAAGGGCAGCCCTATCAATGCAGGGCTGCCCTTTTTGTATCTTTTTCAAATGTGCAGTCCCTATATTTTGCTTCATACAGGAGGCGTGAACCGTTGAAAGATTTTTTTCAAACAACACGATTCAAGGTGCTTTTGGCAGTATGCGTGGTTTTGTCGGGCATCATGGCATACGCAGGTGCCAACGGACGCTTGCAATCAGCCCCACAGGAACTGCTTACGGTGGCTTTGGTACCACTTCAAAAAATAACAGCGATATTTTCCAACGGTATTTCAGGTGTGGCAGATCATTTCGTGCATCTGGATGACGTGATGGCAGAAAACGAAGCGTTGCAGCAGGAAAATGCCGACCTTCGCAAACAACTCGTTGAACTGGATCGCTACAAAGCCGAAAACGAGATGTTCCGCAGCGCAAATAATCTGAAAGAAGAACATCCCGAATATACTTTGCTGCCTGGGTTTGTCATCGGTCGTGACCCATTGGATCAGTTTTATTCTTTTACCATAGATGTGGGAACCAAGCACGGTGTGCAGCGTGGAAATGTAGTTATCAGCGAACATGGGTATTTGGTGGGAATGGTACTGGATGCGACATACACCTCCTCAAAGGTGGTTACGATTCTAAATCCTACCTTGAATGCGTCCGGTATGGTCAGCCGTACACGTGACAGTGGTTTGGTGACGGGAAGTGATTGGCTGGCGTCTGAGGGATTGTGCCTGATGACCAATCTGCCCCGCAGCACACAGGCAGCAGTAGGCGATGAGGTCATCACCACCGGTATGGGAGAGGTGTTTCCGGCGGATCTGTTGATCGGTCGTGTGACCGAGATCGAAACCGAGTCGACCGGTCAGTCCATGCAGGCGAAGATACAGCCGGGCGAAGATATTTCCAGCATCAAGCAGGTGCTGGTGATGTTGGATACCGGAACAGTGGTTGCGGAAAGCACTACCCAGACCGCAGAGCAAAGCGACGAAGAAGGGTGAGAAACGGCAGATGGAGTCAAGATACCGATTGCAGCGGCTGTTGTTTTTTAAGTGGCTGTGTTATAGTTTGGTGCTTTTGCTGGGGGCTGCCCTGCAAACGACACCGGGATTTCTTACGATTGGTGAAGCAAAACCGGTGCTGATTTTACCGATATGTATGGCGGTTGCCTGCATTGAAGATCCCTACCAAGGCGCATGGTTCGGCTTGGCAGGAGGGTTGATTTGGGACTGGACAGCGGGACGGGTTCCCGGTCTGCTTGCGATTGGGGTAGCGACAGTCTGCTTTTTTGCGTCCATTGCAGTGGTTCTTATTTTGCGTATCAATCATATGAACTTTGTTTTGCTGGCAGCAGCGGGGACGTGGTTGGTGGTCAGCATGGATTTCGTGTTCAATTACTGGATGCGAAGCTATGTACAGCCACAGGTGGAGTACCTTAGCCGTATTTTACCGATCGTGGTGTTCACAGCCGCACTGTCGCCTTTTATGATGATGCTGATAAAGCGCATACAGAAAAAGTTCAGCCCGGAGGAATAATAGCATTGCGGCAGTTTTACAGGAAAGGAGCAGTGTTTGGTGCGACCGAAAAATCAAATGAAACGTCTGATGCCCCGTATTTGGGCGATGATTGCGTTTTGCGGGACCGTAATGGCGATTTTTGTGATGCAGTTGGTCAATTTTCAACTTGTAAACGGAAAAGAGTATCTGGAACAGGCAGAAAACACCCAAACCTATCAGTTTACCATCAGTGCAGCACGTGGTGATATTGTAGACCGCTACGGTCGAAGCATTGCTACCAATCGCACTGGGTACAAGGTGGAATTAAGCAAAGGAATGATGACAGGGGACTTAAACGAGACCCTGAAAGAACTGGTCGAAATTTTGCAAACGACCGGCGAAAGTTGGAACGACAATCTTTTAATCAGCACAACACAGCCGTTTGAGTTTACCATAGACCAAACCGCAGATTCGACTGATAACCCCACCTTGGCACGGCAACAGAATCAGCTGGCAGTTTTAAAAGAAACATTCGACAAACAAAGCTATGCCAGTGCCGAAGAAGTGCTGGAGAGCATGGTGGAGGAATACGAACTGGAACAATACACCCCCGAATGGCAGCGCATTTTGGCAGGGATACGCTATCAAATGCAGCTGGACGGGTTTGGTATCCGCAACAACTTCACCTTTGCGGATGAAGTGTCGATGAAAACCGTTTCCATTATTAAGGAGCGAAGCCTTACCTTGACGGGGGTCGAGATTGTTGAAACAAGTACACGTGTTTATCCCGACGGAACGATTTTGCCCCATGTTTTGGGAACGGTAGGCCCTATTTACGCAGAAGATTGGCAAAAAAATAAGGATAAATTGCAAAAACAAGGCTATCAGATGGACGATCTGATTGGGCATGGCGGTTTAGAGGAGGCTCTGGAAGAACATCTGCGTGGTGAAGACGGAACCAAAATGGTCGAATACGGCAAAGATGGAACCGTTCACACAAGTTGGATTCAAGAAGAACCGAAAGCGGGCAATACAGCGGTGCTTACCATCAATATGGACTTCCAGAAAAAAGTAGATGCAGCACTGCAAAACCGCATCCTTACCTTGCAACAAAATGCCCCTGGTAAAGGTGCCGAGGCAAACGCCGGTGCAGTAGTGGTAATGGAGGTAAAAACGGGGGGCATTTTGGCACTCAGCAATTATCCCAGCTACGATCTGAATCTGTACAACACCAACTATACTGCTTATGCACAGGATGAAAATAAACCGTTGGTAAACCGTGCGCTTCAGGGGTTGTACACTCCCGGTTCGACCTTTAAACCGGTGGTCGGATTGAAAGGATTGCTGGACGGCATTATGACCCCGACATCCACCGTCAACTGTGTTATGCAGTATAATTTGATTCCCGGAATGCGTCCTCCCAGCTGTCTGGATGCACATGGTGCTACCGATATTGCCTATGCATTGGAAAAAAGCTGTAACTGGTATTTCTTCGATGTCGGCAGACGTCTTGGCATCGACAATTTTGGCGATTTTGCAAAGCGAATGGGTCTGGGCGTGAAAACAGGTCTGGAAGTGAGCGAAGCAGAAGGGCATATCACCTCCAGTAAAGACGAAAACTACACCTACGGCTGGGTGCTGATGTCTGCCATCGGGCAGCAGGACACCCTTGTTACACCGGTGCAGTTGGCAACATATGCTACGACCATCGCAAATAAAGGGGTGCGATACCGTACCCATTTGGTTGCAGGTTTGCTCGATTCCACTACCGGCGAACTGGTAGAAAACTATGATGCCGAAATCGTGGATGTCATCGAGGACAATGTAGGGGCTTTTGATGCCGTAGAGCAGGGTATGGTACAGATGGCGCAGAACAACAGCGTCGCCTTGCGTGATTACCCTATCACTGTTGCTGCAAAGACCGGTACACCGGAACGTGGCAAAACCAATGAATATGGCGATGCACTGTATAACGGTACCTTGATCGTGTATGCACCGGTAGAAGATCCTGAAATTGCGATCGGGATCATTTTGGAAAATTCGGGCAGTGGTGCGTCGGCAGCATATTTGGCGAAAGATATTTTGGATGCCTACTTCTTCGATAATACAGGTAATCTTACTCCCGACCAAACAGGCGTTTTGCTTCAATAATGCAAACCGAATCCTGAAACAGCCTTAAAAAATGAATAAAAACACAAAATATGGTTGTTTTGGAAATAAAAATATGATACAATGCCTATATGATGGCATGATGTCATCCGAATATCCTACTATGGTAGAAGGCAGAGGCGGTGCCGCTGCTTGGCGGCAGGAGGGGAGTATGCAGGCAAGAGTTTTGGTGGTTGCGTCGGGTAAGGGCGGAACCGGTAAAAGCACGGTTGCGGTTTTTGCGGCACAAGCGTTGGCGCAAAAAGGGAAGAAAGTATTGGTCATCGAGCTTGCCGAACAGTTGCGCAATGTCGATTGCATTGCAGGGGTGTCGGAGCAGACGGTTTTCGATGTTTCCGATTGGCTTTCGGGTCGCTGTGCATCGGATAAAGCGATGGTGCAAAGCCCTTGGTGCGAAAACCTGTTCATTATGTCGGCTCCCTATGCGTACGCTGCTTTAGAGTTGGAGGCATTGCCCCAAAAGATACAGCAGCTTTTGGAACAGTTCGATTTTATCGTGATCGACACGCCCACCGGCATCTGCCCGTGTTTTCAGAAAGCCTGCGAGGTCGGTGAACTGGTATTGCTCGTGCTTACCCCAGACCAAATGACACTGCGTGCCGGACGTGCCATGACGGAATGGATCTATGAAAAAAACTGTAACACGAAGGTACGGCTTGTGTTGAACAGGGTGCGCCAAACGGGTGCGAAGCTGGATCTGGATGGGTGCATCGACACGGTCGCTGCACAGCTGATTGCAGTGATCGGCGAAAGTCGGCAAATTTTTTCCAGTTTGGTGCAACAGCAGCCATTGCCGGTGAAGTCGGAAGTATGGAAAGCCTTCGAAAACCTTGCATCCAGAATCTGCGGGCAGGAAGTTCCTCTTTTGTTTTGTTAGGGTTTCACTTATCCAATAAATTTGTTTTGATAAAATGAACTCGGAAAGGAGAGTTTTACAATGAATATTGCATTGATTGCACACGACTCAAAAAAAGAATTGATGGTGCAGTTTTGCATTGCATATTGCCGTGTACTCAGCCAGCATACATTGGTAGCGACCGGCACGACCGGTAAATTGGTAAGCGAGGCGACCGGTCTAGCCATTCAGCGTTTTTTGTCCGGTACGCATGGCGGCGACCAGCAGATCGCAGCACGTATTGCCTGCAACGAGATCGACCTGCTGCTGTTTTTCCGTGACCCCATCACAGCAAAACCTCACGAGCCAAACGAGATGAATCTGCTTCGTTTGTGTGACGTACACAACATTCCGATGGCTACCAACATTGCGACCGCCGAAGTTCTTATCCACGGATTGGAACGTGGCGATTTGGAGTGGCGCAATATCGTCAACCCCACCCACAGCATTTAAAGTACATCTTTTGAAAAACAGGCGAACAGCAACTGTCCGTCTGTTTTTTTGCTGCAAAGAGCTTTTTTTCGTTCAGGCACTTGCATGACGATTAGGATATGTTATAATGTTCAGTATATGAGTATTTTTAGGAGGGATTACAAATGGAAACAATGGGCAATTTGCGCCGTACCCACTATTGTGGCGGTTTGCGCATCGCCGATGCAGGCAGCGAAATTACCGTTGCCGGTTCCATTGCCAAATGCCGTGATAAAGGCGGTATCGTATTTGCAGATTTGAGAGATACCAGTGGTATTTTACAGCTGGTTTTTGATGACTCTACCGATAAAGAGGTATTTGAAAAGGCAAGCAGTCTGAAAAGTGAATATGTTGTAATTGCAAAAGGCACCTTGCGTGAACGTGCAGCCAAAACGGATAAGATCCCTACCGGTGATGTAGAGTTGTTCGTTACCGAGTTGCGCTTGCTCAGCACAGCAGAAACCACTCCGTTTGAGATTCGTGACGAGATCAACGTGAAAGACGAACTGCGTCTGAAATATCGTTACCTCGACCTTCGCCGTCCCAATATGCACTCGCCTCTGGTCATGCGCAGCAAGGTAGCGAAGCTGGTGCGTGATTATTATTGTGATAACTTCTTCTGCGAGATTGAAACACCGATGCTGATCAAATCGACTCCGGAAGGCGCACGTGACTATTTGGTACCCAGCCGTGTACAGCCGGGTCATTTCTATGCGTTGCCGCAGAGCCCCCAGCTGTACAAGCAGATTTTGATGCTGTCTGGTTTCGACCGCTATTTCCAGATTGCTCGCTGCTTCCGTGACGAAGATCTGCGTGCAGACCGTCAGCCGGAATTTACCCAGATCGACATGGAAATGGCATTCGTCACCGAAGACGACGTTATGACCATGAACGAAGGCTTAGTAAAGCACGTATTCCGTGAGGCTTTGGGCGTGGAGGTGCAAACTCCGTTCCGTCGGATGCCGTACAGCGAGGCGATGGATCGTTTTGGCAGCGATAAGCCGGATACCCGCTTTGGCTTGGAACTGCAAAATGTAAGCGATGCCGTGCGTACCAGTGAGTTTGCTCCTTTCAAGAGCGCTTTGGAGAATGGTGGCAGTGTTCGGTTGATCAACTGCAAAGGCATGGCAGAACAGCTCACTCGAAAGACCATTGACAAATTGACCGATGTTGTAAAAACATATGGTGCAAAAGGTTTGGCTTACACTCGTCTGACCGCCGAGAGCGAAACCTCTAGCTTTGAAAAATTCCTGACCGAGGAAGAAAAAACTGCCCTTCGTACCGCTGCAAATGCAGAAACAGGCGACGTTTTGTTGGTAGTTGCAGACGGCAAAAATGATGTGGTATTTGCTGCATTGGGCGCACTGCGCTTGGAGATCGGCAAAAAATACGGATTGATCGACAACAGCAAATTCGACTTCTTGTGGGTCACCGATTTCCCCTTGTTCGAGTATGACGAGGAAGAACAACGCTATGTTGCAAAGCACCATCCGTTCACTATGCCCAAAGACGAGGATTTGGACAAGGTGGAAAGCGATCCGGCTGCTTGTCGTGCAAAAGCATACGACATGATTTTGAACGGTTGCGAATTGGGTGGCGGTTCCATTCGTATCAACGACCCCGTTTTGCAGGATCGTATGTTCCGTGCATTGGGCTTCACCGAGGAAAGCGCACGGGAAAGCTTTGGCTTCCTGATGGACGCTTACCGCTACGGTGCGCCTCCTCACGGCGGTATGGCATTTGGCTTTGACCGCATGATCATGCTGATGCTGGGACGTGATTCCATTCGTGATGTGATCGCATTCCCCAAAGTACAGAACGCCAGCGAGATCATGTCGGGTTGTCCTGAAACGGTCGAGCAGAAACAGCTGCGTGATCTGTGCATCCAATACGTTCCGCAAGAAAAATAAAAATTGATGTAAGGCAGTGCGTTTGTAGCAGAACGCACTGCCTTTTTGTATACCTGAAGCAAAAGAGGCAATCCTATTTTTGATGAAGATTTGAAATTACCGCAAAAGAAAAGGAATTTTTGTATATGAAAGGGTCAAAAAAGGGATCGTGGGTCGCCATTGCAGGTTGGGCGATGATGCTGTTTTCGGGGGTACCGTCTGCGTGGGGAGTGTTCCGCAAAGCAGTGTGTGAGGAATATGCGTTTGCCGAACAGCAGGCATCGTTTGTGCTGAATGTAACGGTAGCGGCGTTTGGTATCGGCTGTGTGATCGGCGGATATTTGCAGGATAAAAAAGGTTCCTTTTGGGCAAGTATTTTGGGTTCTGTCTTACTTTCCGGGGGATTTTTGGCGGCTGGGTTTGTTCCAAACGAAAATATCTGGCTGTTCTATTTAGGATTTTGTTTGCCGGCTGGGTTGGGATGCGCTTTTTTGTACCCGTCTGTTATGAGTTGTATGCAGCAATCGAATCCCGAACGCAAAGGCTTGGCGACAGGTGTAGCAGGGTTGGGGTTTGGCTTGTCGGGGATCGTGCTGACCTTGCTCAAACAGGTCACACAGCCGTTATGGGGGATTCGAGGAAGCTTTTTTACCTTGTCTGTTTTGATTGCTGTTATCTGTATCGGTGGTAGCTTTTTTATGCGTTGCCCTCCGACCCATCAGCAGGAAGGACTTGCCCCGTTGCAGATGATAAAGACCGTAAATTATCGGCTTTTGTTTTTGGCGGTTGCGTTTGCTGCACCGAGCGTATTGCTGTTTAGCCCCCAAATCGTGGAGCTTGCACAGCAGCGAGAACTGCCTGAACAGGCAGCAGTTTGGATCGTTGCGGCAGGTGCTGTGGCAAATGCAGCAGGACGGTTGAGCATTCCGACACTGAGCGATAAAGTAGGGCGCAAAAAAGCAGCATCCATCGTAATGGCGACGCTTGCAGGATTGTCGGTGTGGTTTGGCACCGTAAGCGGATGGTGGTTTTTTACAGGCTATTGTTTGCTATGCTTTTTTTATTCGGGAAGCGCAGCACTTCTGCCGAGTTTTTGCACCGACTTGTTTGGATTGGCATGGACGGGAACGAATTATGGTCTGGTTGCACTTGGGATGACGGCTGGCAGTTTGCTGTTGATTCCTACGATTGTACAATTTCTTTCACAAGACACCCTGCATTGGGCAGCGGCAGGATGCGCTGCTGTTTCCTTGTTGTGCTATGCTACCATAAAATCGAAAAGTTCAGGTAAATTTTAAGCAAGAAAATGCGTTGCACTTTGCTGTGTAAAAGCGTATTATAGGAAAAGTGAGAAAATTGCTTTGCACAGGAAAGAGGGAATGATATGCAGGCGCAAACAATGGAAAGGCGAGTGCTGTTTACACGGCAAGACCTGACACGGCTGTTGGTACCATTGATGATCGAGCAGTTTTTGGTGGTAATGGTCGGTATGGTGGACACCATGATGGTTGCAACGGTAGGCGAAACCGCTGTTTCGGGCATTTCGTTGGTCGATGCCATCAACGTTTTGCTCATTCAGGTATTTGCAGCCCTCGCCACTGGCGGAGCTGTTGTCGCCAGCCAGTTTTTAGGGCGACGGGACGTGGAAAAAGCACGTGCTTCGGCAAAACAACTGATTTGGATCAGTGTTTTGATGGCAAGTTTGATTGCGATTCTTGCGTTGGTTGGGAATCGCACCATTCTGCGGCTTTGTTTTGGTAGCATCGAGGAAACGGTTATGCAAAATGCGATGACCTATTTCTGGTTGTCGGCATTGTCCTATCCGTTTTTGGCGATCTATAATGCAGGAGCTGCACTGTTTCGCAGTATGGGCAACAGTAAAGTGTCGATGCTCATTTCATTTCTAATAAACTGCATCAATATTTGTGGCAATGCAATTTTGATTTACGGATTCCAATGGGGTGTAGCAGGTGCAGGTACGGCTACCTTGATAAGCCGTATCACTGCGGCGGTCATTATTTTGATCTTGCTGCGACACCGTACAAATCCCATCTATTTGGAAAATGTGCTGCGGTTCAAACCGGATGGCGAATTGATTCGCAGTATTTTGCGGGTAGGTGTTCCGAACGGCATTGAAAATGGTGTGTTTCAGGTCGGTAAGCTGATGGTAGCAGGATTGATCTCCAGTTTTGGCACGGCTGCGATCGCTGCAAATGCGATTTGCAATAATCTCGGCTCGATCAGCAATATCCCCGGTTCGGCAATTGGATTGGGCTTGGTGACGGTGGTGGGGCAGTGTGTCGGCGCACACGACCACGCACAGGCACGGATGTATACCAAAAAACTTTTGGGGCTGGCATACGCCATTATGATCGCAAGCAATCTGCTAGTGGCGATTTTTGCGAAACCGCTCATCTCTTTTTACAACGTAAGCCCAGAGGCGAGCGAGATGGCTTGGGAGATTTTGATGGTCTACTGTGTATTGTGTGCCATTATATGGCCCGCATCTTTTACGACTCCCAATGCGTTACGTGCCGCCGGTGATGCAAAGTTCACGATGGTAGTCGCTTTGTTTTCCATGTGGATCTTCCGCATCGGTTTTTCCTACGTGCTGGGTAGTTGGCTGCAAATGGGGCTGTTCGGCACATGGCTTGCGATGGAGATCGACTGGGTCGTGCGTTCGGCATTTTTCCTTTGGAGATTCAAAGGGGATAAATGGGAAAAAGCAAAAGTCATCGACTGACCCCCAAAAAAGAAACTGCCCTGTCTGTTCGGAACTGCAAAGACAGCGTCGAATGGGCAGGGCAGTTTTTATTGAAACAATCCGGCAAGACCGTCTGCAAACTTTTTCATGGCTTCGCCTGATTGCTGCATGGTTTTAGCTGCATCGTTCATGGTTTCGATGGTTTGGTTCAGTTCGTCCATATCCAACGCTTGCAGTTGCTTTTGGATTTGGTCGATGGCTTGATTCAGCTGGTCGATGTCGATCTGCGCAAGTGCCTGTAATACTTGTGAAAACTGCTGCCATACCAAAGCGATTGCACGAAATACCTGAAACCCATAAAATGCCAGAACGATGAAAATAAGAAACAACAATATCGCACACAACCGGCAGGCAAACAGCTGTTTGCGCAGTAGTTGCTGTGTATATTCCTCTGTGGTCGATTTTTCTGTCATAGTGCGTCCCCTCCTGCCGGTTGTGTATCGGTGCTTTTGTTTGAGTATAGCACGGAAGTAAAAGCGAAACAGGACGCTTTTTGGCGCAAAAATAGAAAAAAACGAATGCTTGTGCTATAATGGAACAAGAAGGATATTTGGAAAGAAGGAAGTGCGACATGGCAGGCGATTTGCATACACATACAACTTATTCGGATGGTTCGTTACAGGCGCAAACTCTGGTGGGCATTGCACAGCGAAGCAGACTCAGTTATCTTGCGGTATCCGACCATGACTCATGGAAAGCAGTGGAATTTGGATATGCTTACACGCCACAGGATTCGCTTGAGCTTATCCCCGCCACTGAACTGACTGCTTTTGATTTTCAGCGCAACAGGCGAGTGCATCTTCTGTGCTATTATCCAGAAAAAAGCGATGCGTTGCGTCAATTTTGTGAAGAAATGGGCAGACGCCGAAACGAGAAATGCAGCCAAAGCCTACATGAATTAGAAAAGCTATATCCGCAGTTTGATACACAGCTTGTACAGCGGTTGGCACAAGATTCGGGGGTATTGTACAAAACGCATTTGATTCGAGTATTGTACGAATTGGGATACACAGATGGCATTTATAAGCAGTTATACAAGGAACTGTTCGGTTCGGGGGGAACAGTTCTGCACGATCCGCAGTATGAGTCGGTAGACACTGTGCTGGACATCATTTATCAAAGCAAAGGCGTTGCAGTTTTGGCGCATCCAAGCGTTTACAACAGTATGGAACTTGCTGCGGAATTGGCTTGCAGCGGACATATTGACGGGGTGGAGATCGAACATCCCCGCAACACGCCGGAAGATAAACCTGTGTTGTATCGTTTGGCGCAGGAGCGTGGATTAATTGTGACCGGCGGAAGCGATTTTCACGGAATGCATAGTTCAAAGCCGGTGACTTTGGGACAATGCACCACCGACGACCGGCAGGTGTTGCGTATCAAACAGCTTGCACACGAACGGCAAGGCGGTCGAATCGGTAAAGGAACGGTTACGATTTAAGAATTTAGTTGAAAAAAGTGTCGAAATATGATATCATTTACAGTGATGCTGCGTATTGAAAATGTAGTAATGTAAACGCTTGGAATGTTTGTATCGACGACGAGAGGAAGTTTGGCACAATGACTTACGAGTACAAAAACCGTGGAGTGTGTTCCATCTCCACAACAGTGACTTTGAACGAAAATCAGGAAATTGAGGATTTGAAGGTAGTGGGTGGCTGTAACGGCAACCTGAAGGGAATTATGTCTTTGGTCAAAGGGATGCGGGCAGAGGATGCTATTGCTCGTTTGGAGGGCATCACTTGCGGAAGCAGACCCACTTCCTGCCCCGATCAGATTGCAAAGGCATTAAAAGAAGCACTTGCACAGTAAATGCGAGGCGGTTGAGGTTGCTTTTTGGCACCCAGCCGCCTTTTGCTATTTTTTTTGTTGGTTTTTGTTGGAGGAAATTGTCCCGGCAAATGAAAATATGCCGCTTTGCAGCAAAATCGTTGCCAAAATAGGAGTGATGACCAACCCGCTAAATCCAAACAGTTTGCCCCCTACATAAGCGAGAAACAGAATGGCAAGCGGGTGCAGCCCCAACTGCTTTCCCAGAATTTTAGGTTCGATCATCTGCCGAACCGATGCGATCACAGCATACAGCAGCAAAATCCCACAGCCTAACCAATAATTTTTAAGAAACAGCTGTAAAACGCCCCATGGGATCAATACACTTCCACAGCCCAGTATCGGTAAAAGGTCGACAAAAGCAACGATAAGCGACCACTGGAATGCAGATTCTACCCGTAGCAGGCTGAACCCTAAAAACAGCTGCACAAAGGTGATGCCGGTGAGGATAGCGTATGCTTTTATGCTTTTTCCGACTAATGTTGAAATTTTCGGGCGTAGTTTTTCGATTAATAATTGATGCTGTTTTGGAAAACGCTGTAAAAACCAACAAACGATTTTGTCATAATCCCAAGATACAAAGATAGAACATAGGATGGCGACACCACAGTTGATGAAAAATGCAGGAAGACGGGCAGCAAATTGTGCCAGTTTGCTGAGAGCACTTTTGGAAATGTTTGCTACTTCTTGCTGAAGCTGCGTAGTAAGGGAGGAAAACGTTCCTTCCAGCAGGTCGCTTTTCATACCGAGTGTGTTTTGGGCGAAGCTTTTAAGAGTTTCACGCATTTGAAGCAGTGCCAAGTGGATGTTTTGTGCATAAAAGTCGGGAAAGCGGGTGAAAAATTGTTGGATCAACAGCATCGTTTGCAAGCTAAGCAGCACGATCGCTACCAACACACAGCTATAAAACAGGATCAATACAAAAAGCGATGACTTTCCGGAATGCATTCGACTGTGTTGCTGAAACCAACGCACCAGTGGACGCAGGAAAAAAGCAATCGAGAAGCCTACCAAAAACGGCATCACCAGTGGCATGATCCATTGGATGCCCAGAAGTAGGGCGACAAATGAAGTGATAAAAAGAATGAGTTGCAGAATGGTTTTGCTTGAACGGTACAAAATAACACCTCGTTTTCCGGTGGGATTTTGACAATATCAGGTGCAAAATCCGCTTGATTGCTTTTATTAAAGAATACCCCGATTACTTTACGAATATTACAAACATACATCACGATAAAAAAGGAAGTGTTGCAATGAAACAAGATCAACCGCAAAAGCAAAGCAAACGCAACAGCATCATAGCCTTGGTGATATTTTGTCTGTTATCGGTAGCAGCACTGGTTTTGATCGCTCCCCCTATGCTGGACTTTTTTAGAAATCCGCAGCAGGTTCGTGCGTGGGTGGAAGAAAAAGGCATCTGGGCGCAGGTGGGGTTTGTGTGTATGGTAGCGATACAGGTGGTGGTTGCATTGATCCCCGGTGAGCCATTGGAAATCGCAGCAGGTTATGCATTCGGTGCAGTGGAAGGAACGTTGCTCTGTTTGATCGGTATCACACTGGGCAGCAGTATCGTGTTTTGGTTCGTTCGAATTTTGGGAATGAAAGCGATTCGCCCCTTTTTTTCGCAGCAGCAGATCGAGTCACTTCCACTGCTAAAGAATCAACACCGTTTGGAAGTGTTTGCTTTTCTGCTGTTTTTCATTCCCGGTACACCGAAAGATGTGATGACATGGGCAGTAGGGCTTACCCCCATGCGCTTTTCTCACTGGGTCATCATCAGCTTTGTGGCACGGTTGCCGTCGGTTGTAACCAGTACCGTGGGTGGTGCAGCGTTGGGAACGCAGGATTACCCCTTTGCCATTTTGGTTTTTGCGGTC
This sequence comes from uncultured Anaerofilum sp., assembly GCA_944385945.1. Taxonomy (GTDB): domain Bacteria; phylum Bacillota; class Clostridia; order Oscillospirales; family Ruminococcaceae; genus Anaerofilum. Next base: position 8,409 of record CALWZD010000120.1, on the reverse strand, counting down.
ACCTTGCTTATAAGCTTGTTGGGGATTGCGATATATCGAAAAATTGAGAAAAAACACCAAAATCGTGATACCAAATGATAAAAAATAAATAAAGTAGAAATTTTGATTATAAAACATTATTTGCGTGTGACAAAAGAAGAAATATATGGTATAATAGCCACAAAGTGGCTGTTGTGCCACTGTTTAATTGCTCTTTTTCTCGCCCTTTCAGGGCAACCGAAAAACACAGCAAATTATACCGTTCACACCATGTGTTTATGGTATAATAATCAAAAAATGGATCTGATCCTATTTGTGACCCATTTTCCTTTTGGCACGACTCCCAAAACAAAAAGGTCGTGCCGATTTTGTGGCAAATTCATCTGCGGTGAAGGGGGAATTTTGAGTGCTGGAACATATATGGGATATGTATGAGGACTTGAAAGAGATTGTTTATGTTTCAGATGTTGATACATATGAACTGATATATATGAACCGCTGCGCACGGGAAGCATTCGGAATTACAGATAACCAACAGATTCGTGGCGGAAAATGTTACCAGATTTTGCAGGGTTGCAGTACTCCTTGCGCAATATGTACGAATTCAAAATTAAAAGTTGGTCATTTTTACGAGTGGAGCTATTATAATCCGCTAGTGTCCAAACCCTTTTCGCTGAAAGATACTCTCATAGAGTGTCAGGGCAAACGCTATCGAATCGAGATTGCGATTGATATGAGTACACAGGTTCGCCAAGAGGAGATGTTGCAGGAATTCGTGAACAACGAACTGTTGGTGAACGAGGCACTCAAAATTGCTTTGGCACAGGATAATGCCGAAAAGTCGATCGAAGTCTTGGTTGAGTATTTGGGTAAGACCCTGCATGGCGAGCGTGCATATATTTTTGAAAGTTTGCACGAGGGATATGTTTGCAACACCTATGAATGGTGTGTAAGTAATATTACCCCCGAAATTGATAATTTGAAATGTGTACCGATGGAAGCAGTAAGTATGTGGTACAGAGATTTTGAAAAAGGGCGTAATGTCATGGTAGATGACATGGAACATTTAAAGGTTTCGGACCCTTTGCTGTACGATGTGCTTGCACCGCAGGGGATACACACATTGGTGGTGTGTCCGCTCGTTTACAATAAAAAAATCATTGGATTTTATGGTGTGGATAACCCACCGGCTGATATGGTGAAAAATATCTCGATCATGCTGGGGGTTATGGCAAGCTTTTTGGTTTCGATGATGAACAGTCGCAACCTTGTGCATCGACTGGAAAAAATCAGCTATTACGATCAGCTCACCGGTGCAGGAAATCGCCATAAAATGAAGCAAGTAATGGCTGACATCGACCCGCATAGAAGCATTGGCGTTATTTACGCTGATGTTATGGAATTGAAAAAGACAAACGACACGAAAGGGCATTTGGAAGGCGATCGACTTTTGTTGGAGTCGTATAGACTGCTTTGCGAAAGCTTTAAGGATTATCCTATCTTTCGAGTAGGCGGGGATGAGTTCGTCGTTTTGTGCAGTGGGATCCAACAGCAGGAGATGCTTGCTTGCATAGATACATTGTACAGGAATATGGAAGTTAGTTTCGCTAAAGTAGCACTGGGAAGCTTGTGGCGTGAACGGTGTGGCGAAGACATCGACGGCATGATTATCGAAGCTGACCAAAGAATGTATCAGGAAAAGCGGAAGTACTACCAAATGCGGGCACGTGCTCAGCAGGAAGCACAACAGGAAAAAAATGCAATCTCGCCACATGACTGGGAAGAATATTTTTTACAACGTTTTAATTTTCATGCACAAAGCTATTTCCATGCTTTGATGAGTAAAAATTCCAATCTCAATATTTTTGCAAGCGATCTGCAAAACAACACGCATTACTTGTCGGATAAATTGCGGGATATGTTTGCGTTGGGCAGTAACTTTGTAAAGGACTTTTTACAAATTTGGGTAGAGGATTTGAATGAGAACGAAAAGAAGATCGTGGTGCAAAAACTGGAACAGATGATGAAAAACCATGAAGAATTTCTTGAGATTTCAAATCTTACACTATTTCCGCAAAGCCGAAAATTGGCAGTGGATTTTTGGGTCTATGTAAAATGGAACAGTGAGAATACTGAGCCGCAATTTTGCATCGGCGGATTGTCGGAGCGTTGTCAAAGTTAGAAAAAGTAAAAGAACCGATTTTGTACAAAACAAAATCGGTTCTTTTATTATATCAATCGAAAAAATCGTGTTTAATAAAAATGCTAAAGTTTTGTTTTTTACCAAATTTGCAATTCGGACATTACAAGGTAGGCAAGCCCTTCTTTTTCTCCCTCGTTCAGGTTGGGCAGTTGATCAATGGCTTCTTGCAACACTTCACGACTGGAGTGCTGATGTTGCTGTACTAGCGTATCGAAATACTTTTCCACAAAATCTTCCCGTTTCCCGTTGTATTCGGCATCGCTTACATACGGATATTGCATTGGGTAGCTAAGCAGCCAGTAGTCTCCGCCGGTCAACGTAAGGAGAGTGCCTGTTTGTGTCAAATCAGCACCGGTGGCAAGCCCTTTGTCGTTGTTCGGAAAAGAAAAGGTAAAAAGCTCGCCGTTTTCTACAATTGCTGCCAGTGCAGAGTTGGATTCAGGATAATACTGAACGATTTCTATTTCCGTTTTTACATGGGTCTGCTGATACTTTTTCCAACCCCAAATGCCGATAGCTACAACCAGCAGTAGAAAGGGAACAAGCAGAAAGGAATTTTTTCGGTGAAGCACCATACCACCTCCTTTGCTTCAAGGATAACATAAACGTTATACAATGTACAAGTAACAAAAAGACCAAACTTGCTGCTTGCCACAGCAAATTTGGTCGAACGATTACTTCTGATTTTTAATAGCGCACTTTCCCTTGCATACAAGCTGGGTCATACTGCCCATAGGGCAAACAACACACCATGCACGAGGCTTATACAACAGCATCAGGATCAACCCGAGAATCGTGGAAGTAAGCATCACGCTGTAAAAGCCAAATGCAAACTGTGCCACCCACGGCGCAACGGGTGTTGTGTATGCCCAACTCCAAGGCAGGCGAAAACTCCACAGCAGAGTGACCACTTGCTTTAAATCGGTCACACCCGAAAAAACCAACCATGTCGTATAAAGCATTTGCCCAAACATCACCAGAAAAAATGCCAAAAAAGCATAGCGGAACCAGTGGCTTTTTAACCAGTTGGGCATGGGTTTATTGCGTGAAAGTTTCAATTTCTCACCCAAAATGCCAAATAGCTGTCCTCGTCCACAATAGCGATTGCAGTATGCTTTGGTGCCACTGAACAAAGAGATGAGCAGAGGAATAAAAAAGCATAAAAGCCCCAGCCATGCAAACAAAATATTGAAAAAGCCTAAAATCAAATACAGCGAGCTTATCACCCACAAATAATCATACCAATGTTTGCGTTTCATTCGATACCTCCGAAAGCTCGATAATGGATGCAGGACACGCAGCAGCACATTTTCCGCAACCGACACAACGCTGTAAATCGACCTGTGCAGATACTCCGTTTGGAATGGTGATCGCACTGCGTGGGCAAACTTTCATGCAGCAGCCACAGGCAACACATTGTTTGGTTTGGATGAATGCTTTTCGTTTCATAAAAATCCCCCAATCGGTGATAGTTCCACGATTATATCAAAAAAATTCGATGCCATCTGTGAGCAGGTCACAAAAGAAAACGAGCCTGTGAAAGTACACAGACTCGTGCGAATCGCAGGTTATCTACGCAAAACTTTTAGTACAGAACATACAACGGTGAAAAACACACCAGCGATGGGCCAGATGATCCAGCTGGAATCCCAGTTGAAAGTGATAAAGCTATATCCCAGATAAAGCGTTACAACAATACTCCAATAGATACCGGCAAAGGCTTCGTTTCGTTTTTCTTCTTGCTTGTTTGTGCGAGTGTAGTCGCCGGTTTCCAGTAAGATTTCGAAACTTGACCAAACCAATACCGCTTGTACGATCATTAAAACGCCGATCGCCACTGTTAGCAGTAAAAGCGGCACTGCAAAAATTTCCATAAATGCATCGTTTCCAAGGATCATCGAACAAAAGATAGGGACGACCGAAAGCACACACAGCGCAATGCCACACACGAGCAGGCGATTGTATTGTTCCCGATATTTTTCCCTGCGGTCTTTTACCATTCCGTCCACTCCGTACGCCGTTTCGATCGCTTCGTGTTGCAGATACTCAAAGGAATGCATCCGCAGATATTGCAGCACAAACAGCACTACGCCAGAACAGATCATCAAAATGAGAACCAAAAGTCCGATGCCAAGTGCTTGTTGTTCGGAAAGAGAAATGATTCGATGCTCGTAAAGGGATGCAAGCATGATGAGAGGGATAGGGGAAAGGATGCATAGAAATACCCCTAAGGCAATCTGCTGTGCGCTGCGGTACGCACTGTTTAAAAATTGACCGGCGGTTTCGAGTGAAACGCTATGTAGATGTTTTTCGTTATCGTTATCAGAGGAGGGGCAAGGCTCGCATTCTTCGATGGAATCTTTTAAAAGATAGTCGGTGCTTACTTCGAACAACTCGGAAAGCTGAATCATGCGGTTAAAGTCGGGGACGGATTGCGCACTTTCCCATTTGGAAACAGTTTGACGGCTCACATTCAATTTTTCGGCGAGAGTTTCCTGTGACCAACCGTTCTTTTTTCGTAACTGAATAATTTTATCTGCAAAAATCATATTTCGCACCTCTTTCTTTCGTTTGTTGGGGTGTTTCTTCTGCAAATATTGTAACAACTTTTTTGGTTGCGCACCATCAACTTTGGCTTGCGATTCTGTCAACTATGCTGTTCAATTGTGATTGCTGTTGTACGAATCGTATATTAATGCATGAATATTACACGTAAAAAGCAAAGATCAGTTGATAAACCAAATGAATACAGGTAAAATCAACCCCAAAAGCACTACCAGTAAGCTGCCGGCTTTTTTGTAGAATGCTTCTTTGCTTTCCAAATAGGAAAGCGAACCCAATGTGCATAAAGCAACCGGGATGAGCACGGCAACTGTACGGGAGAGGGTTCGGGAAACAGACCCATCAAAACGAATCTGCACCGCAACTTGCGGCGGAAGGATAAAATAACTGATGACAGCCATAATGATGCTTAGCAAAATCGTGATGCAAGCAGTTTTCCATGAATATCGCATCGTCTTCACCTCATCTATGAGTTACTCAAATCATACCACCCCGATTAGTAGCTGTCAATTTGCCGGCTGCATTGACAATGCTTGCTTTTTATACAATAATGGATAGCGGGTAAAGCAGATTGCCAACAGATGCAGCCATGTAGAGAGATAGCCGTTACATTCTTTACAGATAAAAAAGATCAAACCGGAAAGGAAAGAAAAAATGCAAAAAAGACCCAATCGAAAAATATCGCTGAAAGAAAGGCGCAGACGCAGGCGCAACCGTCGTATCACCCTATTGGCGGTAACAGCGATTTGTGTTGTCGCTTTGTCGGCTATGGTGTGGAAATGGAGCGGCCCCATTCTCGAGAAAACACAGGTAAGTGGAATACTGGTAATGAATTCCCCAACTGCAACACCACAGCCTACCCCGACTGCAACTCCAGAACCTACTCCCGAACCGTCGCCTACGGTTTCGCTTGACGCCGGTGCGCTCCAAAGCGGTCATGCGCTATTGGTGTGGGGAAAGGATAAGAGTATCGTTTGGAGCAAAGGCGAGTTGAACGAACGGGTTTGGCCGGCTTCTATTACAAAAATTATGACCGCTTTGGTGGCACTGGAAAACCAGCCTGATTTGACACGGACATTTGATATGCCGTATGAGATTTATCAGCCATTGTTTGACGAAAATGCGTCTATGGCTGGCTTTTGGGCAGGGGAAAGCCCCACGATACAAGACCTTTTGTATGGTACGATGCTGCCATCCGGTGCCGATGCAGCGGTAGCACTGGCAATTGCAAGTGCAGGTAGTGAAGACGCCTTTGTGCAGATGATGAACGAAAAGGCAGCTGCACTTGGAATGGAAAACACCCATTTTTCAAATGTGTGGGGGATTCATGCTGAAGACCACTATTCCACCGTACAGGATCTAATGTTGCTTTTACAGGCAGCGGTGCAGAATCCAACGCTGAAAGAGATTATGTCCACAGCGACCTATACTACGCAGCCACTGGCAGCCCATGAAACAGGTGTTGCGATGAAACATTCGGCGCTTACCAATCCCTTGCTGGAACAGATAACCGATTTTACTTTAGAGGGCGGAAAAACGGGCTTCACAGATCAAGCCGGTTTGTGCCTTGCGAGCTTTGCGCAAAAAGGCGATGAGGAGTTCCTGCTGGTAACAACGGGGGCAATGGTGACTCTGGACAATATGCAGCCGCTGCATGTGCAGGATGCCATCACGGTGTATTCTTCGATCGTTCTGCCGTAAACGCACAAAAATAAAATAGTGAAAAAAGGTATTGACATACTGCAAAAAGATTGCTATAATATAAAACGCAGTCAAGTGCAGGTGTCGTACAACGGCTAGTACATCAGCCTTCCAAGCTGAGGACGAGGGTTCGACTCCCTTCACCTGCTCCAAAAAATCGGCAAGCAATTTCATGTGCTTGCCGATTTTTCTTTGTCCGTTTTTTGCTGTTTGCGATTGTTTTTACAATACACGATGGGATAGGGATTTTTTATAATGAAAGAGCAAAATATATACGACGACCCGACTTTTTTTGAGGGTTACAAAAAATTGCGTGAAAATCAAGCGTCTGCGAATACTTTAGTGGAACGACCAGCGATTTTTTCGCTATGCCCGAATGTTTGCGGAAAGCGTGTTTTGGATTTAGGGTGTGGTTACGGCGAAAACTGTGCCGAATTTTCCGACCTCGGAGCGTCCTGTGTAGTGGGTGTCGATCTTTCCCAAAAAATGATTGATGCAGCAAGGGCGAAAAATCTTCGGGAAAACGTTTCGTTCATACATATGAGCATGAATGATTTAGACCGTATGCAAGGGCAGTTCGATTTGGTCGTAAGTTCACTTGCTTTCCACTACATCGAAGCGTTCGACCAACTGCTTGCCAATATCCATGCCCTGCTGTGCGAAAACGGATTGCTCGTTTTTTCGCAAGAGCATCCACTAACGACGGCACAAACAGGGGATATTTATTGGACAAAAACACCGCAAGGAAAGGTGCAGCACTACAATCTGACCAGCTATGCAAACGAAGGAGAACGACACGTAGAATGGATCGTGCAAGACGTCGTAAAATATCATCGAACCTTTTCAACGATTGTAAACGCTTTGGTGCAAGCAGGGTTCGAGATCGAAGCGATGCAGGAGCCGATCCCATCCGAAGCACAGAGAAAAGCATACCCATGGACAGAAAAATGCATCCATAAACCGGATTTTTTGTTGGTACGTGCAAGGAAGAAGTAAAAGTATCACATAGTCCGGCTTTTTAGAGCCTGCCCCAAAGAAATACGGAAAATAAAGAAAAAAGGTGTTGACAACGGGGAGTGTGTGTGGTAAACTTACTCAAGTAAAACAAAGCAGCATCTGGCAAGTCGCCGCGCTCACCTTGTGACCCCATCGAGAGGGTTCGGGTCGATATTGATTGCTTCATTCGCTTTTGGGCGGATGTGGATTGATACGCAATGCGGCTGCCTTGTTGGGTGGTCGCATTTTTCGTTTACAAATATAATTTTGGAGGTGTGTTCCGATCGCTAACGGAAAGAAAGAATTGGAAATCAACGAGGAGATTCGTGACAAAGAGGTGCGTGTGATCGACGCTGACGGTAGTCAGTTGGGTGTGATGACCAGCCGTGATGCTCTGCGTAAAGCAGAGGAGCAAAATCTGGATCTGGTGAAGATCGCTCCTCAGGCAGTACCCCCCGTTTGCAAGATTCTGGATTACGGTAAGTACCGTTTCGAAATGCAGAAGAAAGACAAGGAAGCCCGTAAAAACCAGAAGGTCGTAGACATTAAGGAGATCCGCCTGTCCTTGAATATCGACACGAACGACTTCAACACCAAAGTAAACCATGCTGCAAAGTTCCTGAAACACGGGGACAAAGTAAAGGTGACTATTCGATTCCGTGGGCGTGAGATGGCACATACCGAGCTTGGCCTGGAAGTGCACAAGCGGTTTGCTGAGGCTCTGCCCGAGGCTGTGGTGGAAAAACAGCCCAAACTGGAAGGTCGCAGCATGATTATGTTTTTAAACTCTGCCCCCAATAAAAACTAAGGAGGAAACTCAAATGCCTAAGATTAAAACTCATTCCGGCGCAAAAAAGCGCTTTAAGCTGACCAAAAGCGGTAAGGTAAAGCGTGGTCACGCATTCCGCAGCCACATCCTGACCAAGAAATCCACCAAGCTGAAACGTGGCTTCCGCAGCCCCAGCTAC
>CALWZD010000119.1 GCA_944385945.1 uncultured Anaerofilum sp. | reverse complement strand
GTAAGCTTCCAGTCGGTTGTGACCGCTTAACACCATCGGGGGCTGGTTGGGCTGCTGCCATACGACGATGGGATGCAGCAGACCGTTTTCCTCGATGCTCTGGATCAGCTCCAGCATTTTGTCGTCGGGCAACGGTGCATAGAAGTTCCACTCTTTGTCGGCAGCCACGAGCGAATCAATGGGCAAACGGTCGCTGTCTTGCGCAGGCAAAGCCACTTCGCTCATCAACTGGGGCAGCAAGGCTGCGCCCATCGGTGCAGACAATTTTTTTGCTTTCAAAGCCATGTGTTCGCCCTCCTTTATACGCAGCGTTTGACGATCTCTTTGCTCAGCGCACGGTATTCTTTGGTGATGCGGCTATTGGTGTAAGCCAAAACAGGAACGTTTTCCCATTGGCTGGCTTGCAGCTTGCTGTCGACTTGGATTTTGGTATCGAACAGCAACTCGCCGTAGCACTCTTGCAGCTGACCGACCGCCGTTTCGCTGATGATACGGCTGCGGGCGTCGTAGCGGTTGATAACGATGCCGGCGATTTTGAGCTTGGGATTGTACTTTGCCACGCCTTGGATAAATTCGACCACCGTTCCCAGACCGTCGACGTCGAATCCTGCCGGCTGTACGGGGATGATGCAGTAGTCGCAAGCATTCACCACGTTGAAGTTGAGCAGAGAAAGGTTGGGGTTGGTGTCGATAAGGATGTAGTCGTACCAGCCTTTATCGACAACGGGCTGCAAAATGCTGCGCACGATGTTTTCACGGTGGACTTTGGTAAAAATGTTCATGTCCAGCATACCCATGCTGACGTCGGCAACGATCATGTCGATGCCTGCGTAGTTGGTGGGCTGGATGTAGTCGAGCAGGCTTTCTTCTTGCAGCACGGCTTTGCCGAAGTGCTGCGGGGTGCGGGGCATATCGAAGCTGCTGGAAAGGTTACGCTGAGCGTCGGAATCGACCAGCAAAACACGGTAACCCTGTTCGGCAAGTGCGCTGCCCACACCGCAGCACAAACTGGTTTTTCCGCAGCCGCCTTTGTTGTTGAGGACAGCGACGACTTTGGTGTCGTGGAAGTCTTTGTGGTAGACGGTGTCGAGGTCGAGTTCCAACACCTGACAGATAGAGCGCAGGTTTTCCTCGTCGGTGTTACTGCGGCCGGTTTCCACCTGTTTGATGATGTTGACGTTCACGCCGCTGCGTTCGGAAAGGTCTTTTTGTGTGATGTCCAATTCGATGCGTTTTGCCCGAATGGCTTCGTAATCAACTCGTGTCATGGCTGCCTCCTGTGTTGTGAAAAAGGTTATAACTTTTTGTTGGTTTTAGTATAAGGGAAAAAAAGTTATAACGCAAGCCCTTTTCACACTTTTTGAAAAAAGTGTGCCAAAAACTTTCACCTACCGAACAGGGCAGAGGAAGCCGACGAAGTCTCGTCGGGTTCCCTCCACCCTGATTCGGTGCAGCGAACCGCTACTCTTTGCCAAATGGGAAAAGCTGTTTGCAAAGATAAAAAGAAATCGCTGTTCCAAAGCCTTCCCCTCAAGGGGAAGGTGGCATTGCGTAAGCAATGACGGATGAGGTGTCCACCCACCAATCCGCCGTGTGGTGAGGGTGTGCTCCTAAGCATCTTTTCGCACAAATGTGCGCTTGATGCGTGGAGTACCCCTCGACGCACGGCACCCCCTCCCTCGGTACTCTTTTCGCTCACCGTTTTTGTATACCTCACTAACCGAAACTGCATACCTCGCTCACCGATTCTGTATACCTTACTCACCGAAAGTGTATACCAAAGATTTTTTTCAAAAGCGAAATTTAAAACGATATAGCGTGTAAAAATTGCGGTTTTTTGAACACCGAAAAATCCCTGTATGTACTGTATGTACTGTATGTACTGTAGCCAAATTTAAGTGCAATTTGGCATATAAAAAAAATCTGCTATACTGAAACTCACAGCAAAACTGATTTCCCAGTAAGGAGAGAAAACGATGCAGGAATCTGAAAAGCAACTGCTAAAGGAAAAGCTTCCCCTTTGGCTGCAAGAACGGGGTTATCCCTTAAAAAGGAGCTTTCGATGTCTGAACCCACAGCATGAAGATAAACACCCCAGTATGCGCTACTTTGCCAAAACGAATACGGTGCATTGTTTTTCTTGTGGGGCAACCTACGATATTTTTCAGCTTGTCGGAATGGAAGAAGGATTGGACGGATTTCCGAAACAGTTGCAGAGGATCAGAGAACGATATGGGCTGCAAGGAAAGCAGGAGAGGAAAGAACTTCCTACCTACTGGGAAAAGACGGAACAAAAGGATTTCACCCAGTTTGTGGCAGAGCGAAAAAACGATCGTCCACAGCAGTTGATGGAATGGTTTGCAGCGAGAGGGATTCCGAAAGATGCGGTGGAGAAGTACGGATTTTTCCACCTAGAGGGACGGGCGATCTTCCCGATTTGGAACAGGGGCGTTTGTGTCAGTTGGTGCGGTCGAAGTTTGCAGGACACCGAACAGCCACGGTATCGGAACAGTGTCGGTAAAATGGGGATATGGGGCATCGACCGATTGTATGAGGCAGGCAATGAACCGATTGCGATTTGCGAGGGCGTTTTGGATGCGGTGAGTTTGGAGTTGTGCGGTTGTCCGGCGATTGCGTTGTGTGGGGCAAGCGGTGTCGGACGGTTGATAAAAGAATTAGAGGGTTTGACAACGCCGTTACCGCCGTTTATTTTGGCAGGGGACGCCGACACAGCAGGGCAACAGATGTCCGACCAGTTGCAGCGATGGTTGACAGCGCATGGAGGGTGTTGTGTAGGTCTTTCTTTGCCTGAGGGGTATAAAGATGCAAATGCTGCTTGGGTAGCAGTTCCACAGCAGCTTCAGCAAGCCCTCAAATTTGCTCGCAGAGAGGTTTTGACGCTGTCGGTACAGCAAGAGGAAGAATACGGGCAAGAGAGCATGGCAGCCTTGTCTGGGGCGTTTCTGGAGTATCTCGACCGCTGTCAGGAGTCGGCGGTGCTGTCCAGTGGGTTGTCGGAGGTGGACAAGCTGTTGGGCGGAGGGATTTTTGCGGGGTTGTACGTTCTGGGTGCGCCCAGCAGTTTAGGGAAAACGACTTTGTTGTTGCAGATGGCGGACGAGATCGCAGCGGCGGGCAGAGATGTGCTGTTCTTTTCGCTCGAGATGGGGCGGTGGGAATTGTTGGCGAAAAGTTTGTGTCGCATGGCAGGTGAGCAGAGTGGGCTTTCGGTGCGGCAGTTGTTGCAGGGAGGCTGTCCCCGAGCGCAGGTAGAGCAGTTGCTGACGGCGTATAATCGGCGGTGTGGCAACAGGGTGTTTGTCATTACGGGGGACGGGTCGCTGACTCCTACGGCGGTGGCAGCAAAGGCACGGGAGCATCGGGAACGCCGAGGCAGTTCGCCGGTGGTGATAGTGGATTATTTGCAGATTCTTGCGCCGTCCGACCCTCGCAGCAGCGACAAGCAGAATGTTGACCGTGCGGTGGTCACGCTCAAGGCGTTGAGTCGGGATTTGGAAACGCCGGTATTCGTGGCGAGCAGTTTTAACAGGGATGGTTATACGAAGGCGGTGTCGATGGAGGCGTTCAAGGAGTCTGGGGCGGTAGAATATGCAGCAGACGTGCTGTTGGCGTTGCAGATGACGGCGATGGACGAAGCGGATTTTGACATGGATCGGGAGAAGGTGCAAGACCCACGCAGAGAAGATTTAGTTTTGCTGAAAAATCGCAACGGAGTGCCGTATGGAAAGGTATCGCTGCGGTATTACGGGGCAGCGAATCTGTTTGTACAGGCTGGCGAAGCGGTTTCAACGGCACGGCAGACGGTGCGGCGCATTGGCAGGAAGCAATGAAAAAATGCGGTTTTTTGCGGTCTAAAATGTGCGTGAAAAGTTTGCATTTTTAGTTGATGGTATGATGTTTTTTGTGAAAAAGTAGGCAAAAAGGTATACAGAAACGGTTAGCCATTTGCCCCCAAAGGCTCTGCCTTTGGAATCCGCCACCTTTTGAAAAAGGTGGACGAAAACTTTTATCTACCGAACAGGGGTGGGAAGTTCTGACGAAGATTCGTCGAATTTCCCACCCCTGTTCGGCAAAGAAAGGTGTTATCGCAGCCGTTGCCAAGAAAAAAGGGGATTTATGGAAAAAATATACAAAATATGGTATAGTGTACAAGGTTAGGTGGTAGGAAGTTTTATAAAAACGGATGGAGGAACTGGGATGGAGATAGAAAAATTTATTGTTATCCTACACGGTGAGGATAAGACAGAACAGGTAGAGCGTTTTGAATGGCAAGAACAGCATTGTTGTGTGTGGTTCAAGAATGGAAAAACGCCGTATCGGTACGGTTGCAACAATGCAAAAACTTACCCGTGCAAGGGGCGGATACAGATCGACGAGCAAAAGGACGAGATCGTTCTGCTGAAAGGGCAGGTACAATGGGATGTAGTAGCGGTGTTGGATTTTGTCGAGTATGTACGGCTGGTATCGGTTTGTCGGGAAAACGGTTCTTCACAAGGGGAAAAAGAGAAGATCTCGCAGATTTACCCAAAAGACGAAGTCGAGATTTTGCGCAAGCGCATGGTGTACAAACGGCAGGCGGAGCTGTTCGACTACTTCAAAAAAGTGGCAGCTGTTCCGCCGTCCGGCAAAGAAAAGCAGCAGGAAACCGTCAACTATATTGAGAATCAGTATAAAAGGCTGGAAACGATTCCGAAAGGCTCGGTGCTGGAACAATACCTGTTGAATGGGGTTTCGCAGCCAAAAAATTACGAGTTGTCCAGAACGGTGATTTTTCCGTTTGGGCTGAACGAAAGCCAGAAAAAGGCAGTGGAATCTGCACTCACTTCACAGGTAAGCATCATACAAGGTCCTCCCGGAACCGGAAAAACGCAAACGATTTTGAATATATTGGCGAATTTGGTTTTGTGCGGAAAAACCGTGGCAGTGGTTTCCAACAACAACAGCGCAGTGAAAAACGTTATGGAGAAGTTGCAAACAAAGCAGCTTTCTTTCCTTACGGCATTGTTGGGGCGTAAAGAAAACGTTGCCAATTTTTTGCAGCAGCAGGACGGCAGTTATCCTTGCATGAGTGGTTGGCAGCGTTCGGCGGAACAGGTAGGGCAGCTGGAAAAGCAGGTCAGCGACCGTTTGGGCGAGTTGACAAAAAAGCTGGAGATGCGCACACGGCTTGCCCAAAACAAAAAACAGCAGATGGAGATGGCACCCGAAAGAACGTATTTTCAAGAATATTACGAGGCATATAGAGATGCGCAGATAGAAGCGTTAGATCCACTGCGGAATTTGAACGCACAGCAGGTGTTGTCTGTCTGGTTGGAATACGAGCGGCATATCGAACAGCAAAAACAGTTGGGGATTTTCAAGTATCTCTATTTGTGGTGGAAGTTTGACACTCGTTCCATCAAGTTGTTTCGCAATCGCCCCAATATCGTGATTCCTTACCTGAAAAATCGGTTCTACTCCAAGTTGGAGAAAGAATTGAATACAGAAAATGAAGAAATCAAAAGGCAGTTGCAGCATTACGATTTTGACGAAAATATGCGGTTGCTTTCCGAGCAGTCGATGCAGTTGCTTTACGCCGAGTTGAGCGACCGATATGCCGGTGGGCAAACCAAGCGAACGCTTTTTAAAGATGCAGACCAAGGCGGAAATGCAGATTCCGCAGCCAAAGAGTTGGGCAAGGCGTGGGGCGAATTTATCAAAGAATATCCCATCGTGCTCAGTTCCACCCATTCGATTTGCAGGACGCTGAACAAATACAACGGGGATTTGTTCGATTATGTCATCGTGGACGAGTCTTCGCAGGTAGATTTGCGCACAGCGGTGCTGTCGCTGTCTTGCGCAAAAAATGTGGTCATCGTGGGCGATAGCAAGCAGCTTCCCCCCGTAATAGAGCAAGGGGAAAAGGAAAAATATCAGCAGATCGAAGCCGAGATGCTCAGCGAGAGCGATGCAGCGTATCGGATGTCCGACCAAAGCTTGATTTCGTCGGCGTTGGCGGTTTGGTCGACTGCGCCCGAAACGCTGTTAAGAGAACATTATCGCTGTCATCCCAAAATCATCAATTTTTGCAACCAGAAATTTTATAATAACGAACTGGTCATTATGACCGAAGACCACGGCGAAAAGGATGTGCTGAACCTTTACGTTACCGTGCCGGGCAACCATGCACGGGACAGGGTCAACCAACGACAAATTGATGTGATTCAACAAGAGGTGTTGCCGAACATCGACCCAAGCGAGTATGAGGATGTCGGCATCATTGCACCGTATCGGGATCAGGTCGACACCATTCGGCTGCAAACGGGACAAAAGTTCGAAGTTGCGACGGTACACAGCTTTCAAGGCAGAGAAAAAGGACGTATTATCATCAGTTCGGTGGATAATCGTATCCGAAAGTTTGTTGACGAACCGCAGTTGTTAAATGTAGCGGTATCCCGTGCGGTGCGTTCGCTGACCGTACTCATTTCGGCAGATCCCCGCAACGAAACCACTAACTATGGCAACTTGATGCGGTACATCCAATACAGCGAGGGCAATGTTGTGCAAAGCAAGGTGTATTCCGTGTTCGACTTGCTGTATCACCAGTACGAAGCCGAACGGGAACGGTTTTTGAAAAAATGCACTCTGGTTTCGGAGTATGTTTCGGAAAAATTGATGTATACGCAGATTCAGGAGATTTTGAAAGAGGAAGAATTTTCCGATTGTTCCTGTGCGGTACACGTTCCACTGATGGATTTGATCGTGGTGAACGAGGATTCCGACCTGCTGACCGAACCCGAGCGACGCTTTATTTGCGGTGGATGGAGTCATGTGGATTTTTTGGTCTACCGAAAGATGGATAAGTCGCCGGTGATTGCCATCGAAGTGGATGGGGTCGAATACCATAGCACCGAAAAGCAAAAACAGCAGGATAGAAAAAAGGACAGTATCTTCGAAAAATGTGGCATCAAACTGCTGCGGCTGCCGACCAATGGGTCGGGCGAAAAAGAAAAGGTGCGCCATGCGTTGCGACAGGCAATGATACAGCCTGCCGAAGATTTTGTCACCGCTTAAAAAGTGAAGAAATAACAAGGGGGGATCGTGACCAAGATTCCCTTTTTTGGGCAATATTTGGGCAATCTAGGCGAAGATATTATGACACCGTGTCATAATAAGGTCGTATTTAGGATTTGAAAAGCAGAAAATGACTCACCGAAACTGTATACCATTCTATGATTTTTGAGGAAATAATTTTGATGTAAAAGCACATATTCCCCAAAATCTGCCAAAGCTTTTACAATTTTGGTATACAGTTTCGGTGAGTGAAAAAAGTCCAAAAAGCAGCGAAAAGAGGTGATTTCGGCAAGGAAATAGCTGGCTTTTGCGAGTGGTACGAGGTGTGCTTGACACAGCAAAAGTCCAGAAAAATCCCCATCTTTCGGTTTTTTTGAGAGTAATAAGGGGAATGTAAAAAGCAGAGTCATAAAAGGGGAATTTTGTATACCATTTATGACAGAAAAAGCAAGATACAAGAAAAATGAACTCGAAAATTTATACAAACAGATAAAACGCAGTAAAAAAATGGTGTAACATTGCAATATTTTATCAAACATTATATAATTGAAATAGTACCTAAGGGCAGAAAAATTTACAGGTGATGTGTAACACGGCACCGAGGCCGTGATGAAAAACGGCACACAAAGGGGTCGTCGACCTCTGCCGCAAAATAAAGGAGTGTTGAACATGAGCATTACAGCAATCATCCCCGTTCGTGAAGGAAGCCGAAGATTGAAAAATAAGAATATCGCTCCGTTTGCTGGAACAAATCTGTTGATAAACAAAATCAATCAGCTCAAGCAGGTACAGGAAATCACGAGAATTGTGGTATCGTCCGATTCCGAAACGATGTTGGCAATGGCAAAATCGCAGGGAGTTATCACACATAAACGTGCGCCGGAATTTTGTGATGAAAAAACAAAAACCTTTGGCGAAGTAGTTGCTCATGTTTGCGAAAATGTGGAAGGCGAGCATATTTTGTGGGCAACTTGCACTGCACCTTTAGTATTCCCGAAGCATTATAAAGAGGCAGTAGATTTGTATTTTAAAGCGTTGGATGATGGATATGATTCGTTGGTATCTATGGAAAAATTCAAACGCTACTTATGGGACGACAACGGACCTGTGAATTATGAGTTAGGTATTAAACATGTTCCTTCGCAGCAGTTGCCGCCACTGTATTTTGTTACCGACGGAATTTTGTTAGCTCCACGTGAAAAAATGATCGAGTGGAAATATTTCCATGGACCAAACCCCTACCGTTATATTTTGGACAAGCGAACCAGCATTGATATTGACGACGGTTTAGATTTGGCTTGTGCGAGAGCTTGGCTAGATATGGATGAATCTGTTTCACAAATTGATCCATATATTGTGTGATAAATTTTGTTAAAAAATATGATGCTGTTTTTTACAGCCTAATCGGAGTCAAAACAATTTTACAGTACACGGATAGCCAGCCGCACTGCGGTCTGGCTGTCTGTCTGCTTACGCCTTTGCAGGATAAAAAAGGTTAAAATGGTACGCTTGACTGTTGGGATTTTGCCGTAATGTGTTAAAACAAACAGTGAGGATTAAGATGAGAGGGATTAATAATAAAAGATGAAAAAATTTCTGATTGTAGCACATTACAGCCGATTTCTAGTTCAGTTTGAAATGAACAACGTGAAGATTTTGCAGGATATGGGCTATGAAGTTCATTATGCTACAAATTATAAACAGGAAGATATGTATGCAGATGCACCACAACGCATTCAAAACGCCGGTGTGATATTGCACCAGGTAGATTTTGTTCGCTCTCCGTATAATATTTCGGCAAATATCAAGGCATATAAGCAGCTGAAAAACTTGATGAACACAGAAAAGTTTGTCGGCGTTCATTGTCATACCCCGATGGCGGGGGTTTTGGCTCGGTTGGCGGCAAATGCTACCGGTACAAAGCCTGTATTGTATACAGCGCACGGTTTCCATTTTTACAAAGGTTGTCCAATTCAAAATAAACTGATTTATGAAACAGCGGAACGTTTTTTTGCACGCTATACCGATGCACTGATTACCATCAACGAAGAAGATTATCAGGCAGCGCAGACTTTTAGGCTGCGAGGAAAAGCTTACAAAATCCCCGGCGTGGGGGTAGACGTGGAAAAAATTCGATCCATGCAAGTTGACCGTGCAGCAAAACGCAAAGAGCTTGGCATTCCGGAAGATGCATTCGTGATGATTTCGGTGGGCGAGTTGAATGACAATAAAAATCATATCACTACGATCAATGCGTTTATACAAGCCAACATTCCTAATTCCTATTACATTATTTGTGGAGAAGGCGAATTGAAAAGTAATCTGCAAAAGGTCATCGATGAAAATGAGATGCACAGTCGCATTCTGCTGCTTGGTTTCCGTACGGACATTGCCGAACTTTTGAAAAGTTCTGATCTGTTTCTTTTCCCGTCAAAACGGGAGGGGATGCCTGTTGCTTTGATGGAGGCAATGGCAGCTGGCTTGCCCTGTATCTGTGGCAGTGTAAGAGGAAATAAAGATTTGATAAAAAATAATAAGAATGGATATATTACCGAAAAAAATACAGCAGATGAATATAGCTGCATTATTAAGATGATAAAAAAACAACCGACCATGATGCAAAGCATATCTGCTGAAGCGAAACAAACAATTTTGCAGGGCTATTCACGTGTAGCTGTATCTGAAAAAATGGGCAATATCTATAGAAATCTTCTGTAATAGAGTAAAAGGAGAAACTATGAAAGTAGGAATTTTAACGCACTACGATGTGAGTAACCAAGGCGCACAATTACAAATGTATGCATTAACCCATCAACTGGAGGAGATGGGAAATACAGTATGCACTTTGACATACCGTAAAAATTTCGATTTTTATCCTGAAACCGAAAAAAGAAATCAAATCTCCATAAAATCAATTCCGTATATATTCAAAAATTTTTTGTTAAAAAAAGGGATTCGTTTAACATGGCATAATACCAAAAAATATCTTATCAATAAAGAATTCAGAAAAAATCATTTTTCATTGTGCAATTATGCTACGGCGGACATTGATTGTGCTGTTGTTGGCAGTGACGAAGTTTTCAGCATTGAATGTGGAGCAAATATGATGATGTACGGTCATTGTGTAAACACTGATTATGTATTCTCGTATGCTGCTGCTTTCGGTCAAACAGATGTTGATTTGCTGAAAAAATATCATGCGGATACCTTGGTTCGTGCAGGTTTGGAGCAGATGTATCGTGTAGCAGTTCGAGATGAAAAATCTGCCAATACGGTAAAGGCTTTGACCGGAAAGCAGCCGGAAATTGTATGTGATCCGGTACTGCTGTACGACTTTTCCAATACGCACGTAAAGTATAAGCCGATAAAAAAGAAATATCTTGTGGTGTATGCATATGACAAAAATATGAATTCCCCCGAAGAAGTTCAAGCAATTCGGCAATATGCAAAAGAAAATGATCTGTTGATTGTGTCACCGGGAACATACCACAAGTGGTGTGACATTAACATTGCCTGTGATTGTCTGCAATGGGTGGAATATATTAGAAATGCACAAGCTATTATCACAGATACTTTTCACGGTACGATACTCTCGATTATTACAAATTGCCCGATGGTAATAAAGGTGCGTAATATCAACACCAACAAACTGAATGCACTGATCAAAGAGTTCCATTTGGAAAGCAGAGCAATCGAAAAATTCAGTGCTGAAAATCTCACAAACATATTCCGGCAAAAAGTGGACTTCGATTCGGTAAACAGTATTTGGAAAGAAAAGCAAAAAGCCGGTTTGCAGTATATTCAAGAAACCTTAAAACAGATTCAAGAGGAGAACCGAAAGTGAAGAACGTAGGTGCACCATCTCAATTTACCTGCACAGGATGTGCCGCTTGTAAAGCAATTTGCCCAACAAATGCGATTGATTATTCTAAAACCGAAGACGGCTTTTTTGAAGCAAGTGTCGATTCCACCAAATGTGTTGATTGTGGAAAATGCCAAACTGTATGCTATAAATATATAAGCATTGAACAAATGGGTAGGTCAATTTTTCAGGGAACGGCTATTTCTGCAAAAAGTTCAGACGCACAATGCATACAGGGATGCACTTCCGGCGGAATTGCACATGAAATTGCAAAGTGGGGCATTGAAAATCAGTATTGGGTAGCCGGTACAGTGTACGATTACCAAACCAATTTGGCAAAAATGGAAGTTGCACGTACTTTTGAAGAAATTGAGGAGTTCAGAGGGTCGAAATATTTACAAAGCAAGTCGGACGAAGCCATGATAGACTTGCTGGATATTGCAAAAAAGCATCCGGAGCAAAAAATCATGGTGTTTGGTGTGCCTTGCCAGATTTTAGGTGTAAAACGTCTTTTTGAGACAAGCAATCTGAAAAATGAATTGTTGCTTGTGGATTTGTTTTGCCATGGTGTGCCTTCCTATTTAACGTGGAACGCTTATTTAAAGGAGCGAGGATTTGAGACCTTAAAAAGGGTTGATTTTAGAAGTAAAAAAATGCCGTGGCATTTTTTTGCAATCGAATTACAAGACGATAGACAAAAGACAGACCTGCTGCCAAGTGCCCAAAATTCTTTTTATAAAGTTTTCTTCGACAATGTGGGGTTGCATCGCTCGTGCAGCGATTGCCAAGTGAGAAAAGGCACTTCAAGTGCAGATATTCGATTGGGAGATTATTGGGGGAAAAAGTACAAAAACGATTTTGAAGGCGTTTCGGCTTGTGTTGCAGTGACAGAAAAAGGAAATGCGATTTTGCAAACGCTGAGTGAATCAGGCAAGATAACGATTCTTGACAAAGAAACTGTTGATGACATCGCCAAAGCCCAAAGTGTAGAAGACTATCCTTCTTCTTGTCAGGAGAAAACCCAGCAATACTTTAAAGTGCTGAAAGATACAAAAAAATTGAAAGTGGCAAGTCGAAGTTATTCTCTTTCATCTAAAATTTATATGAAGGAACTTGCCAAAAAGTGGATTTCGTATCTTCCGCTTGCGATCCAGATTGCTATTAGAAAAATTTGAAGGTGGTGTAAGACGGATGGAAAAGCCGATTCGCATTTTACACGTTTTGACACGTATGGACTATGGTGGAACAGAAACGTTATTGATGAATTTATATCGCATGATAGATCGCTCAAAGGTTCAATTCGATTTTGCAGTCAGCTCTACAACCCAGGCACCCTATGACCAGGAAATTTTGGCGTTGGGTGGAAATATATATCATTATCCCAAATATGTAATAAAAAATCATGCAGACTATTGTTCATGGTGGGAGAAGTTTTTTTCTGAGCATACAGAGTGTAAAATTGTTCACGGGCATATTTGCAGCACAGCCGCAATGTATTTGGCAATAGCGAAAAAGCATGGATGCTATACGATTGCACATAGTCATAACACAAATGCAAAAATAGATCTGAAAGAATTTTTATACCGCTGTTATGTACATCCGGTTCGAGATTTGGCGGATTACTTTTTTGGATGTTCCAAGCAGGCGATTGTAGATCGTTTTGGAAACAAAAAAAGAGTGTGCGACAATTCCTGCGTTTTGATCAATGGGATTGATTCTAAAAAGTATAAATACAACCATAGCCAACGGGTTGATATGAGAAAAAAACTAGGCATTGATCCCGAAACATTTGTGGTGGGACATATAGGCAGGCATACTCGTCAAAAAAATCCCTTTTTTATCATTGATGTTTTTGAGCAGATCTGCAAACAAAAACAGAACAGCTTGCTGTTATATATCGGAAAAGGCGAACTAAAGGCACAAATCGTCGCTTATATTGAAAAAAAAGGATTATCTGGGGCAGTGCTTTTGATTGATGAAACAGATTGTGTGCAAGATTATTTGCAGGCGATGGATGTTTTTTTATTCCCAAGTATTTGGGAGGGACTTGGTATCGTTGCAATCGAAGCACAGGCAAGCGGGTTGCCTGTGTTTGCGAGCGATGCCATCCAACCAGAAGTGAATGTAACAGGATTGGTGCAGTGCTTGGCATTATCGAATTCTCCGTCTGTATGGGCGAGTCGTATGCTATCTTGTGATTTATCCAACAGGAGAGATACTTATCAGGAAATTTTGCGTTCTGGCTTTGATATTGGAAATACCGCTGAATGGCTTCAAAAATTTTACTTGGAAAAATATAAGAACAAGTTAGATGCAAACAAATATCAATAAAAATTGTGGATGTCATTGCGAATTGAAATTCTTAATGGCTCGTAGTGAATTATGTGTAGACAAAGTGTTTTTCCTCTGCTTTTGGGAAAAGTTTTAGAATAAAAAGTTTTGTGTAGTGAAAACAATATTGCAGTATTTTGAAAAATAAAAGGTAAAATAATGAAGAAAATCAAGGTTCTGGTAGTTTCTGCAAAAGGTTGGAACACCAATAATGTTTTTGGAAATTCATATTCCAATATATTTTCAGGTTTGGATGAAAAAATTGAAATTGCGAATTTGTACAATGCAAGTGGTGTCGTAAATGATACCATAGTAAAGTATGCTTATCGAACTACAGAAAAAGAGTTGGCGATGAGTATATTAAAGCGCAATCAAAAAGTTGGTTCTCAGGTAAAGATAGAAAATATTACAGGAACCGGAGAAAATCTAACTGATTCGGAGAAAAAATTTCTTCGTTTTGCAAAACTGTTAAGGTGGAAGGTTTTATATTGGGGACGAGAGCTCCTTTGGAAATTGGGCAAATGGAACAATGATAATTTTAAAAAATTTATAAATGATTTTCAGCCGGATATAATTTTTGTTCCGATTTATGGTAATGTATATATGAATCGGGTTCAGTTGGCAGTAAAAAAAATAGCGGATGTTCCAATGCTAGGGTACATATCCGATGATAATTATACGTTGAAAAAGTTTTCTTTGTCGCCCCTGTTTTGGATCGACCGATTGAATTTTAGAAGATATGTGAAAAAAGTAGTTGATGCAAGTGAAATTTTATACGTAATTTCTCAGGTACAAAAGGACGACTATGATAGGATCTTCAACAAGGATTGCCGCATTTTAACAAAGGGCTTTGATTTTTTGGAAATGCCCAGTTATGCAGCTCCAGAAAAGCCCTATCAGCTGTTTTATGCCGGAAATATCGGAGACGGAAGATGGAAATCTCTTGCAAAGATAGGAAAAGCAATCGAGCAGATTAACCAAAACGGTCAGCAGATGGAACTCACCATTTATACGCCAACACCGCTTACTACTAAAATGGAAAAGGCGTTGAATATACCAGGATGCATTAGAACAGCCGGAAGAATTCCTTATGTGGAAGTTGTAAAAAAACAGCGGCAGGCAGATATTTTGGTGCACATTGAGCCGACGGATTTGACAAACAGGTTTTCGGCATATCATGGTTTTTCTACCAAACTGGTTGATTATATGGGTGTTGCAAAGCCTATTTTAGCATATGGTTTGGAAATGCAAGCATCCATTTCACACTTAAAAAAATACGATGCTGCTATTGTTTGCTCAACAGAAGAAGAATTGTTGGAAAATCTGCACAAGATTTGTGATAATCCACAGCTTTTGGAAGAATATGGCACAAAAGCGTGGGAGTGTGGAAAGGAAAACCACAATATTAAAAAATTCCAGAAAATGTTGCTGGATGATTTTGCTGAGGTGTTGAAAAATTGAATGCTCAAAACAAGTTATTACACTGGACAAAGTTAGATGCAAAAATTATATTTAAATTGCATCGACAAATTGCACAAAACAGCAGCAAAAAGCAAGTATTGTCCCGTTTGCTAAAAAATATCCTTATGAAAGAACATTGCTACGATGTAATAATGGATAATAAGCGGGAAGG
Source organism: uncultured Anaerofilum sp. (assembly GCA_944385945.1). Lineage (GTDB taxonomy): Bacteria > Bacillota > Clostridia > Oscillospirales > Ruminococcaceae > Anaerofilum. The sequence goes on along the minus strand of CALWZD010000119.1, from coordinate 710 downwards.
CATTTTGTTTTTCTATTCAGCTGATTACTATCGTTTTGATAACATTAAAAATTTTGAAAATGTTGTTTCTTGTTGTGAGAATGCCAATATTTTAAAAGGATTAAAAAGAGAGAATAAGCTAAAAAATTTTTCGTTATCCTGTGCATTTAGAAGGATATTCAGCATTCCTTCGTTTATGATATGGCATCGTAAACAATGGGGGAAAAAGCAGTCGTTTTGGAGATTGCTGCCTTTTTATTTTGTGCTTGAAGATCAGTGGAGATTTTTGGAAAAATTAGATTTAGCGCATTTTCAGGCATTGGTTGTTTACTATGATGCATGGTTTACAGATGCGGCGTTTGTTCAGCTGTTTAAGTCAATGGGGAAAAAAACAGCAACTTTGCAACATGCTTTTTTTGCAGCTAAAACTGATAAAAGTAGCGTTCTTGGTGAAAATGGGATAGAACTGGAATGTAGCAGTGCTGATTTTTTCTTAGCATGGAACGAAGCAACTATTTTGGAAGCCAAAAAACAAGGGCTAGATGTAAAGAATTTTCGTATACTGGGTATTCCAAGATATATTGGGCAAGATATGGAAAACAATTCGTTTGAGCAAACCGCAAAAAACTGTCATTTTGGTGTAGTTTTGGGGGCGAGAGATAACGACAAGCAGAACGTGGCTATGACCCAGATTGCCAATATTATCGCCGAAAATTATGGGTATCAATTTT
>CALWZD010000118.1 GCA_944385945.1 uncultured Anaerofilum sp. | reverse complement strand
TGTGCAGCACATTCTGTGAGGAATGATCCCTGCGGTAATGCGCAAAACACTGCCCATATGATGCGGCAACATTTTTACAGCCGTTTTCTAAAAAAGCAATAACGCTTTTTGTCGCTGGGCATTTGGTTTCGCTCTTTCCAAAAGAATATCGCAAGCAAAAGCCGAAACAGTCGCTGTACTGTTTCGGCTTTCGTATTCCCTTGACCTGTCACGGTCACTCTGCTTGGATATTCCCCAACGCTGCATCGGCGATCTGGGTTCGCTCGATGATCTTTGTAAAGCGTTCTTGACGATGTTCCAGCGAACTGAGTTGCACCGGTGGTTGGGTGCCTGTGCTTTCCGAAAGGGCTCGCAGTGCATCAAAATCATTCATTGGCACATCTTTTCCCAGTGCTGCCAGCACGGCTACCGGGAATTTGTAGGGGCTTGCTGTGGACAACACCACGCACTGCTTTGCTTTTGAGCAGGCATCTGCTGCACGGAACGCAACCGCTGTGTGCGGGTCGCACAAATAACTGTCCTGCTGCCAACGAAGCAGAATTTCCTGTGCTGCCTGTTGGTCATCTGCGCAATCGGCTGCAAAATCCTGCTGGATAGCAGTCAGCATTTTTTCGGGAACGGTATAACTTCCCGTTTGTGCAAGCTGCTGCATCAATTCTACCACCAGTGCCGAATCTCCTCCGCTGACGTGGTACAGCAATCTCTCGAGGTTCGAAGAAATCAGAATATCCATCGACGGCGATGTGGTTTTGAAAAACTCACGGTTTGCATTGTAGGTACCAGTACGCAAAAATTCGGTAAGGACATTATTTTTGTTGGATGCACAAATCAACCGATTGACCGGCAGACCCATCTGTTTTGCATACCATCCAGCCAAAATATCGCCAAAATTGCCTGTGGGAACACAGAAATCGACTGTTTCGCCCAAAGAAATGCGCTGCTGTTTGACCAACTGACCGTACGCATAGAAGTAATACACGATCTGCGGTACCAGACGCCCCCAGTTGATCGAGTTTGCACTGGAAAGCGAAACACCTTTCTGTGCCAACTGCTGTGCAATGTCACGATCTGCAAATACTTTTTTCAAACCGCTTTGCGCATCATCGAAGTTTCCTTTCACTGCATAAACAGCGACGTTATTGCCTTCTTGCGTTGCCATTTGCAGACGCTGGATCTCACTGGTGCCACCCGTAGGATAAAACACCTGCATTTCAATGCCTTCCAGATTTTTGTAGCCTTCCAGTGCTGCTTTTCCGGTATCGCCCGAAGTAGCGACCAAAATCAAAGTGGTATCGGTGCTGCCCAGCATCTTTCGTGCCTGCACCAACAGGCGAGGCATCATTTGCAATGCGTAGTCTTTGAATGCGCAGGTAGGGCCATGCCATAGTTCCAGCGAACTGAGCGATGCATTCACCGGCTGGACATATCCAGCCTTGTCGCCGAACGCCGTGCTATAAACCTGCCCCACCGCCTCTTTCAAAAACGTCGGGTCATAGTCGGTGAGAAAACTGCCAATAATGTTCTCCGCAAGCGCACAATAATCCAGCTTGCACATCGTTTCCACATCCACTTTGGGAAACTCGGTGGGAACAAACAGCCCTCCATCCGCCGAAAGTCCTTGCAAAATCGCCTGTGCAGCCGAAACCGAAAGCTGTGCATTGCGTGTACTTGTAAATTTCATAGCCCCATCTTCCCCTCTATTATTTTTGCATTTTCGTGGTTTTTTCCGTCAAAATGCACCCTTGTAAAAGTATATGGGGATATAATACCATAAGTTATGAAAAAATCACAGTGCCAGTTTGCCAAAAAAGAACACAAAATTTTGTTTGTTTTCGGTTTTTTGCGCAACTGTATTTCAAACAAACACAATTTAGTGTTATTGCAACACTGTCATTTAGCGACGCAGCCCGAATGCATTTTCAATGCAGTTACAGCGATGCATTCCTTTCTTGTCCAAAACCACTTCAATTACATCAAAGCGTACCTGCTCGCCGGTATCGGGGTAAGATTGCAAAAACTGCTGTGCTGCGGCAAGAATTTTCTTTTGTTTACGCAGGTCGACCGCCTCGCATGGTTGACCTAAGCCGTTTTCGCTGCGAGTCTTGACCTCGGCAAATACAAGCCATTCGCCATTTTTTTGCAAAATCAAATCCACCTCTCCCAAACGAGTGCGGTAATTTTGCTTTATCAGGCGAAAGCCACGTTTTTTGTACCAGTTGGCTGCTGCACGTTCGCCATTTTTGCCCTTGTTTTGCGGAGCATTTCCAAATTTTATCATTTTACATATCCACGCTTTTTCAAAAAACTTTTTCGGTAAAAATCTTGAATCCCATATTCGTCTAGCAGTTCATAATGCAGCTTAGTGGGATACCCTTTGTGCTTTGCCAGTTGATACTGTGGATATTCTTTGTCCAACTGCTGCATATAGCGGTCACGGGTCACTTTTGCTACGATCGAGGCTGCTGCGATAGACGCACTGGTGGCATCGCCTTTGACTACTGCCTGACAAGGGGTTTCGGTCGATGGACAACGGTTGCCGTCGATCACAGCAAAATTGGGTCGTTGTTTTAATCCTGCGATCGCTTGCGCCATACCGTACATCGTTGCCTGCAAAATATTCATCTCGTCGATCACATTCGGTTCGACCAGAACAACATTCACTTCGACCGCTTTTTCCATGATCTGGTCATAGAGTGCATCTCGCTTTTTTTCGCTCAGCTTTTTGGAATCGTTTACCCCTTCGATGGGATTTTCTTCATCCAAAATCACTGCTGCAACCGCTACCGGTCCGCACAAAGGCCCTCGTCCGGCTTCGTCCACACCACAAACTACGCCATACTGCGCAGCAAAAGTGCGGTCAAACTCATACAGTTCCTGTTTCATCTTTTGCTTCCTCGTTGTTTTCGATGGGAGGCTGCTCCAAAGAAATGCGTCCCCATTTGCTTGCACGGAATTCGTCCACCACCATAATAGCGGCACGTTCGGTGTTTACTTCACCACCCGAAACAAGCATACCACGCTTTCTGCCAATCGCCTCCAGCAGATCCCATGCGTCTAATTCCAGTGCATCGGGCGAAAGTTTATATCGCTCCAGCAACCGTTCGGGGTACATCGTTTTCACCTGCGACAGCAGACCCATTGCAAGTTCTTCGATGTCCAAAATATTGTCTTTGATGGAGCCGATAAACGCCAAGTTTGTGGCGATCTCCAGAGAGTCGAATTTTTTCCATAAAACGCCCGGCATATCCAGCAACTCATACCCCGAAACACTGATCCACTGTTTGCCTCGAGTAACACCGGGACGATCGGCAGCCTTTGCTTTTACACTTCCTGCCCAACAGTTGATAAAGGTAGATTTACCCACATTGGGAATGCCCAAAACCATGACTCGAATCGCTGCACCTTGTGTTCCTTTTTCTGTACGCCGAGCAATCAGGTCTGCAAGTTCCTTTTCGATTTGAGCACGAACAGTCGCTGCTGCTCCTTTGGTTTTACTGCTGATAGATACACAGCCTGCTCCTTGTTTTTTGAACCAGTTGGTCCATTTTTGGGTAATGGTCGGGTCGGCAAGGTCAGCTTTATTCAAAACATACAGTCGGGGTTTATTTTTCACCAGACGCTGAAGTTCGGGGTTTAGGCTGCTATATGGGATACGTGCATCCAGAAGTTGTAGGACTGCATCGACGTTTTTCATGTCGGCTTCGATCAGCCGCAAGGTTTTCATCATATGACCGGGAAACCATTGGATATTTCTTCGGTTCACAAATTCTTCTGCCATTTGCAACTCCTCCTTATTGGTATAGCTCATAAAGCGGTGAAATAAAAAAATAGGGGAACAACCTATTACAGTTGCTCCCCTTTCCGCCTTGATTATCGGATCTGCTCTTTAACTTTAGCAGCCTTACCGGTACGGCTACGCAGGTAGAACAGTTTTGCACGGCGAACTTTACCCTTACGTACAACTTCTACCTTCTCAACAAAGGGAGAGTTTACGGGGAATACACGCTCAACACCTACACCGTAGGAAGTACGACGTACGGTAAAGGTTTCAGCAACGCCACCGTGTTTCTTTGCAATAACGGTACCCTCGAAAGCCTGGATACGCTCACGCTCGCCTTCCTTGATACGTACAGAAACACGTACAGTGTCACCTACGTTAAACTCGGGGCGGTTCTCTTTTACCATGCCTTGGGTAATGATCTTCATTGCGTCCATTCTATTCATCCTCCATTTTTTATGAGATGTTCATACCTGACATTCTGCCAGCAGAGGACCATCCGTTTAATGTTTTCATTAACCCCGCTGGTGGTGCCAGCGGACACTAACGCCTATATATTCTATCATAGGGTTATCTAAAATGCAATAGATTTTTCTAAAAAAATCAAACTTTTTCCATTAACCCAAAAATTTTCCGCCGTCTTCGGTATAAATCGCCACACGAAGAATATGCGCCTGTGCTGCGGGCAAGCCATACTGCTGCTCGAGATATTGCAAAAGCAAACTGGGATTCAGGTTCAATCCACTGCTGCCTGCGGGCAAAGTGAGTGCAAAACAGGTTTCGCCATCACGCACCCAGCTTTCTATTTGCGGAATCTGCTCTTTCAAATTTAGCGGTTTACTGCCACGCTTTGTTTTTTTCTCTATGATCGCTTCGGGCAAAGCATTATATTTTTCCATTGCCGAAGTCCAATCGCCAGCAATTCGCACCTGATACTTTGCCGAAGCGATTTTTGCTGCATCCGTGTCTGCGAAATACATCTTTTTCACTTCGATGCCACGAGGAAGTGCGTCGCTAAGAGCTTTTGCCATCGCCTCAAAGTCCAGATTTTCCTCCTCGCTGCGGAAATCCACACTTTCCACCAAACTCTCCTGTCCCAAAGAAAGCGGTAGAGCAAACGTCATGTAGATATGTGGATTGAATCCTTTTGAATACCAGACAGGCAGCTTCGCCCGACGCATGGCACGTCCCATCACACGCTGCAAGTCCAGATGCGAAATATAAGAAGCCTCACCCGTTTTGGTGAACCACGCTCTGATCGTATTCAAAGCAAGCACCTCCCAACAATTTATTTGCTCCGCATCCTGCACAGTGACGATTGCAGGGGGGCGTTGTTTTTGCACTGAGTGCTTTTTCGTATTCCGAAATCAGATAACGCTTGGTTACCCCATAGTGCAAATGATCCCACGGAGTAATTTCATCGGTGGGGATTTGACGGTTGGCATAAAATGCCATATCTACCCCCAGATCGTGGAACACCTCCAGCCAAGTATCATATTTGAACTGGTCGTCCCAACCATCGAAGTAGCACCCACGGCGATAGGCTTCCTCCAGCGCATCCGCCAAACGTCGATCGCCTTTGGCAAAAACAGCTTCCAAAAAGCTGGTCTTGCTGTCGTGGTAGCGAACTGTGATTTTTTTGCTTTTTACGCTGCGCACCAAATGCCTTTGCTTTTCTTCCAACATTTCTTTCGTATCTTGCGGACAGAACTGGAAAGGAGTATGGGGTTTGGGAACAAAGCAGGAAACGCTGATAGTGACCTGTACGCCACGTCCTTTGGGCTTGTCGGGGTTTTGGTAATACAAATCGACGATTTTTTGCGCTGTTTCAGCAATCCCTTCAATATCCTCCATCGTTTCGGTCGGAAGTCCCATCATAAAGTAAAGCTTTACGCCGGTATATCCACCCTCGAATGCGGTGCGACAGCTTTTTTCGATTTCTTCCCATGTTACGTTTTTATTGATTACATCACGCAGACGCTGTGTGCCTGCCTCCGGTGCAAATGTCAAGCCACTTTTTCGTACTTTGGTGGTTTTTTGAATCAAGCTTTCACTAAAATTGTCGATACGCAAGCTCGGCAAAGCCATATTTACGTGTTGTTCAGGCGTCCACTCGAGCATCTCATCCAAAAGGGTTTCCAACTGGCTGTGATCGGACGTGGAAAGGCTTGTCAGACTTACCTCATCGTAACCGGTATTGGCACACAGATCCCGTGCTGCCTCGTTGAGCATCTCCGCCTTTCTCTCACGCATCGGACGATACAGGAACCCTGCCTGACAGAATCGACAGCCACGCACACAGCCACGCAAAACCTCAATTTGCGCACGGTCATGTACAGCACCGACCATAGGCACGATAAAGTTTGTGGGCAGAGGTTGACTGTTCATATCCTTGATAATAGCTTTCGTCACCACAGCCGGAACCCCGTCCAAAGGAAGGATCTCTTTCACTGTGCCGTCTTCATTGTAGTTTACTTCATACAAACTGGGAATATAACAGCCAGGAATGTCTGCCATTGCCCGCAAAAGCTGTTTCTTACTCCAGCCCTCTTTCTTTGCACGTACAGTCAGTTCGCACACAGCCGGCAGTTGTTCTTCTCCCTCGCCCAGCATCATCATATCAAAGAAAGGTGCCAAAGGCTCGGCATTGCAAACACAAGGACCACCTGCAACTACTAACGGCATCGTATCGTCACGGTCTGCTGCCCGAAGCGGAATGCCAGCCATATCCAGCATCGCCAAAATATTGGTGTACGAAAGTTCATATTGAAGCGTGAAACCGACAATATCGAACTCGCTAAGGGGGTCCTTGCTTTCCAGACAGTACAATGGAATGTTTCGTTTTTCCATCTCCGCTTTCATATCTACCCACGGCATAAATGCACGTTCGCACCACCAATGGGGATTTTTATTCAGTTCCTCGTACAAAATCTTCATGCCCAAAAAGGACATTCCCACCTCGTATGTATCAGGGAAACAAAATGCAAAGCGCAAGTCCAAATCGGACTTATCCTTGTAAACACAGCCGGGTTCTCCACCGGTATATCTGCCCGGCTTTTGCACGGCAGCAAGGGCTGCTTTCAGATTTTCGTTAAACATTCAGGCTCCTCCTATCCGGATATTGCTCCGGAATGGTAAAATAATCTGCTCTTACACCAAAAAACAAAAAACGACAGCAATGCTGTTTCTGTTTGTGTGTGAGCAACTCTTTTTTTATTCTACTGGATTTTGCCCTGAATTGCAACAAAAGCGTGGGAAGATTTTGTCTTTGCAGCAAAATCCCCCATGCTCTCATCTGCTTATCGCTGCGCCATACTGCGCAGAATAGAAAAGGCAAACACTGCAAAAAAGATAACCGCCGCCCAAATCGGCATTTGTCCTAATAGACTATATGCCATCCATCCAACGAGAAAGAATCCCATCATCTGTTCGAGTAACCGAACATATTTTTCAAACCTTAGCGGAATCCACAGTTGCAGCAATCGTGCGCCGTCCAGTACCCCGATGGGAAGCAAGTTATAACAAGCACAAACCAAATTGCTTACCAGAAAAAAATACCGTGCATAAGTTGCTTTTTGTTGGATCAAAAAAAATATCACTGCACACAACATCAAATTTGCAGCCGGGCCTGCCAGCAATAAAAGTGTCTGGTGAAACCTGCTTTGACGAAGTTGCTGAACGTTCAAACCGATACCGCATAAGTCGAATTGAAGTTTTGGAGGTTTTCCGGTCTGTAAAAAATACACCGCACAATGCCCCAGTTCATGTACCACACTTGCAGCCAAACTAAGCCTTACAATCCCTGTACCATCAGCCAGCAATGCAATACACAATATTGCCAGCACAGGAATGGGAGAACGAAAAATCTGCTGTATCATTGGATTCCAAGTCCTTTGGCTGGGTCAACATAAACACCATTCAACAGAAATTCGAGATGCAGATGTGGACCGGTAGAAACCCCGGTACTGCCTACTGTTCCGATGCTTTCTCCTTGCTGTACCTTTTGCCCCTGCTGAACGGTTATCTGCTGCATATGATTGTATGTAGTAACAAAATTTCCTTGGTGCAGCAGTTTTACATAGTTTCCATAGGAATCGCTGCTGCCGGTTTGGAGAACGACACCTTCCAATACTGCATGGATGGGAGTGCCCTCTGCTGCTGCCAGATCTAAACCGCTGTGAAAATCCGACTGCCCTGTA
>CALWZD010000117.1 GCA_944385945.1 uncultured Anaerofilum sp. | reverse complement strand
GTGCTTACAGGACGTGACCCTGCACCGTGGATGATGGAAGCTGCCGATTATTATACAGAAATGTGTTGCCGCAAACACCCGTATGAAAAAGGAGTACCGGCACGACAAGGGATTGAATTTTAACGAGGAATGAAACGATGCTGAAATTTGAACCGGCTACAATGCCATTTCATTGGTATAAGGTCAAAAACCATAGTTCAGGGAATATTGGAAACTTTAATTATCGAATCTTCCCGCAAAAAGATGAGTTGCTGTTTAGTTGTTGGATCGGTATTTATTGCTACGAAAAGACGAAAGACAAAATCGAAACTACCTTTCCGCTTACCGAACAAGGATTATCGGACGGTTGGCAGTGGCTGAAAGAGCAGTTCGAAGCCATAGACAGCAGCGAGATCGAACGTCCACTGACCATTTTAGATGTTGCGCCGTACGATCCTTCCCAGCAGGAGCAGCCCGAACAGGAACAAGCACCTTTTTGAAATGAAAAACCGCACCATAGTTCGTCTGATAAACGGCTATGGTGCGGCTTTATTAAGTTATATTATTTTGCCAAAAAGTTTGTCACAATGGCATCGAACTCTGCTTTATGGGCAGGGAACCACTCTGCATAGGTGGAGCTTGCTGCTGCGATCTCTTTGCCCAGTGCGACCATGAATGCAGGAATATCTTTTTCCAACATAGTACCGGCAACTGTACCAAAGGCTTCTTGATGCTGTGCATCTTCACCGCCGACCATCAAAGTGAAAGCAGGATGTGCGACCTTGTCGATCATCTTCACACCGCCGACAAAGCCCAAAGTGCCTACCTGATGGGTTCCGCAGCTGGACGGGCAGCCCGAAATGTGTACTTTGGGAAGAACGCCGTCAGCAAAGTTTTCCTTGCGAACCGCTTCAAACATTGCTGCCAAAAGCCCTTGCGAATCACGAACGCCCTGCTGACAGATAGTTGCACCAATGCAGGAAACACTGGTTTCAAACAGGCTCTGTGCTCCATCGTTCGTTGCATCCAGCACTACCTGTGCCTCTTTTGCGGTCAGATTAACGATATACAAGGTGCCGTCAGGTCCGATACGAAGCTCGGTATAAGGCATATCCTTTAACAGTTCGTACAGTTCACGAGGTTTGGAGGGGTTCAAGTTTGCCCCCAGAGGATGGTACGATACAGCGTACAAGCCGGATTGCTTTTGCTCGATGACACGCTTATCTGCGATAGTTCCGTCAGCTTCTTTTGTAAATGTCGGAGCGGTAGGATGGATCTTCAAATCTTCAGCAGTAAAAGATTCTGTCAGTGCCTTGTTGAATGCTTCTTTCAATCCGTCCACGCCAAGGCTCTCCTGAAGATAACGGGTACGGGCTTTGGCACGATTTTCGTAGTTTCCGTGAGTGGTAAACACACGGATCATAGCATCAACATAGTGCAGAACGTCTTCGGCAGCTGCGTGTTCGGCAACACATACACCCATTTTGGGGTTAGGGCCTAAGCCACCGGCACAGCAGACACGAAAAGTACCGTCAGCCTGTGCAATAAAGCCCAAATCACGGAAAGTGGCATGGGTAGAATTTTCAGGGGTGGAGGAGTAGGCGACTTTCAATTTACGAGGCATTTTCAATGTGGTTACACGCCCCAGCAAATATTCGGCGGTTGCGTTTGCCCACGGGCGAACGTCGAACACTTCCTCTTTTTCCACACCGGCAAGCGGGCTTACCATAACGTTGCGGGGGAAATCACCACCACCGCCACGGGTGATGATACCGTGGTCGATCGCCTTTTCCATGATCGCCACAGTTGCGTCCGAGTTGAGGTTGTGGAACTGTACCGTCTGACAGGTGGTCAGTTTCAGACGGTCGACCTGATATTCCTCTACCATGTCGGCAATAAATTTCAGTTTGTCATGGTCGATACAGCCACCTGCTAAACGCAAGCGGAGCATATTGCCGGTGGTGCGCTGAGAATAACTTCCGAACCCACCCGAAAAGCCTTTGTAAGCCTTTTTGTCGATTTCTCCAGCCTCAAAGGCGTGAATTTTTTGTTCAAACAAGCGAATATCTTCTTTGAACGAAGAAACCAATTTCTGTTCCATTCTTTTCTCCTTCCGTTGGTCGAACCTCTTGGCTAGTCCGGTAAAAGCAACGATACGAAATGATCGTACATACGACACTCTAGTTTATAGTTTACAGGAAAAGTACGGAAAATACAAGCAGGAGAGTGTGAAAAGCGATTCAAAATCCTAACCGAAACAAACAAGTACTTTAACTTCCCGCTGCAAGTTGCGCATATACTTCGGGAATTTCGCCAATCACGAGCGTCTGGTTGATGCATACTTCGTCCTGAACTTGTTGGGTGGAAGAAAAACCGGGCAGGATGGCGTTGATCTCCAAATCGAGTGTGATATAACCCATCAACATCGTTTGGTTGATTCCTTCGCTTTGCAGTTTGGTTTTGAACTCGGTACTTGCAAAGCCACTGGGAACTGCCCGTAACGAAATGGAAGGTCCACGTCCGGCAAGCAACTGCCAGCCCAATAAAGTACCCAGAGGAATCGAAATCTCCTCCTGTTCGATATGGTGCAGCTTTTCCAAAACAGCTGCCGTCAGACTGGACTTTGCAGTGTTGACGGCCGCTACGTCAGCCCACACGGCACTGATGCTTCCATCGGGAGCGTAGCGAATCTGGTACAGCTGTTCATATAGTTCTGCGTTTTCGTACAATTCATTTTCGATGGCTTCATTGATCGCCAGTGTTGCAGCCACTTTGCATTGTGCTGCAGCCATGGTAGAGATAACGGGGCGAAGCTGATGATCCAGCCAGATGAAAAGTAAAAGGGAAATAATACAAAAAAGGATGCCCCAGCGTTTGAATTTTGAAAAATGACGGGTGGGCTTGCTCAAATGCCGTCGTTGCATGAAATGCCTCCCAAAGGCGGAATACACCGTTTTTTTTGTGTTGGGCGAATGGTTCTTTCTTGCTCATCAATATGCAAAATTGCGCAAAAATATACGTATAAAAGTGTGGGATTGGGCTTGACTTTTTGAAAAAGCAAAGCTATAATAAAAAGGCATTCAAAAATGCAGATGTAGTTTAGTGGTAGAACTCCAGCTTCCCAAGCTGGCTGTGTGGGTTCGATTCCCATCATCTGCTCCACAAAAAAGCCCGTAAAACTGCGTGTTTTACGGGCTTTCGTTTTGCAAAGTACACACTTTTTAACACACCTGTCGCCGTGATTCGTGTCTAATATAGCTTGACGAACGAACAGAAAGCGACTATAATAAGACAAGCCGATAAAATGATCGGTGATATACAAAAAACAGATACAGGCAATGGCGTCTGTGTTCCCATGTGATGGGCACAGGTGTCGTTGCCTGTTTTTGTTTTACAATATCGACGCAAGAAAAGAGGGACTGACCATGAACAAACTTCCCAGATATGTTGACATCGACTATTCTCAATATGCACCACAGATCGTTCCGGAAAAACGCAACGCCTTTTTCGGTCTACCGAAACAGGTTCAGTTTTGTAAAGAGTGTGTGATGAGCAATCAAAAGCCGAACAGTTGTTATGAATTTGAACATACCATTGAAAGCAAGAAAAAGACGATGGTGATACAGGCGGACGGTGTGTGTGACGCCTGTCATGCTTGCCACAACAAGGAGGGGAAGATCGACTGGAAGCAGCGGGAAGAACAGTTGCGAGAGCTGTGCGACCGCTACCGCAAGACCGACGGAAGTTACGACTGTCTGGTGCCGGGCAGTGGCGGAAAGGACAGCTTTTATGCAGCGCATTTGTTAAAATATAAATACGGAATGCATCCGCTGACGGTAACATGGGCACCGCATATCTACACACCGTGGGGCTGGAAAAACTTTGAGGCATGGATCCATGCCGGATTCGACAATTATCTCTGCACCCCAAACGGTTTGACACATCGACTTTTGACAAGGCTTGCCACCGAAAATCTGTTCCACCCGTTCCAACCATTTATTTTAGGGCAAAAGCAGTTAGCACCCAAAATGGCAGCAAAATTTGGAATACCGCTGGTATTTTACGGCGAAAACGAAGCGGAATTTGGCAACCCCATTGCCGACAACGACTCGGCTTTGCGTGACCAGCACTTTTTTGCCACCAACGATTTCGACCACATCTATCTGGGCGGCGTGTCGTTGCGTCAGTTGGAGGAGGACTTTGGCATCGACAAAGCGGATCTGTCCATTTATCTGCCCTGCGAAACAAGCGATTTAGAGAAAAATAATATCCAGGTGCATTATATGGGGTACTATGAAAAATGGCATCCGCAGGGGGCATATTATTACAGTGTCGAACATGGCGGATTCGTTCCAAGCCCGGAACGTACAGTAGGCACATATTCGAAATATAATTCGATCGACGATAAAATTGACGACTTTTTCTACTATACCACCTACATCAAATACGGTATCGGCAGATGCACCTATGACGCTGCGCAGGAGATTCGAAACAACGAGATCACAAGAGAAGAAGGTGTGGCACTCTGCAAGAAATACGATGGAGAATTTCCGATGCGTTTTGCACAGGAGATTTTCGATTACCTGTCGGTAGATGCAGTTCAGTTTGGCAAAGCAAGAGATTGCTTTGAACAGCCTAAAATGGATCTGGAATATTTCATGCATCTGGCAGACCGTTTCCGTTCGCCGCATCTGTGGCAGTATGAGAATGGAAAATGGAGTCTGCGTCATACACCGTTCGAGGGAGAAAGCTTGTGCGGTTTTGGTGCACCGCAAGGGAGATGATGAGCAGATGAAAAAAATTCGGCTGATTGCACGGCTCGACGTAAAGGGCAGTAACCTTGTGAAAGGCATACAGTACGAAGGCTTGCGGAAATTGGGCGATCCGCATGATTTTGCGCAGAAATATTACCAACAG
>CALWZD010000116.1 GCA_944385945.1 uncultured Anaerofilum sp. | reverse complement strand
TTGTTCCTTGTGTGCTCCTTGCTTGCTCCTTACGGAGTAAAACGGAACACTTCTGAGGAACTCTCACAACTCCAAAACCATCCAATTTTCTGCAAAACAGCGTCCAAAGACGTACTGAGAAGCAGTGAAAATTATCTCTTGGGTAAGTGAGATTAGCGCTTGCTGAACTGGGGTGCACGACGTGCAGCCTTCAAGCCGTATTTCTTACGTTCCTTCATGCGAGGATCACGAGTCAGGAAGCCTGCTTTCTTCAGTGCAGAACGCAGGTTCTCGTCGTACTGCAGCAAAGCACGGGACAGACCGTGACGGATCGCACCAGCCTGACCGGAAACACCGCCGCCAGCAACACGAACAACGATGTCGAATTTGCCTTCTACTTCAGCAACGTTCAGAGGCTGACGAACGATCAGTTTCAGGGTATCCAGACCGAAGTAATCGTCGATGTCACGATCGTTGATGGTGATCTTACCAGTGCCGTTGTACACACGAACACGGGCAACAGAATTTTTGCGGCGACCAGTGCCGTAGAAATAGGGTTTTGTCTCGTACATAATCTTCCTTGCCTCCTATTACAGTGTGTAGGTCTCGGGCTTCTGAGCTGCATTCTTGTGCTCTGCACCCTTGTAAACACGCAGACGGGTCAAAGCGTTTGCGCCCAGGCTGTTGCCGGGCAGCATACCCTTAACAGCCAAAGTCATAGCCTTGTCAGAGTTGTTTGCCATCAAGGTCTTGTAGTTCACAGCCTTCATGCCGCCAACCCAACCGGAGTGGTGGTAGTGAACTTTCTGAACCAGTTTCTTACCGGTCAAAACTGCTTTGTCGCAGTTGATGATAACAACATGGTCACCGCAATCCACATTGGGAGTGTAGGTAACTTTGTGCTTGCCACGCAGCAGAACGGCTGCCTGTGCTGCAACACGGCCCAGGGGCTTGCCAGCAGCGTCGATCAGGTACCATTTGCGCTCAATTTCGCCATTTTTAGCCAGAGTAGTGCTCATGGATGTTCCTCCTAAAAAATTTTGGTATGCCGTCATAAAGTCGCATTATGTACGGCTCAAATCATTCTCATCCCCTCTTATGCCGAGGGTGCATATAAGATTATATCCATCTTGCGGTGTAAAGTCAACACCTTTTTTTGATTTTTTTAATTTACAATTATTAATCTCTCGTTTTCTCTTTTATGCTTCTGTTTTCTCTCGTTTTCTCATAACGCATTTTTTGTTTTGTGTAAAATTTTGACGGTATTTTTCTACTATTGTGTCAAAAAAACATTCCTTCAAGCCGCTATGCGGAAAAATCTTTTTCTTTTTTTCCGATTCGTCTTTTTTCTCTATTTAAATAATGCTATAATAATATGAATAGCGTCTTGCTGGGTGTAAGGTGCTATCGTTCAATATAATTTGCCTGTTTTCGCCGTTTACTTGCCTGAGCGAAAACAGACCGGAGGATACTATGCAACGACTGGAAGGCTTGATGCGAAAAGCATTACAGCAATACGATATGATCTCAGCAAACGACCACATCTGCATCGGGGTATCGGGTGGAAAAGACAGTGTAGCACTGACCATCGGGCTAGCGAATCTGCGCAACTACTTCGAACAGCCCTTTCAAATCACCGCTGTCACTCTGGACCCTTGTTTTGGTGGGGTACAAACCGACTACTCGCAGCTGGAAGCACTGTTTGCTGCACACGATATTCCCTATGTGATCAAGCGCAGCAATATTGGCAGGATCGTATTCGACGAACGTGCCGAACAGAATCCCTGCGCTTTATGTGCCAAAATGCGACGGGGACTTTTGCACGATACCGCTTTGGAGCTGGGGTGCAACAAGGTAGCGTTAGGACATCATTTGGACGATGCCATCGAAACCTTTTATATGAACCTGTTTCGGGAAGGTCGCATCGGCTGTTTTTCACCGGTCACCTATCTTTCTCGCAAACAACTCACCATGATCCGCCCCATGCTGCTTGCTACCGAATCGGAAGTCGTGCGGGCTGTGCGTCGGGCTGGACTTCCCATCGTGAAAAGCCTTTGCCCTGCCGACGGTGTGACCGTTCGACAGGATACCAAAAACTTTGTATACGAAAAGGCCAAAGAAGACCCCGCTTTCCGCCAAAAAATGCTGGGTGCGCTGCAAAAAAGCGGCATCGACGGCTGGGCACCGGTGAGTGCGGGCAGCCATCGAAAAAAGGGGGAACGCTGAATGCAGATGGAAAAACATTGTTGGGCGCAGATTGATCTATGTGCTTTACGACACAATTTTCAGCAGATCAAACAAGTAAACGGTGGCAACATCTGCGCTGTCGTAAAAGCGGACGCATACGGGCATGGTGATACCGTCATTGCCCAAACATTGGAGCAAGAGGGAGCCGCTGCATTTGCTGTTTCCTGCCTTGCCGAGGCACAGCGTCTGCGCCGTGCTGGTGTAAAAGCCCCCATTTTGATCTTGGGGCATACGCAGCCCTCGCAGGTGAGATCGCTGCTGGAAAACGACCTGATTCAAACTGTTTATTCGCAGGAATATGCATTTGCATTGCAAGACGCTTTGTCTGCGCTCGAGCAGCCGGTTTCTCTCGCTTGCCACCTGAAAATAGATACCGGTATGGGGCGGCTCGGTTTTTGCGTTCGAAGTGAAGAAGATGTTCCTGCCTTTCTTGTCGAAGCAGTTCCCTGTCTGCGTCTGCCTAACCTGCATTTTGAGGGCGCATTCATCCACTTTGCGGTTGCCGACTCTACTTTACCGCAAGACCGTGCATATACTGCCACACAGCATCAACTGTTTCTCCTTGCTTTGGAAGCGTTGCGCAAAGAAGGTTTTACCTTTCCCACCTTGCACTGCTGCAACTCTGCTGCCAGCTTTATGCATCCCGATTGGCGTATGAACTGGATCCGTCCGGGCATCATTCTGTATGGGCATCAGCCCTCTGACCAGACCCGCTTGGACGGCTTGCAGCCGGTGCTTTCTTTCCGCACCGTAGTAACACAGGTCAAACAACTTTCTGTGGGGCAAAGTGTAAGCTATGGGCGTATTTTTACCGCCCAAAAGCCCACCACTGTTGCGACCCTTGCTGCCGGCTATGCCGACGGCTATCCCCGTCAGTTGTCCGGCTGTGGGGTAGTATCCATCCACGGCATCGCTTGTCCGGTGATTGGGCGTGTCTGCATGGATCAAATGCTGGTCGATGTATCGGCGGTCGCACAGGTACAGCGAGGAGATGAAGCCATCCTGTTTGGCGCAGGTGGAGCGCAGACCGTAGAGCAAGCGGCTGCATTGTGCGATACCATTCCTTACGAGTTGCTGTGCCGCATCAGTCGCCGTGTTCCCCGTTTGTATCTCAACGGCGATTCCCCCGCATTTTTCACCAATTATCTGGAATAATATCCCTATTCCCCTGCAAAACTTTGATTTTTGCTTTGACTGCATCGACAGAAATACAGTATAATGAGAAAAGATGCTTTATTGTTTGGGAGGGAACAAGG
The DNA here is from genome assembly GCA_944385945.1 of uncultured Anaerofilum sp. Lineage (GTDB taxonomy): Bacteria > Bacillota > Clostridia > Oscillospirales > Ruminococcaceae > Anaerofilum. The sequence continues at coordinate 11,065 of CALWZD010000116.1, read as the reverse complement.
ATGAAAAAGGTTTTGGTCGTAGTGGACTATCAGGTAGACTTTGTAAGCGGTGCGCTCGGTTTTGAAGCTGCCCGTGTATTGGAACCCAAAATCGAACAGCAGGTACAGACCGCTTTGCAGCAAGGTTGGAAAGTCGTTTTTACCCGTGATACTCACCCTGCGGATTACCTAAACACTCGTGAAGGGACGTTTTTGCCTGTTCCGCATTGCATCGAAGGCAGCAATGGGTGGAATCTGTACGGCAGCTTGCTCAAGTATCAGATCGACACCCCACAAAACGTTTACTTTCTGAACAAACCTACTTTTGGCTGTGCTGCATTGCCCGATTTTATCCGTGGGCTTTGCAACGGTGAACCGGACGAAGTTGCTATCTGTGGCATCGTTACCAATATCTGTGTGGTAAGCAATGCGATCTTACTGCACAGTGCGTTGCTCACCAGCAAGATCTCGGTACTGGCTGACCTTTGCGCTGCTGCCGACCCTGCCGACCACAAAAACGCTCTTGCGCTGCTTTCCGGCATGGGCTATGACGTGCGCAATTCTGATTCCTGACCGATTTTTTACTTTTACTTACTGGAGGTGCCTTTGTGGCAAGAGATAACATTCGCAATTTTTGTATCATCGCACATATCGACCACGGCAAATCGACCTTAGCCGACCGCATCTTGGAGCAGACCCGTGCCGTAGACGAGCGTCGCATGGAAAATCAGCTGTTGGACGATATGGAACTGGAACGGGAGCGTGGCATTACCATCAAAGCCCGTGCCGTTACTCTGAACTATAAATCAAAAGCCGGCAAAGACTACGAGTTCAATCTCATCGACACTCCCGGTCACGTCGATTTTGGCTACGAGGTAAGCCGCAGCCTTGCCGCTTGTGAGGGTGCTGTTCTGGTAGTTGACGCAAGTCAGGGCGTTGAGGCACAAACACTTGCAAACACTTACATGGCACTGGAACACGATCTGGAACTCGTACCCATCCTGAACAAGATCGACCTGCCCTCTGCCGAGCCTGACCGCATCGCACAAGAGGTGGAAGACGTCATCGGTCTGCCCTGTCTGGATGCCCCCCGTGTATCGGCAAAAATGGGCATCGGCATTGACGACGTTTTGGAACGTGTCATCACAGATATTCCTGCCCCTGTTGGCGATGAGAACGCACCCTTGAAAGCCCTCGTCTTTGACAGCGTTTACGACAGCTACAAAGGCGTTATCGTTTACATTCGTGTATTCGAAGGTCGTTTAAAAGCCGGTGATACCGTCAAAATGATGGCGACCGGTGCCGAGTTCAACGTAGTAGAGGTAGGTCACATGGGTGCCACTGCACTTTCGCCCTGTGGCGAACTGGCTGCCGGTGAAGTAGGATACTTTACCGCAAGCATCAAAAACGTGCGTGATACCCGTGTGGGTGACACTGTGACTCTGCTTTCCAACCCCACCCCCGAAGCCTTGCCCGGCTACCGCAAAGCGACCCCGATGGTGTTCTGCGGCATCTACCCTGCCGACGGCGCACGGTATCCCGACCTGAAAGATGCGCTGGAAAAATTGCAGCTGAACGATGCTTCGCTCAGCTTCGACCCCGAAACTTCGATTGCACTGGGCTTTGGATTCCGTTGCGGCTTCTTGGGTCTGCTGCATTTGGAAATCATCATCGAGCGATTGGAGCGAGAGTTTGATTTAGACCTCATCACCACCGCCCCCAGTGTAGAATACCGGATCACCCTTACCGACGGCACAGTAATGACCATCGAAAATCCCACCAACTACCCCGACCCCGGCACGATTTCCGGTGCAGAAGAACCGTATGTAGACGCTCACATCTACACCCCCACCGAGTATGTAGGCAGCCTGATGGATCTGTGTCAGGATCGCCGTGGAACCATGATCGACATGAAATACATGGACGAAACCCGTGTCGACCTGCACTACGAGCTGCCTCTGGGCGAAATTGTCTACGACTTCTTCGATGCTATCAAATCTCGCAGCCGTGGCTACGCCAGCTATGATTATGAGATGAAAGGCTTCAAGCCGTCTAAGCTGGTAAAGCTGGATATTCTTTTGAACGGCGATATGGTGGATGCTCTTTCCATGATCGTCCACGCTGATAAAGCCTACGCAAAAGGTCGTCGCTTGGCAGAACGCCTAAAAGAGAACATTCCCCGTCAGATGTTCGAAATTCCCATTCAGGCAGCAATCGGCGGAAAGGTCATTGCCCGTGAAACCGTAAAAGCAATGCGAAAAGATGTGCTTGCAAAATGTTATGGCGGTGACATTACCCGAAAGAAAAAACTGCTTGAAAAGCAAAAAGAAGGTAAGAAGAAAATGCGTCAGCTTGGCACGGTACAGGTTCCCAGCGAAGCATTTACCGCTGTACTCAAACTGGATGAATAAGGAGGAAGCTATATGGTCCACCGTTTGCTTTCCATCGCAGTCGGAGTCGTTGCCGGTCTGCTTGCCATCAAACTGCTGAAAAACGAGCAGAAAAAAAGCAACATCTTTGAATTGAGCGAACATGACTACGTCGAGATCCCTTATCCCGATTCGTCTGAGTCAAAGTCCGATTCTTAATAACTGCACGGCAGGCAGCATGGTTGTCTGCCGCTTTTTTGGAGGTTTTTGAATGAACCATTTGGAACGTATGCAAAAAAATTTGCCCTACATCGCTTCGAAAGATGGTCTGCCCGAAATGCGCCTGAAAGCACAGCAACTTTGTTTCGAAATCAACAGTCTTTCCCCGATGGAGTTGGAAAAGCGCAGTTTGCTGTTCGGTCAACTTTTGGGAAAAACGAAAAGCCACTTTTATATCGAGCCTCCTTTTCGCTGCGACTATGGTTGCAACATCGAATTGGGAGAGGATTTTTACTGCAACTACAACTGCACAATACTAGACGTAGGCAAAGTGACGATTGGCGACCGTGTGATGTTCGCCCCAAACGTTGCCATATACACCGCCGGTCATCCGATCGACCCGACCTTGCGAGCAGCCGGTTACGAATACGGCATTGATGTTTCCATCGGTGACGATGTTTGGATCGGTGGAAATGTAGTCATCAATCCGGGTGTGACGATCGGAAACAATGTCGTCATCGGCTCGGGAAGCGTCGTGACCAAGGATATTCCCTCGGGCGTTGTCGCTGCCGGTAACCCCTGTCGTGTCATTCGCCCCATCACCAAAGAAGATGCGAACTATTATTTTAAAGACCGCCCTTTTTTACCCGAATATATGGAGGATAAATAAATGGATTGGCAAACGACCATTCTTTTGCTTTTGTTGGCGTTGGGCTGCTGGCTAGGCTCGAAATATTTCGAAAAACGCCAGCAAGCTTTGGTCGACAAGCACTGTTTTGAGGTAACTGCAACTGTCACCGATTATATTCCGCTTGAAGGTGCCGACCGCAAAGGTCGCCCTGTGTTTGCAACAGTGCTTTCCTACACCATCGAAGGCAAAGAATACCAAGTCCAGCTGGATGACCGCATTGCCGAGCAAGAGCAGCAGGCGATCGGCTCGCCGGTAAAATTGTTTTGCAGCAAACAAGATCCCTCTGAGTGTATGCTGGCACAGCCCCCCAGAAAGAAAAATCTGTTTGGTTTGTGATTCTTTTTGATTTTTTGAAAGCAGAAACACAATTTTGTTAAAAAACACCGCTACCCCATATTTTTCCACCATCGAAAATGTGAATTTTACTCATTTTTGGTTGACAGTTTTTTATCCACTATACTATAATTTTAATAAACGTGGAAAAATGTTTTATCAATTTATGAAAAAGGAGCTGCAAGATTTTATCTCTATTTCCGTTAAATCTTGTGTTTCAAAATAAGGAGGATATTCGAATATGCAGCACCGAAAGCGTTTGCGGGCTGCTTGCCTTAGCTTAGCCGTCGCCTGTGCGATTGCAGCAGCAGCAAGCCCCTGTACTGTGTATGCCGACGAGGCATCCGACCTCGCAAATCAGCTTCAGCAAGCGGAACAAAACAAGCAACAGGCAGAGCAAGAACTGGCACAAGCCAAAGAAAATGCTCAAAAAGAGCAAGCCGTAAGTCAAGAACTGAAAAATGATGAGGCAGCTTTGCGCAGTCAGATCAACAGCATTGTAAGCCAAATCTCTCAAACAGAGCAACAGATTGCAGAAAAACAAAACGAGATCGCTGCAAAGCAGAGCGAGATCGACCAAAAAATGCTTGAGATCGACCAAAAGCAAGCCGAGATCGACCAGCGTTGGGCAAACTTTAAAGAACGCCTTGCTGCAATGCAGGTAATGCATTCCGGCGGTACCATTGCACTTTTGGGGACGGCTACCGATATTTCGAGTTTCTTGACCTATTCCGATAACCTGCAAGAAATCTCAAAATACGACCGCCAAGTGTTGGACGAAATGGCAGCCGAAAAAGCGCAGTTGGAAGAACTCAAAGCACAATTAGAGATTCAAAAAACCGAACTGGAAACAGCCAAGACCGCTTTGGAATCGCAAAAGTTGAATATGGAATCGCAGAAATCTCAACTGGACGTGACCAAAGCCGCACTTTCCCAGCAAATCCAACAACAAGATGCAAAAGTAGACGCCGCTGTTGCTGACGAACAAGCTGCAAAGGCAGAATACGAAGCTGCTTATGCCATCTGGAAACAGGCGCAGGAGGAATTTGACCGCCTTGCAAACAGCAATCCCGGTGCTTCGGTAGTCGGTGACGGAACCGTTATGTGGCCCTTGCCCGGTTATACCCGTCTTTCCAGCTATTTTGGCGAAGACCGTGAGCTTTGGCCCGGCATCTGGAGCAATGGTCACGGCGGTGTAGATATTCCTGCTCCTGCAGGTACACCGATCCATGTATTCAAATCCGGAACGGTTTACAGCAGCTATTACAGCGCAAGTTACGGTAATGTTGTAATGGTCGACCACGGCAATGGATTGGTAAGTATTTACGCACATATGACCGCCCGTATGGCAAGTGTAGGCAGTGTTGTGAACGTTGGCGACATTATTGGTACTGTCGGCAGCACCGGCCAATCTACCGGCAACCATCTGCATTTCGAAACACGCTTGAACGGCACTCGTGTTAATCCTTTGAATTACATTTCCCCGTCGTAATTTTTTAAAACAAAACAGGCGATTTTGCCCCATGGGAGCAAGACCGCCTGTTTTTTATTCGTCAATTTTTACATTTGCTATCCAGTCTTCAGCCGTTGGGGCTGGTACAGTTTCTTTTTTATCGCTATCTCTCGGTTGAATGGTACTGATCAAGCGAGTGCCTGAAATAACTTCGTGGTAATACCGCTTTTCTTTTTGGAACAATCGTCTTATACTTTGCATCAACAAAACGATCGCACAAAGTAGGCTGACGAACTCCATGACATTCCCTGCACCCACTACCAGTTTCAAAACCGAAGTTGGCACTCTGCTTTTTAGCTTCATTTCCAACAGCCACAAAAAGGTCATGGTGGCAAACGGGAAATACAAAACAATCGAACGAACTGCACACCGCCAGAAACCGGCTTTTTTGCCGTTGTTCTGAACGATACGAAAACTGCACAGATAGCTGCCAATGGTATATCCGCCACTTAATACGGGTACCACAGCAAAATATACCGTGCCACACAGCCAAAATAAAGTTGTTGCTCCCCCCCACAGGCTTGCAACCAGTACGATACCGATCACTGCCCAATCCACTAAAAATGCCATGCAGCGACGAAATACGGATATTTTTTCTCCTCGTTTATAAGCGATTTCTTCCAGCGCCTGTTTTGTGGGCAGAAAAAATACAAGCAGCGGCGTAAGCCAAAAACCGATCAAAGTGCCTGTTGTGTTATTGATCAGATCGGTGGTGTCGAACATTCGGTACGGGCGGGGATAGATGCCGTACAATGCCGAAAGCTGTGTAAGTTCAAAAAACAGGCTGAGTGCCAATCCTGCCAGCAGTGTTTGCCACCAACGTCGGCGAAAATAATATCGCAGATAAACGCCGAAAGGAATGGTCATCAAAACGTTCAGCACCGGCTCTTGCCAAACCTTGGAGCGGTAGAAAGCCTTCCACGCTTGCAACGAAAAAAAATCGAATCCAAGCCCTTTCCAGTACGAAAGCTGTATTTTGTATGGAATCAAATTTACACTTGCGTCGGTTCGTTTGGCTACTTGAGCTACGTCCGGCAAAGGCAAAATGACCAAAAAATAGCTGCACAGCAGGTACAACATAAAAGAATATACTACTGCTGTACGAATCATGGGGATGGCACCGTACCGATGGTACTGCACAAGCAAAAACGGCAAGCTGAACAGCGCAGCCAAAAACGGAAAGAATAAAAAAGCCATTCGAATGGCATAAACATACTGTTGCATCATAATTCCTCTTATTCCTTATGTATCATTTTCCTGTTGATAACATCATCTTCAAAGCATAGCTTTATTATAACAATGCTTTTGTTTTGTTGCAATCAAATTGGAAAAAATTGGTCGTACGGTTGTATTTTAGCACAAATATGTGTATACTATTTGTACGGGTTTATCAATACTAAAATTTCAGACAGGAAGTGTTTTTTTGAAAAAATTTTTCATCTGCTCTATTGCGCTTGGTTGTCTGCTTACGGGGTGTGCTGCACCCTCGTCTTCACAAACCACTGTTGAGCAACAGCCGGAATCGGTTCCCACCGCAGCGGCGACTCTATCACCAAGCCCCACTGCAACGCCTGAACCAACGCCCACCCCAATGCCTGAGCCGACCATTGAAGTGATCGACGGTATCACCTATGTGAATGGTATTTTGATTGCCAACAAGACCTATTCTTTGCCTGCAACCTACGCCCCCGGCGTGGATGCAACGGCAGAAGCAGCCTTCCAAAAAATGCAGCAGGCAGCCGCACAGGAAGGGCTGAACATTTATATTTCTTCCTCATTTCGTTCCTACGAATATCAAACAAAAATCTACAACAACTATGTAGCCCGTGACGGACAGCAAGAAGCCGACACCTATTCTGCACGTCCCGGACATTCAGAGCACCAAACAGGTCTTGCTTTCGACCTAAATACCATCGACGATTCTTTCGCCGACACAGCCGAAGGAAAATGGGTGGGGCTTCATGCGCACGAATACGGGTTTATTGTACGCTATCCGGACGGAAAAAGCGATATTACAGGATTTCAATACGAGCCATGGCATATTCGCTATTTAGGGGTGGAAACAGCCACTGCCGTATACGAGAGTGGTCTTTGTCTGGAAGAATATCTCGACATCACATCTATTTATACCGAATAATGGTACGGGCACAGCTTATTAAAAGGCTGTGCCCTTTTCTGTAAAAAATAGATTTACTAATAATCGCTTTGGGGAATCAGATAAAAATAAAAAAAGCAGGACATCCGTCCTGCTTTTTGATGGTGCACTTTCAGGGACTCGAACCCGGGGCCCGCTGATTAAGAGTCAGCTGCTCTACCAACTGAGCTAAAAGTGCATATGTGGTGACCCGTAGGAGAATCGAACTCCTGTTTACGGCGTGAGAGGCCGTCGTCTTGACCGCTTGACCAACGGGCCACATTTCTTTGATTATTATAACGCTATTTTTGTCATTTGTCAATAGTTTTTTTGAGTTTTTTCAAAAAAACAAACTTTGAAGTCGAATAGAACTATGTGCCACCTGTTGGATAAGCCGCTTAAAAAGAGGGATTTTGTTATAGCAACAGGGCAAACAGATCTTCTCCGTTTGCCCTGCATTTCCCTTTTTAAACAGCAGTTTTTTCTTAGTAGTTCTCTGCACGAAGTACAAAATAACCCTGCGGATGTGCGCATACAGGGCATACTTCCGGAGCATCTTTTCCGATGTGGATATGACCGCAGTTTGTGCAGACCCATACCTGCTCGGTTTCACGTGCAAAAACAGTGCCTTCCTGAATAGACTGTGCCAGCTTGCGATAGCGTTCTTCGTGTTCTTTTTCGATCTTGCCTACCATCTCGAACAAAGCAGCGATTTTCTCGAAGCCTTCCTCGTGTGCAGTCTTTGCAAAGCCTGCATACATATCGGTCCACTCATAGTTCTCGCCGGCAGCTGCATCTGCCAGATTGGTCATTGTGTCGGGTACTTTGCCATCGTGCAACAATTTAAACCAGATTTTTGCGTGTTCTTTTTCATTGTTTGCTGTTTCTTCAAAGATTGCAGCAATCTGATTGTAGCCCTCTTTCTTTGCTGCCGATGCATAGTAGGTGTACTTATTGCGGGCTTGGCTTTCGCCTGCAAACGCAGTCAACAAATTTTGTTCGGTTTTGCTCCCTTTCAGTTCCATAGTCACAACATCCTTTCTAAAAAAATTTTAATGCAACTGGTTTAACGCATCTGCTTTTGCTTTACAGCAAGGACACATACCGTGAAAAACCAGCTGGTAATTCTGTATCGAAAAGCTGCTCTTTTCGTTCGCCAGCTTCAACAGATCTGCCTGAGATTCCTGCAACCAAATGTCTTCCAATGCACCACATTCAGTGCACAAAACATGGTAGTGGGTTTCCAGAGTGTGGTCGTAATGATCTGCCCCACCCGGAACACCAATGCGATGAAGCAGCCCACGGTCTGCCATAGAAGACAGATTGCGGTAAACCGTTGCACGGCTGATATTGGGCAGTTTTTCCACTACCTTTTCGTATACCTGCTCGGCAGTGGGATGATTTGCCAGCTCTTTTACTGCCATCAAAATCGTCTGTTTCTGGATGGTATTACGAGTTTCCATAGATGACCTCCCTTGCTAAAGTAATATTATTTTCTAATAGTATAATATATCAACAAGGAATTAGTCAATAGATTTTCCAAATTTTTTAACTTTTTCTAATTATATCAAATTTATTTTTATTCTTTTATCAAAACTCGGTTTATTTATAAAAACTATTTTACTTCATTTCACTTACCATCCTTCTTTTACCGGTTCCGGAGTTGGATGTGGAGTTTCTGAAACATCAAAATAGGCACAAATCGCACTGTAATAGATCTCTGCTGCTTTTTGGCAGCCTTGTGTGTCCGCCCATTGTTTTCGGTCATTTTCATTGCTCAAAAAACACTGTTCGATCAAGACTGTGGGACACATCGACTGTTCCAAAATACCAAAGCTTTTTAAAGTACGTTCACGGGTATCTTCGGCATCAACGATCAGCTTTTGTTTGCCACTGTAATATGCAAACCGAATTCCGTTGCTTCCCCGCAAACGATGACCGGCTTGTCCCATTCCCTGTGCGACCAATTCTGCAAACTGCATAGATTTTTCGTTCCACTTTCTTCCTGGTGGTATCGGAAAGCACTCAAACCCATGTGATTGCGTGGTAGAGGGGTCAAGATTCATATGAATGCTTACCAGTAAACTGGCACGTGCTTCTACTGCCTGTTCTACTCGCTGCGAAATATTTGCACCTTCTCCATTTTCTCGGGTGCGCACCGGAATAAATGCATCATTTTCTTCCAACAAGTTGAATAGTGCGTCCACTGTTTCTTCACATACTTCAACTTCATTTAACGAGGCATAGTTTGCACCGGTATCAAACCCACCATGCCCGGCATCCAATGCAACGACATACGGAGGTGTTTCTTGTAGCGAATAACTGGTAAATACCGGCTGAGAGAGTTTCTTTTGAAGCAAAAATCCTATTTGACCACATACCGCACAGGCTAAACATACCAAAAATAGCTTACGAAAGGAAAACTTCATGGGAGATACCTCCTGTTATTTGCCCAGATCATACAAGCTGCCAAAGTGGTAGCCTTGTTCTTCCCATGTGGTAAGTAGTTCGTCCAAAATTTGCGCATTGGTAGAACTCGTGGAATGTAAAAGAACGATGGCACCATCATGCGTTCTGGGAAGGATTTTTGCAAATGCTTCTTCTTTGGTGGGCTGGGCATCCACTTTCCAATCGACGTATGCCAGACTCCAAAAAACGGTGCGGTATCCTAATTCTTTTGCCCAAGAAAGATTCTCATCGCTGAATTTTCCCTCGGGAGGACGATAAAATTTGGGCATCTCTTTTCCTACGATTTGTTGGTAGATTGCTTCCACGTCAGCAAGTTCTTTTGTAAATTCTGTTTGTGACTTTGTTGTCATATTGGGATGATGCCAACTATGATTGCCGACGATATGTCCTTCATCTGCCATACGTTTCACTAGCTCTGGGTTTTGCTCGATATACGTGCCTACTACAAAAAAAGCACCTTGCGCATTATGTTTTTTTAATGCGTCCAAAATCGCAGGCATATTTCCGTTTTCATACCCACAGTCGAAGGTCAGATAGAGTGTTTTTTCTTGTGTTTGTGGATAGTAGTAGTACGCATTGTACGGTGCAAGTTTCTCTGCTGACAAATTGGGGACGGGTGGCTCGTTTTCCTGTTGAAAGGAAAGTCCCCATTCGTAATTAGCAGCGGCTACTGCAAGCGGATGATCTGATTGTGTTTTGAACCCAAAAAGCAAAGCACACACCAGCAAAACAAGACTGAAGCCTGTTACAGCTCGATATAATGTGTGTTTTCCAATACAAAAAAACATTTGCGAACCCTCCTCACTGTTCTAAAATATAAGTATGAAACATTTGTGAGAAAAATTCTTTTTTCCCAACTTTTGAAAAAGTTGGACAAAACTTTTATCCAAAAAACAAAAACTCCCCCCGCTGTTGCGGAGAGAGTTATGGCATCGGCATTTATTTATCTTCCCAGGCCGTTTCCAGCCAAGTATTTTCAACACGACCAAGCTTAACTACTGTGTTCGGAATGGGAACAGGTGGGACCTTGGCGTTATCAACACCGATTATATGAAAAGAGAAAGCCGGCACCTACCTATCTTCCCGGGCCGTCTCCAGCCAAGTATTTTCGGCACGACCGAGCTTAACTACTGTGTTCGGAATGGGAACAGGTGGAACCTCGGCGTCATCGGCACCGGCTATTCTCTTTTTACAAGGGTTTGCACCCTCAAAACTGAATATCAACTGCGTCGGGCAAATAGAGTACCTCAAGATTTGTGGTCAAGCCCTCGACCTATTAGTACACTCTAGCTGAACACCTCACGGTGCTTACACTTTGTGCCTATCAACCTTGTAGTCTTCAAGGGGTCTTACCTGAT
>CALWZD010000115.1 GCA_944385945.1 uncultured Anaerofilum sp. | reverse complement strand
TCTTGATTTTTTTCAGGCTCGGTCATTTTCGACCGTGGCTTGCTGCTCTCTCGAGGCAGCTTTGTTATTATATCAACTCCTTTCTCATTTGTCAACACCTTTTTTACACTTTTTTGTTCTTTTTTCTATTTTTTTCGCACAGCGCAAAAAATAGGCAGCAACATCTTCCTGCTGCTGCCTATCTTTACTTTATATTATAGGTTCCAGTTACCGTCTTGTGTATTCGTAATCGGAGAAGAATAAAACGCCTTACATAGTTCGACCAACTGCTGCAAGTCTTTGCTGCCGGCTGTTTCGCAACTGGAATGCATCGCCAGTTGGGGCAAGCCGACATCTACCGTATTGATTGCGACCTGTGTACTGGAGATATTGCCCAGCGTACTGCCACCACGCACATCGCTGTTGTTTACGAACCATTGCAGTTTTACTTCTGCTTTTGCTGCGATTTTTTTCAGCATCGCTGCCGACACTGCATCGGTGGTATACTTTTGCCCTGCATTGCTTTTGACAACTACGCCCTCGTTCATCTGGGTCTTGGTAACAGGGTCGCTTTTACCGGGATATGCCGGATGTACCGCATGAGCATTGTCGGCACTGATCATCATACTGCCTGCCAGTGCTGCGAAATATCCCTGACGGTCTTTGCCGGTACAGCTGCAAATGCGCTCCAACACCGAAGCCAAAAAATTCGAATCGGCACCCTGTTTGGTTGCACTTCCTACTTCCTCGTTATCCAACACAGCGTATACGTTCACATTGTTTGCGGGAGTTGCCTGCAAAAAGCCCTGCAAGGTGCCAAATGCACACTCCAAATCGTCCAAACGGGGACAAAGGATATATTCATCGTTTGCGCCTACGGTTTGTCCCTGCTGCGGATTGTACAGATACAACTCGCTGCCCAATACTTTTTCCTCGGTCGTGTCGGCTGCTTTTGCCACCAATTTTGCAAAATCGCCCTTTACCTGTTTATCGCCAAACAACGGCAGCATATCGCTTTGGAGTTTATATGATTTTCCGCTGTTTGCTTCACGGTCCATGTGGATCGCCAAATTCGGAATGACCACACGCAGCGGGTCGAGGGTCACCAGACGGGTTTCGACGCCTGTTTCGGTTTCCACCAAAACACGCCCTGCGATGCCTAACGGACGATCCAGCCATGTAGCACACAGCATTCCGCCGTAGCCCTCGGTGTTCAGCATGGTATACATTCCGGCAGCCTCCAACTCGGCACCGTTCTTCACCTTAAAGGTAGGGGAATCACTGTGGCTGCTGGTGAGCAGAAAGCCGTTGAAATCGCCCTGTGGCAACTGGAACGCAACGACCGACGAACGATTGCGGGTAAGGTAATACTTGCCCTGCGGTTTCAACTGCCATGTGGTCGTTTCGTTTAGCTTTTCAAAGCCATCCTGTTCCAAACGGTCGCAAATCGCCTGCACTGCATGGAACGGTGTGGGACTTTGCTGGATAAAAGTAAATAATTCTTGATTGATGCTCATAGTTTCACTCTTTTCCTTTGTGTGATGATCGTATCGGTTCAGCGAACCACTTCCACCTCGTACTCACGCACACCCAAACCGATCTTTTCGGCGTGTTGCAAGCAGCTTTCCCACTCGCTTTCGGGGGTGGTATTGGTGAAAATATCCCCTTTGGAAACAAAGCCGGGGGTCTTCATATTGGTGTCCAGCATACTTCCCGCCATCACCGGCTGTGCCTGACAAGCATCGGCACAAGCTTGGTCGAGGGCAACGGGGTCAAAGCTGGCGAAAATGCCAACGTCCGGAATGATAGGCACATCGTTTGCTCCATGGCAATCGCAATAAGGCGAAACGTCCATCACCAAGCTGATATGGAAATGAGGTCTGCCATCTACGACCGCTTTGGCATACTCTGCCATCTTTTTGTTCAACTGGGCATTTGCTGCTGTGTTTGCGTTATAAACGGCGTCGAAGTTACAGGCTCCGATGCACCGACCGCAACCAACACATTTGCTGTGGTCGATAGATGCCTTTTTGTTTTCGTCGAAGCAGATGGCTCCGTGCGCACAGCTTTTGGCACACATCCCACAGCCACGGCACAGCTTCTGTATTACAGAGGGCTTGCCCGAATTGTGCTGCTCCATCTTTCCACGGCGACTTCCGCAGCCCATACCGATATTTTTCAGCGCACCGCCAAACCCTGTGCTCTCATGCCCTTTAAAATGGTTGAGGCTGATAAACACATCGGCATCCATGATGGCTCTGCCGATTTTTGCGGTCTGCACATACTCACCGCCCTGTACCGGTACTTCTACATCGTCGGTGCCTTTCAAGCCGTCGCCGATGATGATATGGCAACCGGTAGAAAAAGGCGAAAATCCGTTTTCGTAAGCAGCCTCCATATGGTCGAGCGCATTTTTACGTCTGCCAACATACAAGGTATTGCAATCGGTCAAAAACGGCATTCCGCCCAGACTTTTCACAACATCTGCAACCACCTTTGCATAGTTGGGGCGCAAAAATGCCAAGTTGCCCGGCTCGCCAAAATGGATCTTGATGGCGACCATCTTCTTTTCCATGTCGATCTGCTCAATGCCCGCTTTGCGAATCAGTTTTTCCAGTTTGGTCAAAACGCTTACATCGTTTCGCACCTGAAAATTTGTAAAATAGACTTTTGCCGGTGTACTCATTTTTCTTTCCTCCTACAAACAAATGTTTGCACTTTCTATATTATAGAAGAATCCCCCTGCACAGGGCAAGGGGATTTGACGCTATAAAAAAATTTTATGCGGGACTTCTCAGCAAAAAGTAATACGCCAACAGCACCACGCCAAGCAGGATGCGATACCAGCCAAACACCTTGAAGTCGTGCCGTTTGACATAGCCCATCAAGAAACGGATAGCAATCATCGACACCACAAATGCAACTACCATGCCTACCAGCAGTACTGCCAGTTCTTCACCGCTAAACGCAGGCCCGAACTTCAACACTTTCAGCAAGCTTGCACCTGCCATAACCGGAATGGCAAGGAAGAAGGTGAACTCGGCAGCCACTGCACGGCTTGCGCCCAACAGCAGACCGCCCACGATAGTAGCACCCGAGCGACTAGTGCCGGGGATCATGGCAAGCACCTGCCACAGACCAATGATGAAGGCATCTCGATAGGTCAACTGGGCAAGACTTTCGATACGGGACGGTTTGCCTTTGCGTCCGTTTTCCACCACGATGAACAGCACACCGTAAACGATGAGCATCACCGCCACTGTGATAAAATTGTAGAAGTGTGCATCCAGCCAATCGTCCAACAACAGCCCCAAAACCAACGCCGGCAAAGTGGCTACAAAAATACGAAACCACAATTTCCACGAATCTTTTTTGATATAGTTCTGGTTTTTATCGGCGCAGAACGGCCAAATTTTATCCCAAAACAGCACCACTACCGCCAAAATCGCCCCCAACTGGATGACCACACGAAACATCGACATAAATTCGTCGGTTTGCTCAAACTTCACAAACTCCTCAAACAGGATCATATGCCCTGTGCTGGAAACCGGAAGCCATTCGGTGATACCCTCCACGATTCCATAAAACAATGCTTTTAGCAGCTCGATAAAATCCACCCTAAAAACACTCCTTTCCTGCATTTCTTCATCATTTTTTCTATGCAGACGCATATTCTGTATCAGTATAGCACACCTTAACCAAAAACAGAACCCTTTTTCTTTTTTGCTTTCCCGCATTTTAGATATTGTGTCTTTGTGCTAAAAGCCGTATAAGAAGGGCATACGCATTTTTTCGAAGTTTACCTTTTATGGGAGGTTTTTCTTTGAATATCAT
>CALWZD010000114.1 GCA_944385945.1 uncultured Anaerofilum sp. | reverse complement strand
AACTTCAATATTTCCCTCAAACACCGAAACAGCAGGGCCTGTCATGTATACCGTTTCATCGGTAACACGAATGACCAAATCACCGCCCAGCAGATGCACGGTCACGTCGGTGTTTTTTTCGCATTTTCCACGTGCCACAAAAGCAGCTACTGCTGCACACGCACCGGTACCGCAAGCAAGTGTTTCACCGCTGCCACGTTCCCATACACGCATTTCCAACTCGGTAGGGGAGATATAACGGATAAATTCGGTGTTTACGCTTTCCGGAAAAGCAGGATGGGTTTCGAAAGCCCTGCCGATGCAAGGCAGATCAAGAGTTTTGGTGTCTTCGACCTCTACCACACAGTGGGGATTGCCCATGCTGACCAAAGTGACCTGCCACTGGGTATCCAGCACCGAAAGAGGCTGACAAACTTCACCCTCGACAAACCCAACCGCCGGCAAGCTGGCAGGCGAAAGATTTGCTGCCTCCATATCCACTTTCCACTGGTTTGCAGCCGGACGCTGCATGGTCTTGACCCCTGCCAAGGTTTCCACCTGCAAAACATCCTTTTCAATGCCGTGCTCGTACAGCCACTGTGCCACACAGCGCACCCCGTTGCCACACATTTTTCCCTCGCTGCCGTCGGCGTTGAACATCCGCATCATGCCGTCGCCTTTTTCGGAACTGCAAATGCAGATGACACCATCACCGCCAACACCAAAATGACGGTCGGACAAAAACGGGATTGCATCCAATAACGCTTGCGACAGCCCATTGCGACAATCTACATAAATATAGTCGTTTCCACAGCCTTGCATTTTTGTAAATTCGATCTTCATAAATCTCTCCCTCTATTGTAGTATTTGTTAAAAATAAATCGACACTTTCTTACTTATTATACTGAATCGCAAACCGCTTCACAACCCAAAATAGAGGATTTTCTGAATTTAAAAACTTTTTTCCCCTATGCTCTTGACAATCGGTGCAAAAACAGTTATAAAAATTATAGTTAAACAATCCACAAGAGGAGAGTAGTTTTTAATGGACGTTTTTGAGCGCATTCGCACTTTGCTTGCTGAGCAGCTGGATATCGAGGAAGACAAGATCACCATGGATAGCAATATCATGAATGATTTCGAGGCAGACAGCTTGGATGTTGTTGATATGGTCATGAGTCTGGAAGATGAGTTCGGTGTTGAGATTCCCGACGAAGAAGTAGAAAACCTGCAAACCGTTGGGGACGTTGTACGTTACGTTGAGGAAAACAGCTGAGCAACAGCAAACGATCTGCACAGCCCCCATTGGAATGGGGGCTGTTTCTTTACGGAGGGATTTATTCGATGAGCGATAAGAAAAAATTGGTGGAGGCGATCACCCCCATCGACCAAGACTTTGCACAATGGTACACCGACATCTGCCTGAAAGCAGAACTGGTGGATTATTCTACCGTGAAAGGCTGCGTGATCTTGCGCCCGTATGGCTATGCGATTTGGGAGAATATCACCCGTATTTTGGACGATATGTTCAAAAAGACCGGTCACGAAAACGTAGCAATGCCGTTGTTCATTCCCGAAAGCTTGCTGCAAAAGGAAAAAGATCACGTAGAAGGCTTTGCACCTGAGGTAGCATGGGTGACCCATGGCGGTGAGGAGAAACTGGAAGACCGCCTGTGTGTACGTCCCACCAGCGAAACCTTGTTCTGCGACCATTTTGCACACGTGCTGCATTCGTGGCGTGACCTGCCCATGAAATACAACCAGTGGTGCAGCGTTGTGCGCTGGGAAAAAACCACCCGTCCTTTCCTGCGCAGCCGTGAATTTTGGTGGCAGGAGGGTCACACCATCCACGAAACTGCCGAGGAGGCAATCGCCGAAACCGAGCAGCAGTTGAACACCTACGCAGATCTCTGCGAAAAATATCTGATGATCCCCGTTGTAAAAGGCAAGAAAACCGACAAAGAAAAATTTGCCGGCGCAGAAGCCACTTACACCATCGAGGCAATGATGCACGACGGAAAAGCATTGCAGAGCGGTACCAGCCACTATTTTGGCGATGGGTTCTCCCGTGCATTTGGGGTACAATTCGCAGGTCGAGATAATACCCTGCAATATCCGTTCCAGACCAGCTGGGGCGTTTCTACCCGTCTGGTAGGTGCTATCATTATGACCCACGGCGACGACGAAGGCCTGATCCTGCCTCCTGCCATCGCACCTTATCAGGTGGTCATCGTTCCCGTTGCAGCTCACAAGCCCGGCGTTATGGAAAAAGCAGAGGAACTGGCAGAGCGTTTGAGCAAATTCTGCCGTGTAAAACTGGACGCATCCGACAACAGCCCCGGCTGGAAGTTCGCACAGTGGGAGATGAAAGGCGTACCTCTGCGCTTAGAGGTCGGACCTAAGGACATCGAGAAAAATCAGTGTGTATTGGTTCGTCGTGATAACCGTGAAAAAGTTTTTACCAGCTTGGACGAACTGGAAACCGCAATTCCGGAACAACTCCATGCATTGGAGCAAAGCATCTTCCAACGTGCTTTGGATAACCGTAAAAACCGCACCTTTGCAGCTACCACTATGGAAGAAGTTTTGAAGCTGGCAGCCGAAAATAATGGCTATATCAAAACCATGTGGTGTGGCGATTTGGCGTGTGAGGAAAAGATGAAAGAAGAAGCCGGTTTGTCCAGCCGTTGTATGCCTTTTGAGCAGGAAGTAATCGGCGATGTCTGCCCCTGCTGCGGAAAACCTGCAAAAACGATGATTTATTGGGGCAAGGCATATTAATGCCATAACCACATATAATAATTACTGCCGACGGTGCCTAGGGGTTTGGTCTTTTCCCCTGTACCTAAAGCAACGAAAGCCACTTTGAGCAGTTTTGCTCAAAGTGGCTTTTGTATATGTGACACCCATTGCCCCAAAATCCCCTAAACCCCGCTTCTCCTTGCTGCAAAAACACCCTATGTCCATCCAATCTTCTCACCTCTCAGCCATAGCTGAGCAAAAAACAGGGCAGACCATGCGGTCTGCCCTGTTTTTTGAATGAAAGTTTTCGTCCACCTTTTTCAAAAGGTGGTGTTTTGTCACTTTTTTAAAAAGTGATTACTCAACAATACTGCTGCCGGTCATCTCAGCAGGCTGCTCCAGACCCATCATTTTCAGCATGGTGGGAGCAATGTCTGCCAAAACGCCACCCTCACGCAGTTTCACATCGCCGGCACCTGCAACCAAGAAAGGAACAGGATTGGTGGTGTGTGCAGTAAAGGGATGCTCAGCATCGCCATCATACATTTTGTCAGCGTTGCCGTGGTCAGCAGTCAGCAGAACTTTACCGCCTGCGTTTAGAACGGCACCGATCACCTTGCCAACACACTCGTCAACTGCCTCGACTGCCTTTACAGCTGCGTCAAATACGCCGGTGTGACCAACCATGTCGCAGCTTGCAAAGTTCAAAATAATCACATCATATTTACCGCTTTCGATTCGTGCAACACACTCGTCGGCAACCTGATATGCGCTCATTTCGGGCTGCATATCATAGGTAGCAACTTTGGGGCTGTTGATCAATGCACGGTCTTCACCCTCGAACGGAGCCTCTACACCGCCGTTGAAGAAGAAAGTAACGTGTGCATACTTTTCGGTTTCAGCAATGCGCAGCTGAGTCTTGCCGCATTTTGCCAGATACTCACCCAGAACGTTGGTCAACTCCTGCGGTTTGAATGCAACATCAACATTAGGCATAGTTGCGTCATACTGAGTGAAGCAAACATAATGCACAGGGAAACGACCGTTGCGACGCTCGAAGCCTGCAAACTCGTCGTCTACAAATGTACGGGTAATCTCACGTGCACGGTCAGGGCGGAAGTTAAAGAAGATCACGCTGTCGCCCTCGCTGATGCGACCACCCTCGCAGGTGACAGAGGGAACTACGAACTCGTCGGTCACGCCGTCTGCATAGCTCTTTTCCATGATCTCAACAGCACTGCCGGTCGCACCTTCACCGTAAACCATCGCAGCATATGCTTTCTCAACACGCTCCCAGCGGTTGTCACGGTCCATTGCATAGTAACGACCCGAAACAGTTGCTACCTCGCCAACGCCGATCTCAGCCATTTTTGCCTGCAACTCAACGATGAAGTCTTTACCGGAAGAAGGGGGAACGTCACGGCCGTCCATGATAGCATGAACGTATACCTTGGTCAACCCCATGCGTTTTGCCATTTCCAGCAAGCCGTACAGGTGGGTGTTGTGGCTGTGAACGCCACCGCTGGACAGCAGGCCCATCAGGTGCAGTGCTTTGCCGCTGTTCAAAGCAGAAGCCATTGCATTTTTCAGAGCTTCATTCTCGAAGAAATCACCGTCCTGAATGGACTTGGTGATACGGGTCAGCTCCTGATATACGATGCGGCCAGCACCGATATTGGTGTGACCTACCTCGCTGTTGCCCATCTGCCCATCGGGCAGACCAACATCCATGCCGGAAGCACCGATCGTGGTGTAAGGATAGCTTGCAAACAGCTTGTCCAGATTAGGAGTTTTTGCAGCAACGATAGCGTTGCCATAGGTTTCGCCGGGAACCCAGCCGAAACCGTCCAGAATGCAAAGCATCAAAGG
Source organism: uncultured Anaerofilum sp. (assembly GCA_944385945.1). Taxonomy (GTDB): domain Bacteria; phylum Bacillota; class Clostridia; order Oscillospirales; family Ruminococcaceae; genus Anaerofilum. The sequence continues at coordinate 1,503 of CALWZD010000114.1, read as the reverse complement.
AGTTTTTGCCATAGTAGTCGATTTCCTTTCAAACATCAAATTTAAAAAAGGGGGCGTACTGAATCAACTCTGAAAAGCGGAATCAGATACGCCCAGAAAAAACAAATTATTTGCTTGCAGCCTTTACGATGGTGCCAAAATCAGCCGCTTTCAGAGAAGCACCGCCAATCAGACCACCATCAACGTCTGCTTTGCCCAACAGTTCGTCGGCATTGCCAGCGTTCATGCTGCCACCGTACTGGATAGTAGTAGCCTGTGCAACGGTTTCGCCGTACAGCTCTACCAGCAGCTTGCGAATTGCAGCGCAAACCTCTTGTGCCTGCTCTGCAGTTGCAGTGCGACCGGTACCGATTGCCCAAACAGGCTCGTAAGCGATGATGACACGGCTCATTTCTTCTGCACTTACGTTCTGCAAAGCAATCTTGGTCTGCATACGAACCAGTTCTTCGGTAACGCCCTGCTCACGCTGTGCCAAGCTTTCGCCAACGCATACGATCGCTTTCAAGCCTGCTTCCAAAGCAGCTTTGGTGCGTTTGTTTACAGTTTCGTCGGTTTCAGCAAAGTACTGACGACGCTCGGAGTGACCGGTAATTACATACTCTACACCCAAATCTACCAGCATATCTGCGCTGATCTCGCCGGTGTATGCACCGCTTTTTTCGAAATGTACGTTCTCAGCACCTACATGAATGTTGGTGCCTTTGGTTTTTTCAACTGCGGTCACCAGACTGGTGTAAGGAGTGCAGATAACAACTTCGCAGTCTGCACCTTCAACAGCGGGGATCAACTGCTCGATCAAAGCAGCTGCCTCGGTTGCAGTTTTGTTCATTTTCCAGTTACCGGCAATTACGGTTTTGCGCAAAGACTTGTTCATGGTATACATTCCTCTCAATGAAAGTTTGTTTTTGCCGCAAATGGCAGTTTACCATTTTTGAAAAGACCAGCGGCCCTGTTGGGAGCCGCTGGAGGGAAAAGCATTCAATTAGGAATTCTGGATGCAAGCGATGCCGGGCAGCTCTTTGCCTTCCAGATACTCCAGAGAAGCACCACCACCGGTGGAGATATGGGTCATCTTGTCTGCATAACCCAGCTGCATTACAGCAGCTGCCGAGTCACCGCCACCGATAACGGTAGTAGCGTCAGCCTCTGCCATAGCTTTTGCAACAGCCAGAGTACCAGCAGCCAGAGTGGGGTTCTCGAATACGCCCATGGGTCCGTTCCAAACAACGGTCTTAGCAGCCTTTACAGCCTCTGCAAACATAGCCTCGGTCTTGGGACCAATGTCCAGACCCATTTTGTCAGCGGGCATAGCGTCAACGGAAACATAGTCAACAGCGATCTCAGCGTCGATAGGATCGGGGAAAGAAGCTGCAACAGCGGTGTCAACAGGCAGCAACAGGTTTACGCCCTTTTCTGTTGCCTTTGCCATCATCTCACGGCAGTAATCCAGTTTCTCGTCGTCTACCAGGCTCTTGCAGATCTCGTTGACCTGCGCTTTCAGGA
>CALWZD010000113.1 GCA_944385945.1 uncultured Anaerofilum sp. | reverse complement strand
CTTTCGCCTGTTTCGGTGCGGTGATGGTATAGCTATTTTGAAACGAGCGAAGTAACGAAACATCTGTGACTTGTTGTTTTTCGAAACCAAAGAATGTTTTTTGCCCTGTGGTTTGCAGTTGTATCGACGCAAACTGTTCGTCATCTGCCAACAAAAGATACTCCGTTTCCTCTTGCTGGCGGGTCGTTATCTTCTTGTCCTGCAAATAATCCGACAAATTTTTCATCAAATCGTCTTTTGTCGAAAACACCATTGCATCAGGGGCGAATGCATTTTCAAACAGCGACAAATCCCCCTGTTCCACGTTTTGTGCCGTTGCAGCTACAACCTGTTTTGGTGTGTGCATCTCATATTCCCGCAGCCATTCCCAAAGCCCACACAGGATCACTGCTACTACAATGAGATGTACCACTGTATAACATACAAAAAAAGAGGAAAAGCGGTGATGTTTCTTTTTTTGCAGCTGTTTTTTTACCTCTGCTATCATTGCATCCACCTCACTTTACCAACCATGCAGTCGGCATCTTTCTTGGCCCATACAAAGATGCACACACACTGAGCAATTCCTGCTCATAGTACATCACCGAACTGGAACCACCGTCCATGTTGCAGGCATTCACTGCACCGTATTCTTCCATAATGTCGATCAAATCTTTGTAAGTCGCCCCTAAACTGTGGGGCTGGCGTCCGTCGATCACCAGCAGCAACACCGCACCGTCTGCCCGCTGTCCAATGGCTGTACGTGGGTTCAAGCCACCTCCGGTGCCTTCCACCTTCGCCCGTTCCCCGTTTACTATGAGAACAGGCCCGAATGTCACTGCATCCCGCAGCTTCATCTCCTGCGCTTGCTGTCCGCTGATACTTCCCACAATAAGCCGATCTTGCTCGTCAAAACCGGCGATGACTGTTTCGGTACTTCCACCGCCCGAACGCAATACTCCGTTTGAAATCACCAATCCGATGGGCTGACCGCCATTGCCGACACCATTTTGGTCAACAAAGCCGCCGGCATTCACGCCCGCAATCGCACCATCACGCTCCATCATATCCAAAACCGTCATGCCAGACACTTCGGCACCATACACTTCGGGGGTGGAAAGATAGACACGGGAGGGGTCTTTGACGATCATCATTTTCCCCTTATATGTATCCCCGATGACTTCGCAAATCTCAATTTCCTCTCCCTGTGCGGGCTGTGTTTCGTCCGGAATATTGACGAGCGAACTGTCAGTGATCTCGCCACTGTCCTGTATCGTGTTTGCATTCAAAATTTCTTGCAGCTGTTCCGGCGAAAAATACCACTGTGCCAAAAATTTTGCTGCACTGGTTTCCATCATGGAGGTAACGAATAAATCTCTTACCGTTGGCGATGGTCCATGATTGATGATGCCTGCCCCACCAAACACAACGGCTGCCAAGCTGCACAGAGTGACCAAAAAGCAGGCAAGAAAATGCTGTACCCGCCTCCGTTTTTTACCAGATAGATTCCTTTTGGGATTTTCTGAACGCTCGCTGCGTATTTTCTCTTGATTCATTTTCTTTTTCCTCCAAAAACCCATTCTCGCTGGATTTGAAAGCTGGCAAAAAACAACAGTAAATCTACCACGATTTTAAATACCAACTCCATCTGCGAGCCAAACAGGAAAACCAACGCATACACTCCTGCAAACGAACACCCTGCCTGTACTGCACACAATATGTAATATCGCAAAAACGAACCTCTGGTTTGCTTTTGAAAAACGACCTTTCGATTCATCCAGTAATTTACAAGCGAGGATAAGATTCTGGCAAATACGGTCGCCACCAAAACACGGTAAAAAGGGGGCAAATATACCGCAAGGTGAGAAAGAATAGAAAATGCCAGAATATCTACTCCAAATCCCATTAAAGAGGCTGCCACAAATGCAATCATCAATTTCAAAATGCGCAAGCTGTCACGAATGGGGTGGAAATGGGTACCTTGATTTTGGTCCATGTAAATGGTTTGTATCTTGACCTGCTCAAACTCAATTTCTTTGCGCTTTGCCTGCAAAAGCATGGTGGTTTCATATTCGAACCGTTCCCCTGCCAAATCCAAAACCTCGTACAGCACCTGTGTCGACAACGCCCGCAGACCGGTTTGTGTGTCGGCGACAGAAATTCCTGCAAAAACACGGAACAAAGCGCAAATGCTTCGATTGCCGACCCTGCTTTTGGGCGGAACATGGGGCAGCGAAAAATCTCTGCACCCCAAAACCAATTTTTGCGGGCAGGTTTCCAATCGTTTTGCACAGGCTGCGACATCTTCGGCACTATGTTGACCATCGGCATCTACCGTCACCACACCAATATCATTTTGCGGATGGCATAAAAAATAGTTGAATGCCGTTTTTAAGGCACGTCCTTTGCCCAAGTTTTTCGCATGGCGCAGAACGATGCAATCTGTGCGATGACTTGCCTGTTCAAAAGCAAACTGATGTTGTGCATCACTTCCATCATCCACCAAAATAAAGCGAGAAAAGCCTTGCTGTGCCAGTGCTTCGATCGTTTTCAGCATCATATCATCCGGATTTAGTGCCGGAATCACCACTGTAACTTTCATTTTTTCTCATTCCTTTTCCATCTTCTGCATCCCATTACAACACCTATCACCGCAATCACTCCTATCAACACTCCGACCACGCCCCATCCTTGCGACGGAAACTGTGTTTGCCGTTGCGGAACGGGTGTCGGCGATGGGGTCGGAATCGGTTGCGGAGTGGGGCTTGGTGTAGGGGTCGGCTGTGGGGTCGGTGTGGGAAGATTTTGAAGCATATCCGGCTGTGTATCCACCCCCACTGTTGTGCGCCAAAGCCCAAATCGGCGACAATCGTAGCTTCCGGATTGTTTTACCGCAAACCAATACTGTGACTGTGAAACATGGCAGGCATATCCCTGCTGTGCCATTTCAAAAGCTGTTTTTCCATCGAATGCTTGCAAGGGTTGATCCCAATCCATAACAATTTCGTTTTCCGGATAGAGATGCAGATAGGTTTTGGGCGTGTCCCATACGCCCAAATACAAACTTTCGGGGTGTGCGGTTTCGTCTGCTGCCAATTCTACCGCTTGCATCAGTGAATCGGTATTGAGGCAGTGCGCACCATGCCCGTATTCGCCGTTAATATCATGCCCCACGATAACGGATGGCTTGAATCTTCGAATCTGCTCCACCTGATAGGAAATGATTGCTTGCTGATCGTATATGGTACGTGCATGGGACAGTGACTCGGAATAAATATCCGGAAATTCCGGAATGATCGGATAATGCCGTACTCCCACCGTCCACAATCCGTCCAGCTGCTCGTGCATACGGTATGGCTCTGTGCTGTGGTTTACCATGTATACCACCTGTACGTCCATTTTCTTTTCTCCTGCGTATAAGGGCATCACGCCGCCAAACCACAAATGCTCATCGTCTGCATGGGTAGGAAACAGCAAAAAATCCGCCTGCTCTGTGGGGGATTGCCACGCTTGCACCCAGTTAGGCAGTTCGCCTTCGGTCAAAAAATAGGCATCACATAGCTTTGCCTGCCCCGTCCATACCAGTTCTGCTTGGGTCGTTGGGGCATCGAATGCAAGATAGCAATGAAGAAAATCTTGCTGTGTGTTTATCGTTTCTCCATTCACTTGCAGCTGCCATTGTTGGGGAAGCTGTTCCCATTCCAGATAGATACCGCTTACGGGATTTTCAAATGTAAAGGAAACGGTCGCATCTTCTGCTGTGACTTTTGTGGAACGGTTTTGGTCGCTGATCGCATCCAACGAACTGACTTCAGCACTTGTCACGGCAGAGGGAGTTTCTACCTGCGCCTCGGTTGGTTTGGTCTGCTGTGAATTTAGCAACAGCATTACCCCTGCTGCCGCTAATATCCCATTCAAAAGCATTCTTTAACTCTCCTTTTCCCTTTACTATTGCAAGATTCCATGCAGAAATATCGTGATCATTTGGCGAAACTGATTTTGCAGCTGATACAGTTGTTGCTCGTCGTTGAGCCAGTGCTGTTGCCTGCACTTTTGCACCAGCAATCCGCCGACCTCAAGCATAATATCGGCAATATCCTCCGTGTTGATGGCGTATTTTGCAGGAAAACGCTTCAATGTGCAGGTAAGATACCTGCGATTAAACTGCATCATCGGCAATGCAGCTGCTTTTATGTCCTCTGCCAAGCTTTGCACCGGATAAAAAAACGTGGCAAAGTATAAATCGCCCACCAACTGGTTGCGGTGCAAAAATTCATTAAAAGCAGCGTAGTAATTTAGTAAGATAGTTTCTGCATCCGCAGCTTCAGGAAAACATTTTTTCGACATATGTTCGTATATTTGTTGGTAACACTGCCGAACACATTCTACATATAGCTGCTCTTTGCTTTCGTAATAAAGATAAACCGTTCCCTTTGCGACCTCTGCCTTTTGCGCAATAAAGCTGATGGACACTTGTTCGTAACTGTTTTTTCCAAACGCCTGCATCGCAGTTTGCAAAATACGGGCTTTGGTTTGTTCTTTTTTGCTCAGCATCCATCTCATCCTTTCCGCAAAAATGACCAAACGGTCAGTTTTCCTTATTGTACATTTTCGACTTCCCTTTGTCAAGCAATCCTTGCGTACTTTGCCACAGCAAACAGGCAGATTGCATAATGTTCTACAATTTGGTACAATACCCATGTCCAATTTATGCCCAAAGCGAGGTATCCGCTGTCGCTTTCGTAAAAAAGGAGGATCTTTTTGACGTACATACAACTGTTTTATTGTGTTTTCGCATTTTGGATCGTTTTTGCTTCGATCGTGACGTTTGCTCTTTGCGGTTGGGATAAACGAGCAGCAAAACGCCCCCGTCAACGTCGTATCCCCGAGAAAACACTGTTTCTATGGGCTTTGCTGGGTGGCAGCATCGGACTTTGGCTTGGGATGCAGCATTTTCGGCACAAAACCAAACACTGGTATTTTGTTTGGGGTGTCCCTGCCATTTTTGTGCTGCAAGCTGCACTTATTGTGTTTTTGCTGCTCTCGTTTCCTCTCCATCTGTAAGACCCATTCCAACGAAAAAGCGGTCATCTATTGACGAAATGACATATAAACGTTAAAATAGTGAAAGATGTGTGTCAGATTTCAAAGATTTCTGTCACCACAATGGGGTAAGGTTCTTTCGAGGAACGTACCCGAATAAAATTGAACTTTACCACTGCAAGTTCCGAAAGATATTTTCTTTCGGCTAAGAGGGAAACAGGTTCGAGCCCTGTGCGGTCCCGCCGCTGTGTTGGCAAAGCGACCATCAAAATGCCACTGATCTTTTGGGAAGGCGATGTGTTGCGTTGGATGCCTAAGCCAGAATACCTGCTTGTATGTGCAGCAAGACACGCAAACGATGTATTTGCGATGTCGTGGTTTTTTGCGTCCAAAAGGCTGCGGCATCTGCTGCGGTCTTTTTTGTTTGGAGGTTTTTTGTGGATACGATTTCATTCAACAAATTTCGATACAGCGAGTTTTCTTCTTTGCACCCTCTGGTCATCGCTGCTTTTTTTCTGGTGGGGTGTTCGGTTGTAATGGTTTGTTCTTCCCCCGTTGTCTTGCTTACTGCTTTTTTCTCCGGCTTGTTGTATCTTACCTATTTAAAAGGAATTTCCTCCTTTTTCCCTCAAGCTCTGTCTGGAGTTTGCATCATTTTTGTTATGGCTGTCATCAATGGTTTTTTCACACACGATGGCAATACCGTCCTGTTCTATCTTAATGCAAACCGCATCACCCTTGAAGGGTTTTTGTTTGGTGCCAATGCAGGTGCGATGCTTAGCAGCGTAGTGTATCTGATGCAGATTTTATCCGCTATGCTCACCAGCGACAAAATCATTTATCTGTTCGGCAGAGTTGTGCCCTCTGTGGGGTTGCTGATCTCCATGGTGTTTCGTTCCATTCCGCTATTGCGAGATCGCTTTTTTCAGATTCACAGCGCACAGCGTGGCATCGGGAAAACGACCCACGGATTTTTTTCCAACATTCGTCTGCGCACAAAAGAATTTTCCATTTTGACTGCGTGGTCACTGGAAAGCTCGATCGAAACTTCCGACTCGATGGCTGCTCGTGGGTACGGATTAAAAGGACGCACAAGTTTTCATTTATTCCGCTTTTCTTCACGTGATAAATATTTGCTGGCTTTTTTTTTGGTTGTAGGAATTTTGTTTGCAGCAGGCATCGCTTGTGGTTTTACCACCGTATATTTTTACCCCGACTTTCGCATGATCGCCCCATTCCATATGCAGTTACTATTTGCAGCAGGATTTGGTGCGTTTCTTTTGACCCCTTTCATCATTGATTTGATTGGAGATAGAAAATGGAAGAAATTCGATTTGATGGGTTAAGTTTTCGATACCCACTTAGCGAGCAAGATGCTCTAAAAAATATCCGCCTCACAATTTTACCCTCACAATTTGTGGTGCTGTGTGGTAAATCGGGCTGTGGAAAAAGCACGTTTTTGCGTCAAATCAAACCGGAACTTACCCCCTACGGCGAGCGAAGCGGTGCTGTGTACTATGGAAAAGTCGAGATTTCCACTTTATCACAGCGTACCAGTGCCTGTGAGATCGGATATGTACTGCAAAATCCGGATGCACAGATCGTGACCGACACAGTTTGGCACGAACTTGCTTTCGGGCTTGAAAATTTAGGGCTGCCCAATGCGGTCATCAAGCATCGAGTGGCTGAAATGGCGAACTATTTCGGTATACAGACCTGGTTCCACAAGCAGGTATCTACCCTTTCGGGCGGGCAGAAGCAGCTTTTGAACCTTGCTGCTGTCATGGCGATGCAGCCAAGTGTCCTCGTGTTGGACGAACCTACCTCCCAGCTTGACCCCATTGCTGCCAGCGAATTTTTAACCACCCTCAAGCGGCTCCATACAGATTTTGGTACCACCATTATTTTGTCGGAGCATCGTTTAGAGGAGGCATTTCCTCTTGCTGATACTGTGATCGTACTGGACAAAGGCGAAGTATTTACCAGCGGTACGCCCTCGGAAGTCGGTGCTGCCCTCTATCGAAACGGCGACCCCCACCCGATGTTTTGGGGGCTTCCATCCATGATGCGCCTGTTTCAACAGTGCGGACTTGGCGACTTACCTCTTACTGTGCAACAAGGGCGAAATCAGTTGCAGCAGTATCCTCTTAACATTGAGCCTACCATCACACAAGAAATTCCTCACCAAACGCTTTCCTCTGCATCGCTTGCGCTGAAAGACGTCTGGTTTCGTTACGAGCGCAACTCTTTGCCTGTGCTGAAATCGCTTTCGCTTGCACTATACGCCGGTGAATGGTTTTCGATTTTGGGCGGAAATGGGGTTGGAAAAAGCACCGCTTTAAAAATCATTTGCGGTGAATTGAAACCGCAAATGGGCAAACGGCTGTTGTACGACCAATGTTCCATTGCTCTTGTTCCGCAAGACCCGCTTGCTTTGTTTACTGAGATCACCGTGGAAGAAGAACTGTTTGAGGGGCTTTCGCATCTTGCGCTTTCTCAGCAAGAGAAGCTTGACCAAACCGAAGAAATGCTTGCTTTGATGGAATTGACCGAATTGCGCAGTGCAAACCCTTACGATCTTTCCGGCGGTGAACAACAACGGCTTGCTATTGGAAAAGTGCTGCTGTGTCGCCCCAACATTTTGCTGTTGGACGAGCCGACCAAAGGCTTAGACCCCTTTTTCAAACGCACTTTGGCAGACATTTTACACAAACTGACGGCACAGGGGATCTCCATTTGTATGGTAAGCCATGACGTGGATTTTTGCGCAGAAAACAGCACTCGTTGTGGTCTGTTTTTTGATGGTGAATTGGTTTCGATCGGTTCGCCTACCGATTTTTTTGCCGAAAATTATTTTTACACGACCTCGATCAACAAGCTTTTGCGACCATGGAACCGCAAACTCATCACCTGCGAGGAGGGATGTAGATGGCTTCAAAATCAGCTTTGACACATTACCAAGCTGCGGCACGAAAACGCAGACAACTGGCAGCCGGCTTGATTTTTATCGTGATGCCCATCATTTTATTTTTGTATAGTTTCGTATTTCCCAAACAGAGCTATTTGCTTGCCGGCTTTGCGATTCTTCTTCTCACTGTTCTTCCCTTTTTCATGGTTTTTGAACGCCGTAAACCAAAAGCACGGGAACTGGTTCTGATCGCTATGCTTGCCGCATTGGTTGTGTCCTCGCATATCGTGCTGCACATTTTTCTGCCTGTCCAAATCGGCACCGCCCTGATTATTTTATGTGGCATTTCACTGGGGCCCGAAGCTGGCTTTTTGGTTGGCGCACTTGCCCGCTTTGTATGCAATTTTTATATGGGACACGGGCCGTGGACACCTTGGCAGATGTTTTGTTGGGGCATACTCGGCTTTTTGGCAGGGCTTGCTTTTCACCGCACCCCCTGTAAGCAACCTCTTTCCCGCTCGTTTTCACTGGTGTTAGGGCCGGTCATCTGCCTTATTTCGTCTTTTGTAGCCGCCTATTGCAGCTATTTGCTCTTTCCCGGCAACGACACTTCTTTTTGGGGGTGGCGACTCTATCTGTTTGGTGCAGTTGGTTTGATCGCCGGTGTTCTCGTTCAGCGCAACCGTCTTTCAGCAGATGGCTTGACACTGGTATTGTTCACCTTTTTTACCACTTTCATCGTATACGGCGGAATCATGAATTTATGTGCGATGGTCACTTCAGCCGTTTTGCCGGGCAGCAACGGCATCAGCTGGAAAGCTTTGCAGCTGATCTATCTATCCGGTGTTCCTTACGACTTTTATCATGCTTTTTCGGCTGCTTTATGCGTATTTTTCTTAGGTAATGGCATGATACAAAAATTAGAACGCATCAAAATCAAATATGGCATTTACCGTTAAGGAGATTTTCATGAAGGATTCACTTTCCAACCGATTAAAACGCAAACGCTTTCGTGCCGTGCTTGTGGCTATGGCAGCACTTGCCTGCCTTGTTTTTACAGGGCTCAACATTGATTTCGAACAGGCAGACTACACAAAATCTCTTCGAGCAGAGGTGGACAACGCTCTGTCTATTCTGGAACAAGCACAAGCCAATCAAGGCAACGCCAACGGTCAATACGCACCCTATACCATTTTAGAATACCAAACCGCTGTTGGACAGGCACGTATGGTTGCAGAAAACAGCGAAAGCACCTATACCCAAAAGCAGACCGCCTACGAAACCTTGAAAGAACAAACCGCCACTTTTCAAAAAGCCCAAAATGCCGACAGTTTTTCGGCGCAGCAGCTTTTGCAGGCAGCCGAAGCAGAAGAAACCCTTTCGTTTTCTTCTGATTGGGGCGACCTTTCTTCCCCAACTTTGCTTCTTACACCATCGAAAACGAATACTGCTCTGGATACGAATCCTGTGGTCGTGCAGGATGCGCCTTTTACCTCCCTTGTTTCTTCCACCTGCGAAAAATACGGTCTGACAGGCATCCCCTTTACTCTTTTACAGGATGGCGATTTTTGCTGTGATGCGGTACTGGAACTACCACTTCCCGACGGACAAAACGCAGGAAATCTCTACTATTACAATCGCCAAAACAATGGACTGGAATTGGTGAGTTCCTCCCTTTCGGCTGCACAAACAGGTGTCGTTTCGATCCCTCTCTCAAAAGGGGGCGACTACTTCTTCGCCTTTTCCCAAAATAGCACAGAAACCATAACAGATCCCGACGATGTGGCAAGTGATTCGAGCAGTAGCATCACTCCCTCTGGTACGGTGACCACTTCACCGAACAGCACTTCTTCCGAGTCTGTTAGCTCGGCACAGCCGACCCAAACGCCTCCTCCTGCGGAAAGCACCCCTTCTTCCACTCCGTCTTCTTCCTCCGGTATCGTTACCCCTACTCCTGCACCGTCTGCTTTACCGGTAGAACCTACCCCAACGGCAGCACCCGCACAGGAGTTGACCGTTTCGCTGGAGATTCGCTGCGATCCGCTTGCAAATGATCCCAGCAAATTGACCGACCCTGCAAAAAAAGACTACGTACCTGCCGACGGTACCATTTTGGCAAAGACCGAATATAAAATGCCGGTCGGCTCTACTATGTTCGACCTGCTGACACAAGTATGCAAAAATAACAATATCCATATCGAATATTCGTTTTATAGTGCTTTCCAAAGCTATTACATCGAGGGCATCAATCATCTGTACGAGTTTGACGGCGGTCAGCTCAGTGGATGGCTTTACCGTGTAAATGGCGTATTCCCAGGCTACGGCTGCTCGGCATATACTCTTGCCGATGGCGATAGTGTTACATTGCTCTATACCTGTAACGGAGGAGAGGACGTCGGCAACAACTGGAACGGATAACATTCATCTTTTTAACGAAAGGACACTGATTATGAAAAAAAGCCGAATCCCCTTTTTCCATCGAGCGATCAGCGGTTTGCTTGCAGCAATCGTTTTTTGCTCGACTGCTCTGCCTGTACAGGCTTCGATCTTCTTTTTTGACAGTACTCCCCCTCTCACTCCCGAAAATGCAGTGACTGTTTCGATCGAAAAGCCAACTGACGGCGGTACCTATTTGTGCGAACCGACTTTGGTTTCACTGGATGGAAATGAAAGTATAAAAGCATCCACCGCATTGACGCAGGCGTATGCCCCCCTGACGGTAAAAGAAAACATTATCAACAACTCGATTTCTGTGCAGGATTTGACCATAGAAGGTGGTGTGCTTGCCGATACCGGTAAAAATTATTCCGGAGAGTTCAAAAGTGAGGCACACTGGATCGTTATTATCAATTCTCGATACCAAGAGGGCGTATTTACTCGTTTGGCAAGTACCGCTTCTGCCGGAGATGTCATTCGTCTGGTCTACACCACCAACGACGGCGAAGATATTGGTTACAACAATGAAATGATGCAGGTGAATAAAGATTCTCTGCTAAAGCTGATTGCCGGTGTTTCTGAAGAAGATTTGAAACAGCCCACTGTAAAAACCGCCTACGAAAAGGCTCTTGCCGTCGGCAAACATTCGGCTGCTACCAAAACAGAAGTGCAACAGGCTACCGACCAATTAAATGCTGCTTTGCATCCCACCGTTCCTGCAACTGATATTCAGGTCACTCCGGAACAGTTACAGCTGCAACTCGGTGACAGCGCAAAATTGACCGCAAAAGCCCTGCCCGAAAATACTACCGACACAATTTCGTTCCGTTCCGAAAATACCGGCATTGCTACCGTGGATAAAGACGGAACCGTAACTGCCGTATCGCTCGGAAATGCGACCATTACTGTATCCGCCGGTTCCATCAGCCGTTCTGTGCCGGTATCGGTCACTGCACCCGATGCACAATCCATTTCTCTCGACCAACAGTCGGTAAGTTTGACAGAGGGCGAATCCGTTACCTTAAAAGCCACCGTCACCCCTGTTGAAGCCGCCAGCAATCTAAAATGGGAAAGTAATAATCCCGAAGTTGCTACTGTAAGCAGCAACGGACTTGTAGTGGCACAAAGCGCAGGCACTGCAACCATTACAGCAAGTGCCAATGGTAAACAGGCAAGCTGTACCGTGACCGTTCATGCAGACCTTTCGGAAGACGTCAAGGTGGTTTTCACCCACTCTGACGGTCGACAGGAAGAATTGACCGACAACGTTCTTACATTGACGATGTTGGATGAAGGTTCCTTTTCTTTGAAGAACTATTCGGGTTCCTATACACCATATTGGGAAGCAACAGATGAAAACGGAAAAATCCGGGTATCGTCCAAAGGCGAATTTTGCCCCCGTGGACTTACCGACGGTATCACTGTTTCTGCCTATACCCGTAGTCCCAGCTTATATGAAGATGCGGAACTAATCGAACGGTTTACTTTGCAGGTAGAAACTGCCCATATCGAAGAAATGCGGGTATTTACAGGCGACACCATGCTTACCATGACCCAGCCTTTTATCGCCAGCGGAAGCACCTATTATCCTGTCAGCGTAAGCGTACGTCGTACCGGAAACAGCTTTTTTGAAAGCATCCCCGACTATGCGTTCTATTTGACTATCGAAGACCCAGACACCGGTGACGCAAGTTCTTACTCAAATGATTTTTGTGTGAATAGTGGTGAACAAGCCATTTTCACAGTACACCTTATCGACAATTCTTTTTCTTCGCAGTTCTGGGCATCCGGTGATTACTCCCCCGTCACAGGCTTGAATATTCAAATGCCTGAAACATGGGAAATCAGTGGTTGGAATGGTCTTGGAAATCAGTACAGCGGTTTGCAGCCAAATTTGACTTCCGGTTGTGTTGTAGAAACGATTCCTGCTACTGCAACCAACACAGAATTGAAATGGGAATCGCTCACCCCTAAAGTTGCGGAGTATCAGGCAACCTTCTCAAACGGTATCGTTCCCAAAAAAGCGGGCGTTGCTACATTCCGTATCACCAGCATGGATAATCCCGAAATCTCACAGGAATTTTCCATCAATCTTATTTACTCAAAGCCTGTAACCAATGTAACTTTAAGCGAAGCAAACATTACCATCGAAAAAGGCAGCAGCCTAGAAATCCCGTATCTCTTTTCTCCGCAAGATGCCACCGAGCAGCGTTTCAACTACGAAATCTCGCAAGATAACATTATCCAAATTCAGGAAACCGTTTCACAGGATTCCTCCAGCGTTTATGCTCCTGTCATCACAAGCCACTCGCTGTATGTCAAAAATTTGGGAACCGTAACAGTGACCGCCACTCCTTTCAACCAAACCGGCGGTGCTAGCCCCATCACATTTACCGTAAAAGTCGTTGAACGTAAAATCGAGCAGGATTCCCCTGCAATTGAAGAAATGCCATCCTATGCCAAGCATGGTCTGTCCCTGCTTATATCCGATCAGGTCACACGCAACCAATACGGCGATGAATGGACAATCTTCCCCTTGTTGCGTTCGGGAGTTTCGCCCAGCGAAACAGAAAAAGCAGATTACTACAAAAGTGTTTGCGAACAAGTAAGCGACCCCAGCCTGAAGCCGACCTACATTAGCCGAATCGTGCTGACCTTGCTGGCGATGGGCAAAGATCCTACCAATGTAAACGGTATAAATTTGATTGAATTGCTTTACAGCAACGAAAAGCTACAAAATTATTCTTCCAATATGGCAATCTGGACTTTGATTGCACTTGATGCCAACGATTATGCGATCCCCGACAATGCAATTTGGAGCCGAGATTCGCTTATCAAGCTGATTCTTACCTATCAAAAGCAAGATGGCGGCTTTGGTCTTTCCAGCGAAAATATCACCAGCGTTGATATGACAGCTATGGCAATGCAATCCCTTGCTCCCTATACCTACCGCACTGATGTAAAAAATGCGATTGCGAAAGCAGAACAGTACCTGCAAGAACGTTTGACAATAAATGCAGGCTTTGTTGAGGGTGGAAGCGAAAACAGTTGTACCGCAGCACAGGTTCTAATTGCGTTGACCGCACTAGGAATCGACCCCCTAGACGAAGATAATGGTTACACCCGTGGCGACAAAAATCTGCTGACCAACTTGTACAGCTTTAAAACAGAAAGCGGATTTAAAACCTACCAGAACAGCTCTGACGAGGCTCTTTCCGTAATGTTAATGTCGACCCAACAGGTGACAATGGCTTTGGAAAGTTATCAGCGTTTTCTGAACGGGGAGCCTTCGCTGTACAAAGTAACAGATCCATATACAGGCGATAATACCGGTGATGGTGGGGACACCGACAATGGCGGCAACACCGGCAACGGTAGCAACAACGGAAACGGCGGCAGCACCAACAACGGTGGCAACAACGATCAATGGTGGCTGGTATATCCGCAGACACCTCCTCCTGCTTTTAGCGGTTCGGTTCAGCACTCTACAACCGTCATAACTGTTACCCCCACGCCTTCCGCTACACCTTCGCCCACTGCTGTTCCTGAAGAAGCGCAAGGGTCTGAAACAGCTCCTGCTGAAACGGCACAGTCCGAATTTTTGCCCATTGAAGATGAGCCTGTGGTAGATGCCATTGCTGAATCTGCAACATCTGACACAGAAAGCAACCGCTCGCCGGTTATATATTTTGTCGGAGCAGGTGTAGTCATCGTAATCTGTGGGGCTGCTTGGTTTGTTTGGAAAAAGAAACACTGATTTACCAATACAAAATCGGCTTGTAAAAGGTATATTGTTTACACGTGGTGTATTTTTAAAAAATACTGTTTTACAAATACGAGATGTTTGATATTTCCACACATTCAATCATTCCCAAAAGGAACGGTATCCAAAAGGATGCCGTTCCTTTTCCGTTTTTTGACGTTTGTACGAATATTTTCATTTTTTCAATCTTGCTGATTCTCGGTCAAAAGTGGATTTTCAATATTTTTTTATTTTTTTGAAATTTTTTTAAAAAAAGTATTGACTTTTAGAGTAAAAAGAGTTATTATATAAAGGCACCAAGCGCTTGGAGAGATGGCTGAGCTGGTCTAAGGCGCACGACTGGAAATCGTGTGTGGGC
>CALWZD010000112.1 GCA_944385945.1 uncultured Anaerofilum sp. | reverse complement strand
GCGCTTGCAGGAAGGTGTATTGAGCGATCCGGAAGGGTATCAGGAGGAAAGCCATTGGAACGGGCTTCTGGAATATCCGCAGTATACCCGTCCCGAAGTCTGGCGGGAAAAAAGCGTTCCGGCAGTATTGCTTTCCGGTCACCATGAAAATATCCGAAAATGGCGTAAGCAACAGGCGGAGCAGCGCACCAGCGAACGCTGTCCCGATTTGTGGGAACAATATCAGGCTGCCCATCCCCATCAGGAAAAAAAGAAAAAATAACCCTCTTTTCCTGTCAAGGGATACGTTGGACGTTTTTATAAAAAATCTGTTCTTTCGAACTTTAATTTATGAAAAAATGTTCATAAAAAATATTTCAATTACTATGAAATTTGTTTGCATAGTATAGAAAGAAAAATGTTTTACGAAAAACAATTAGCAAAAATGCCAAACTAATACAGCGTATTGGATATGGTTTTTCCACAAATGACGAAAATTTCAAAAAGCTATTCTTCAACTGTTGACGGAATAGTTTCTATGGGTTAAAATAATATCAAAACCAAATCCAACGTAGGAAACAGGAGTGTTCAACTATGTTCGTGAAAGAAGTTACCGTAGAAAATCAAGTAGGTTTGCACGCTCGCCCCGCTACCTTCTTTATCCAGAAGGCAAATGAGTTCAAGTCCTCGATTTGGGTAGAGAAAGAGGAACGTCGTGTAAATGCAAAGAGCTTGCTGGGTGTGTTGAGCTTGGGTATCGTAGGCGGTACAAACATTCGTATCATCGCCAATGGTTCCGACGAGCAGGCTGCTGTTGAGGGTCTTATCAAATTGGTAAACTCCGGTTTTACCGAGTAATCAATGCGATGAAACGCCCGGTCATTCCTGACCGGGTGTTTTTCTTTTTTAGGAAAGTATTGCAAGACGGATTTTTCTTAATACTATTATCTGTGTATTTATCTGTGTATTGTGTTGCACATCAACCGCAAAAACTCGACGAACGGAGGTTCCCATGACAAAACAAGAATTGTACCAAAAGGCGTGTGCGCTTCCGCTTTTGCCGGGGGTGTATATCATCCGTGATAAAAACGACGAAATCATTTACATCGGCAAAGCAAAGCGACTGCGTACAAGGGTCAGCCAATATTTTCGAGAGGGAGTCCCCCACGATGCGAAAGTAACGCAAATGATTCGCCATGCATTCGAATTCGACGTTATCGTGACCACCAGCGAGTTCGAAGCGTTGGTGCTTGAGGCAAGCCAGATAAAAACACATATGCCCAAGTATAATATTCTTCTCAAGGACGATAAGGGGTACAGTTATGTGAGGATCGGCACAGGGGATTGGAAAAAAATTACAGCCGAACTGCAAAAAGAAGATGATGGTGCCGAGTATTTGGGACCGTATACGTCGGGGTTTGCAGTGCGTGAAATGGTGGAAACAGCAAATATCGCTTTTCGTTTGCCCACCTGTAACCGCAAATTTCCACAGGACTTTCGAAAAGGTCGCCCCTGTCTCAACGCACATATCGGACGTTGTATGGGCGTGTGTACCGGAAAGATCAAGTTGGAGGAGTATCAGGACGCCGTAAACGGTGCTGTACGAATGATTCGACAGGGAAAAGCGGAAATATTAAAGACACTGCGCCAGAGAATGGAAGACGCAGCCGAGCGGCTGGACTTTGAAAAAGCAGCCCTTTTGCGTGACCAGATCGCAGCCATCGAAAAAGTGATGCCGGGGCAAAGGGTGGTGACCGATGATGAAAAGGAGCAGGACGTTATCGCTTTTGCCGGAGCGGCAGGTGGTGTATGTGCAGCGATTTTGCGCTTTCGTGAGGGCAAATTGAGCGACAAAAAAGAATTTGTATTCCGTGATACGCTCAGTATCGACACCTTGCGTGAGGAATTTTTGCCCCGATATTATCTTTCGGGCGGAGAAAATATCCCCAAGACCATCGCAGTCGATGCTCCGCTACCCGATCAGGAAATTTTAGCGCAGGCGTTGTCGGAGCAGCGTGGAAACAAAGTGCGCATCTACACCCCCGAACGTGGTGACAATGCACGTTTGGTGCAGATGGCGTATGTGAACGCAGTAGAGCGACTGGCACGTGAAAATAGCCGAAGCGGGATAGACAAGGCGGGGCGGTTGTTGGACGAAACGGCGCATATGTTGGGCATGGAAGTTTCACCACATATCATTGAAAGCTACGATATTTCCAACTGGGGCGATGGCACCAGTGTAGCCGGCATGATCGTATTCGAGGACGGAAAGCCGAAAAAAAGCGGCTACCGCAAGTTCAAGATCCAGTCGGTAGCTGGTACGGATGACTACGCCAGTATGGCGGAAGTGTTGGCACGACGTACGGCAGAATACGAAAAGGGCGCACAGGGTCAGTTTGGCTGCAAGCCCGACCTGATTTTATTGGACGGAGGAAAAGGACAGGTAAGTGCGGTAAAAAAAGCGTTGAAAAATACGGCGTTCGAGCAGGTGCCGCTTTTTGGAATGGTCAAAGATGACAAACACCGTACCCGTGCCATCGTTACCAGTGCAGGGGAGGAAATTGCTATCTCCATGCACAAGGGAGTGTTTGCTTTTATCACCTCTATCCAAGACGAAGTCCACCGATTTTCCATCCAGTATCAGCGACAGAGTCAAAAGAAAAAATCGTATGCATCCAGTTTGACGAAGATCGCCGGTGTCGGTCCGGCGACTGCAAAGGCGTTGCTGAATCATTTTCGTTCGGTGGCTGCTGTACGGCAAGCAACGTTGCAGCAACTGTGCGAAGTAAAAGGGGTCAACAAAAAAGCAGCGCAGGCGATTTGGCAGGAATTTCACCCTTCTGCCTCACAAGAATAAAAGCGGAATGAGTGGAATCACTTGACAAAACGCCAAGAACATTCGATAATAAAGCAAGCACGAATTTTTGATGTTTGAAAAAACGTGCGCAATTTACCATAAAAAACAAGCAAACTTTTGCTGATAGATACACATCATGCAAAAGTCACTTTGAACAGAAAAGGAGGCGAGCGGGATGCGTGTGATTGCAGGTTCAGCACGAGGAACGAAACTGGAAACACTGCCCGGGGAAGAAATTACCCGCCCGACCATCGAACGAGTAAAAGAGGGGATGTTCAGTTCCATCCAATTTCAGGTGCCGGGTGCAGTGGTACTCGATTTGTTTGCCGGCAGCGGTCAACTTGGCATCGAAGCATTGTCACGTGGGGCAGCACGTTGCATTTTTTGCGATGAAAACCGACAGGCAGCAGAGGTCGTGCAGCGAAATTGCCGTGCGGCGGGTGTGTTTGCAAACAGTAAAGTCGTTTCTATGCAGGCACAGGCGTTGCTGAGCGGGACTAAGGAGAAATTCGATTTGGTATTTTTAGATCCTCCCTACCGGCACGACACTTTGCAAGCGATTTTGCCGGCGGTGGCAAAGGTCACACAGCAGGGCGGCATTGTTCTGTGCGAAAGCGAACTGGTGAACCTCACGAAGATACAATCCCTTCCCATTATCGGGCGTGAGTGGGAATACCTCTTCTACATCGACTTGACATTCACGGATTTCCTCCGCTACAAGCAAGC
>CALWZD010000111.1 GCA_944385945.1 uncultured Anaerofilum sp. | reverse complement strand
CTTTCCCGCATTTTAGATATTGTGCCTTTGTGGGAAAAGCCGTATAATAAGGGCAGACGCATTTTTTCGAATTTTACCTTTTATGGGAGGTTTTTCTTTGAATATCATTATTGTAGGCTGCGGACGTGTAGGTTCACGTCTGATTCAGGTTCTGGAGGATATGGGGCACGATATTTCTGTTTTGGAAGAAATTGCTTCGAATTTAGAATATCTGCACACACTGGAAGACTTTTCTTTCAACGGCATGACCTCCATCGGTTCACCCATCGACGTGGATATGCTGCGGGAAGCGGGCATCGAGAACTGTGACGCACTGGTGGCGGTATGCCCCGAAGATAACATCAACATCATGGTCGCACAAATGGCGACCGAGCTATTTCATGTTCCCTGCGTACTTGCCCGTATCGCCGACCCCGACCGCAAAAAGATTTTTGCCGAGCGGTTTGGGATGCAAGCCATTTGCCCCACCAACCTCACGGTGGAGGCGATCCTGCACGGTATTTTGAACGGTCCCAAAAGCAAACGCATCACCATCGGTTCGTCTACCGTGTCATTCCTTCCTGTCACTGCCGACAGTTCGATGTTCAACCGTCCCCTTTCGTCGGTATCCGTTCCCGACGGGCAGATGATTTTGGGCATCCTGCGGGCAAACGGAACGATGGAACTGAACATCAACCCCAGCCCGCTCATCCATTCGGGCGACCGGATCATTTTCGGCAGCCTTGCCGACTAAGGAGGAATTGAAAATGCAAGTATGTATCGTTGGCGGCGGCAAGGTTGGTTTTTATCTGGCAAAAACTCTTTTGGAGCATGGACACGAGCCGATCGTGGTAGAGCCGAATCAGGAGGCTTGCCAGCGTTTGGCAAACAGTTTGGATATTCCCGTATTTGTAGGCGACGGAACTTCGGCACACGTGCTGGAGATGGCAGGATGCAAAAACTGCCATTCCCTCATCGCTGTTACCGGACAGGACGAAAACAATTTGATCGCCTGTCAGCTTGCCAAACGTGTTTTTAAATGCAAGCGAACCGTAGCCCGTGTAAACAACCCCAAAAATGCCGAAGTCTTGAAGATGTTGGGGGTCGACATCACCGTAAGCAGTACCAGCAGCATCGTGCGTATTTTAGAGCGTGAGGTCGAAACGACCGCTATTCGCCACCTGTTGAATCTGGCTGGCGGAATGGCAAGCCTTGTAGAAATCTGTCTGCCCGACAACTTCCGATACGACGGACGTTCGCTGATCGAAATCCCCATCCCCGAAAACTTCAATATCGTTTCCATCACCCGTGGAAACGATTGCATCATTCCCCGTGGTGCCACAAAGCTGTTTTCGCAGGACAAGCTGATGTGCGTCACCGCCGACAGTGCTTTTCATACCATCGTAAAAGATTGGCGTTTGCCCAACAATTAAACCCATTAAACCGCAAACGGGAGGTCGCACGACCTCCCGTTTGCAGATAAAAGTTTTCGTCCACCTTTTTCAAAAGGTGGGAAAGGAAGGTGACGTTATGCAGCTTTGCTGCACAAAAGCCGGCATTACCGTGTTGCAGCTATGGGCTGCTTTGGTTCTTGCCTTACCCTGCATCGCACTGTTGTGGCAGCTGTGGTGGCTGTGCCTCGCTGTATGGTTGGTTTGCAGCTCTGTCGCAGCTTTTTTTGTGCGCCGTTGGCTTAGTCGCATCTCGTTGCGTCTTACCGATTTTCAGCTTTGCCTGTCCAGCGGCTCGATGATGCGGGTGGTGCGCCGTCAGCCTGTTTGGAGCGTGTGCAGTGTGCGATTGCTGCAAACCCCTTTGATGAAGTATACAAAAACCTGCTTGTTGGTGTTATACAGTAGCCACAGCGTTTGGGTAGTTCCTGCGTTGTCTTTAGAGCAAGCAGAAAAACTTTCTTTGATCGTTGGAAACGGAGGCAGATTTTGATGAAAGGCATCGCTCGTTTCCACTTTTTTTATTCCTTTCAGTATATTCGGTATGCTTTTTTCCTTTCTGTTTTACCGTTGGTGCGGGCATTGTTAGTCTTTGACCTGCCCAGCCTTTTTACTGCATTGAAACAGGATGGCTTTATTTTTCTCGCTGTCACGCTGTTTTCATTGCTTCAATGGAACGCTGCCGGCTATTCCTGCGGACAAGAGCGCATCTTTATCGAACAAGGGGTACTGCTGCGCCGTCAACTGCTTATCTCCCGCAAATCCGTCGCCGCTATCCAGTTAAAACAGCCTTTATATGCACGTATCTTTGGTGCGACCTTGCTTACCATATATTTTAAGCAGCAAAAAAAAGCGGTCAGCTATTGGCTTTTTCGAAAAGACGCTGCCATTCTTGCGCATCACCTGCTACCCGTAAACCGACGGGATAATGTTTTTCGTCCGGTCGGCAGCGAACGGCTCAGCTTTTCGCTGTTGTCGGCAAACCTTATCACCACTGGATTTTTGCTCACCGCTTCGGCACACAAAACCACCGACCTGTTAGGTGAGGAGTTCAACCGCTTTGCCATATCCAACCTTGAAAAACTGGAACAGATGCTCGAAATGCTGTTTCCCGTTGGTATGGCGTGGCTTTTTACCTTTATTTTTGTGCTTACAAGTATCGCTGTGGGCTATTCGTTTTTACACACAGCAGGATTTGAAGTTTGCCGAAATGGCGGCGTCATTGTGGCACGTGGTGGGCTTATCACCAAAACAGAACGGCGTATCCTTGCCTCGGCAGTGACCGCTTGCGACGTGCGTACCACTCCTTTTTCTCGTATTCTGCGCCGTAGCCCTGTTTATCTTCATGCAGGCGGATTTTCCGGCAACGATCTGCCGTTGATGGTCTACCGCAAAGGCTGTGAACAGCAGCTGGAACGCTTAATGCCGGAATTTCGGTTGGCTCCTCTTGCTCTTGCGCCGGTGCGTGGGCGAAGCTTTATGCAATTTATCTGGCTGCCCGGTTCTCTGTTTCTATTTTTTGCCAGTTTATCGGGTGTTGCTGCTTGGCTGATTCCGGAAGTGGCTCCTTTCTTTTCGTTGCCTGCCTTTTTGTGTTTGGTTTCGACCTTGGTTTCGGTGGAAGGATTCTTTGTGGAAACAGTACAGCAGACCGACAACCGCACCTTGCAACTGTGCTTTACCCGTTTTTTAACTCGGCATCGAGTCTGCGTTTTTGGCGCACAGGTGGGGTACCGCTTTACCCAAAATCCGCTGTTGTACTACAATAGGTGGTGCAATTTTCGGCTATATCTGCCCTGTGGGCTACAATTTCGGGTGCGCTGTATGCCACACACTCTTATAGAACATCTGCCCATGGTGGCATAACCAGGAGGTAAAAATGTATCAGGCAGCCATTTTTGATTTAGACGGAACTTTACTGAACACCATCGACGATTTAGCCAACGCCGGCAACGCTGTTTGCCGGCAAAACGGCTGGGCTGTGCATACGGTGGAAGAATACAAAAGGTTTGTGGGCAACGGCATTCCGAAACTGGTCGAGCGTTTTTCTCCTGCCGACCAGCGCACACCCGCACGGTTAGCGCAGACACTGGCGCAGTTTCGGGAGTATTACGCAGCGCACAAAGAGGACTGCACCGTTCCCTATGATGGGATTTTACCGTTGTTGGGCTCGCTGAATGAGCGAAAGATTCCGCTGGGGGTACTGACTAACAAAGAGGACTGCTTTGCAAAAGAGATTATCAAACGGTATTTTGGCGAAGGTACTTTTTGTTGTGTTCAAGGAGCGACCGAGCAATTTCCAGCCAAGCCCGACCCCACTGCTTTGCTGCATCTATGTACAAGCGAACCATTTGCGGGCAAGCGGATTTTATTTATTGGAGATTCCGACGTAGACATTCACACGGCTGTCAATGCAAAACTTGATAGCTGTGGTGTACTGTGGGGATTTCGCACCGAAGCGGAACTCACCGCAGCCGGTGCTACATATCTTGCCCGTCAGCCGGTGCATCTGCTTTCTTTTTTTTGATGCGTGGGGTATTTGTTGGTGGGCTTTCTTTTTCCCACCTTTTGAAAAAGGTGGACGAAAACTTCACCTTGCATCCGTCAATCTTGACGGCTGCGTGTACCACCTGCTTTGGGGAAAGGGCAGGGGGTATCGGACGCATCCACAGGCACTGTGTACAAAGGATGCTTTCCGATACTCCCTGTTCCTGTTCCTTTTGCTTTTCCTGTTTTGCCTAGCTGCCTGACGGCAGATTGCCCCTAAGCATCTTTTCGCACGAACGTGCGCTTGATGCGTGGGGCATCTGTCGGCAGGCTTTTTCTTTGCCCCAGTATAAAAAACAAAACGATTCCCCACCGTTTACGCTTATGTAACCAGTGGGGAATCGTTGGATATTTATTTTGTTTTGATGCTTTCGATGGAATCGAAGCTGCCTGTACGGGGATTTTTTGCCATATAGAAATACAAAATGGCATATCGCACAAAGGTAAACAGCATCAACGCACCACAAATGAACATCAGCACCTGTGCTGTGGTGTGAGACATATCCTGCCAGAAAGTAAGCACCAGTGTTGCAAGGTAAAACACAACGGTGCAGATTTTGCCAAACCACATTGCGCCACCTAATTTTTTATTTTTGCGCAACATCACCGCACCTGCAACGGTCATAAAGCCCTCTTTGAGCAGATAGATGCCGATCAAGATCCACAGTTCGGGATATTTCACTGTCAGACACAACAAAACGGCACCCTCAGTCAATTTATCGGCGACTGGGTCGAGCAAAATGCCTAACTCTGTAATCATGTTATATTTGCGGGCAATTTTTCCGTCGAACAGGTCGGTAAGCCCCGACAATGCCAGCGCAACACCTGCGATCAAAAAATTTCCGCCCAGATATTGCCACACAAAAACAGGAATAAACAAAAAGCGAAAATAGGTCAAAATATTGGGAATGGTAAAAATTTCCTGTTTGGTTGGTTTTCGAATCATAGTTCCTCCATATGGTTGCGAAATCGTTTTTTCGCTGCTGCATCTTCCGCAATTCGTGCAGCATTCGTTCCTCTGCATAAAGAGGGGTACGTTACATAATACGAAATGCAAACCGGCTTTCTTTCAACTTCTATTGTTTATATAAAAGTTTTGTGTAAAACCGATTTTGCAGATGTGGCACGACAAAAACAAAAAAAGGCTCTGCATTTGCAGAACCTTTTGGTGAC
This sequence comes from uncultured Anaerofilum sp., assembly GCA_944385945.1. Taxonomy (GTDB): domain Bacteria; phylum Bacillota; class Clostridia; order Oscillospirales; family Ruminococcaceae; genus Anaerofilum. The sequence continues at coordinate 64,513 of CALWZD010000111.1, read as the reverse complement.
CCGACCGGGAATCGAACCCGGGTTACCGCCGTGAAAGGGCGATGTCTTGACCTCTTGACCACCGGGCCAGGTGTGCAGAGTTTTTCACTCTGCTATGGTAGCGGTAACAGGATTCGAACCGGTGACACTTCGGGTATGAACCGAATGCTCTAGCCAACTGAGCTATACCGCCATATGTTCCACCGCATCACGAGCGGTGCAAGATATATTATACACATGGCGGGGTGTTTTGTCAACTGTTTTTTTCAATTTTTTTATCGTTTTTTGATTTTACAGTATATATAACGATGATTCGATGTTTTTTACAGAAACAGGCAGCACCCTGCCAATGCAAAGTGCCGCCGTATCGGTGCATTTTATTTTGCGCAGCGCAGTTCGGTTTTGCCGCCCATATAGGGACGCAGTGCTTCGGGAATGCGAACACTGCCGTCTGCCTGCAAATTGTTCTCCAAAAATGCGATCAACATACGGGGAGGTGCAACAACGGTATTGTTGAGGGTGTGAGCCAGATAGTTTTTGCCGTCCTCGCCTTTGATGCGGATCTTCAAGCGACGTGCCTGTGCATCGCCCAGATTCGAGCAGCTGCAAACCTCGAAATATTTCTGCTGACGGGGGCTCCATGCCTCGATGTCACAGCTTTTTACTTTCAGGTCTGCCAAATCACCCGAGCAGCACTCCAGTTGACGTACGGGAATATCCATGCTGCGGAACAGTTCAACGCTGTAACGCCACATTTTTTCGTACCAGTCCATGCTGTCCTCGGGTTTACATACGACCACCATCTCCTGCTTTTCAAACTGGTGGATGCGGTAAACGCCACGCTCCTCCAAGCCGTGTGCGCCTTTTTCCTTACGGAAACAGGGCGAATAGCTGGTGAGGGTGTGAGGCAGCTGTGCCTCGGGAATGATTTGGTCGATATAACGACCGATCATCGAGTGTTCGGAAGTACCGATCAAGTACAGGTCTTCACCCTCGATCTTGTACATCATTGCCTCCATTTCGGGGAAGCTCATAACGCCCTGAACCACGTTGCCATGAATCATGAAAGGAGGAATCACGTAGGTGAAGCCTTTTTCGATCATGAAATCACGAGCATATGCCAGCACCGCAGCGTGCAGACGTGCGATGTCGCCCATCAAGTAGTAGAAACCGTTACCGGACACACGACGTGCAGCGTCCATGTCGATGCCGTTGAACTTCTCCATGATTTCGGTGTGGTACGGTACCTCGAAATCGGGAACTTTCGGCTCGCCGAAACGTGCGACCTCAACATTGCAGCTATCATCGGGGCCGATGGGAACACTGGGGTCGATCATCTGGGGCAGTGTGAACATGATCTCTTGAATGCGAGCAGCCAAGCGATCTTCTTCCTGTTCCAGCTCTTTCAGGCGTTCTGCCTGTGCTGCAACCTTTGCTTTTACCTGCTCTGCTTCCTCTTTTTTGCCCTGACCCATCAGCATACCGATTTCTTTGGAAAGCTTGTTGCGGTCAGCACGCAGCGCACTTGCCTCGTTCATAGCAGTACGGTTTTCTGCGTCCAGTGCAATCACTTCGTCTACCAAAGGCAGCTTGCTGTCTTGGAATTTTTTCTTGATGTTCTCTTTTACTGCGTCAGGATTTTCTCGCACAAATTTGATGTCCAGCATATCAATGATTCCTTTCTATGGGGAAGTTTGTAGTTGTATATTTCAATGCTCGGGCTGATACTGCCCCAGCAGATGAGCAAACTCTTTGAGCTGTTGGTCGGAATAAAACTCCACTCGCAGGCAGCCTTTGCCGTTTTTGTAGTCTACTTTTACCTTGCTGCCCAAAATTTCCCGCAGGGAAAGCTCCACCTCGTCGGGGAAAGAGGGGCGAATGGGTTGTTTTTTCTGACGGGGTTCTTTTGCAAGCTGCTTGCACAGCTGCTCGGTCTGGCGAACATTGAGGTTGTGTTCGATGACCTGTTGTGCAGCTTTTGTCTGCAAGTCTTCGCTTTCCAACGATAAAATGACCTTTGCATGACCTGTGCTGAGTGCGCCTTGTTTTACCTGTTCCAGCACCCATGCAGGCAGATTCAGCAAACGCAGACTGTTTGCAATGGCACTTCGGCTGCGACTAAGACGTTTTGCAGCTTCTTCTTGGGTAAGATTGCAGCGTTCCATCAGCTGTTGATAGCCGCTTGCTTCCTCGATGGGGTCGAGGTCTTCTCGCTGCAAGTTTTCGATGAGGGCAAGTTCCATTGCCTGCTCGTCGGTGACGTCACGGATAACGACCGGAATTTCGGTCAGCCCTGCCTGACGTGCAGCCCGCCAACGTCGTTCGCCGGCAATGATGCGGTATCCGCCTGCCGGAGTGGGACGCACTGCGATAGGTTGCAGAACGCCGTGTTCGGCAATGCTTTCGGCAAGTTGTGCGATGGCATCGGGGTCGAACGCTTTGCGAGGCTGTTCTTTATCGGGTTCGATGTCACGCAAAGGAAGTGTCGTGCCGGATTCCTGTCCGGCGAGGCTGACGCTTTCATTGAACAGGCTGCCCAGCCCTTTTCCCAGACCGCCCTTTGGTTTTGCTGCCATCTTTTCACCTTCTTTCGTATCTTGAAGTGGGTGCAAAAAAGTGCATTCCCACATTATATTTTATTAAATCAACGGGAACGCTGCAACAATTCTTCTGCCAAAGCGTCGTATGCTTTTGTGCCTCGGCTGGACTTGTCGTAGTAGTTTACCGGCATTCCGTAGCTGGGGGATTCGGCGAGGCGCACGTTGCGGGGAATAGTGGTTTGGAACACCTTATCGCCGAAGAATTTTTTCACTTCCTGCACGACCTGCAAGGTAAGGTTCAACCTGCCATCGTACATGGTAAACAAGATGCCTTCCAATTCCAGATAGCGGTTATACATTTTTTTGACGTTACGCACAGTGTTCATCAATTCGGACAGACCTTCCAGCGCAAAAAATTCGCACTGGATGGGTACCAGCACTGTATCGGCAGCGCACAGCCCGTTTAAGGTGAGCAAGTCCAATGCAGGAGGGCAGTCGATGAAGATGAAGTCGTACTGATCGACCACCGATGCCAAGCCCTGACGCAGACGATTTTCACGTTTATCCATTTCGATCAGTTCGACCGTTGCGCCGGACAGTTGGATATTGGAAGGGATCACGTCAACTTTATATTCTGTATGGATGATCGCCTGTTCGGCATTGCTTTTTCCGATGATGAGGTGGTAGGTGCCATGTTCGACATTTTTTTTGGAGATGCCAAAGCTGCTGGTGGTATTGCCTTGCGGGTCAAGATCCACGATCAGCACCTGATAGCCTTTTGCTGCCACCATCGACGAAAGGTTTACGGCGGTAGTAGTTTTGCCGACGCCTCCTTTTTGGTTGGTGACTGCGATAATTTTGCCCAAATCAATCCCTCCTTGGTTGGATTTGACCCAATTCATGGGCTATTTTGTATTATAGCACACTTCCCTTTTATTGAAAACATAATTTTTCTCACCTTTTGAAAAAGGCGACCGAAAACTTTTGTTTACACAGCTATAAAACAGGAAATTCACCTGTTTTGTAGCTGTGTGGCTTGCGCCGATGCCTTTCGAGCAAGTGCTGTGACCTATGAAAGCTTTTTGATTGTTCCACGTGGAACATTTTGGAAAATCGGTGCAAAACAAATCCGACGGCAAATTGCCCCACGCATCAAGCGCGCTTCGTGCGAAAAGATGCTTAGGGGCAACCTGCCGTCAGGCAGCTTAGCAAAAGCAGAAAGACCAAAAAGGACAGGGGGCATCGGTAAGCATCCCTTGCACGACAGTGCCTGTGGATGCGTCCGATACTCCCTGTCCTCTACTTGAAAGCAGGCAGGATGTGCAGCCGTCAAGATTGAAGGCTGCCAGTAAAAGTTTTTGTCCACTTTTTTCAAAAAGTGGGGTTTTGGTACACCTTTTCTCAAAAGGTGTAAAGAATTGTTCCACGTGGAACATTTTAAAAAGCTGTATCAAATTGCCGTGGGGATATGTACCGTATACTCGATGTATCCGTCTTTCTCCTCTTTTACCGCCGTAGCCGGAATCCCTGCTTTTACCATTACCTGAATAGCATGATTGATCGTGTTCAAAAAAATTCGCACATCTCGCACCAGTACGATCCGCTTTTTCTTGACCGGTGGCAACAACAGTCTTTGTACCAGTTCTTCGGTTTGATGTACTGTCAGTTCCCGCTTGACCGCCTGTTCCAGAACGGCATCCCGTTCGGCGTCACTGTCCAGCGCAAGCACTGCCCGTGCATGGCGTTCGGTCAGATTTCCGTCCAGACACAGCTTTTGCTGCTTCTCAGTCAGGCTGAGCAGTCGCAGCTTGTTTGCAAGGGTCGGTTGTGCCATTCCCAATCGCTTGGCTGCTTCTGCCTGTGTGCAGCCCCACATCTGAATTAAATCCCGCAGCCCTTTTGCTTGCTCGAAACAGTTTAGCTGTTGGCGATGGGTGTTTTCCTCCAGCCCCAACACCGCACTGGACAGATCGCTGTGTTCCGCAATGATGGCAGGGATTTTTGTCAGCCCCGCCTGTTTACAGGCACGCAGCCGTCGTTCGCCCGCCACAAGCTCGTATCCAGTTTTCGTTTTCCGCACCGTTACCGGCTGCAAAAGCCCGTTGCGCAGAATGCTGTTTGCCAGCTTTTCCAATTCCTGTTCGTCAAAAATCTTTCGTGCCTGAAACGGCGATGGCTGTATGCTGTCGATCTCAAGCAGCACAACTTTTCCTGCCTCTTTGGGCTTTTTTCCCAGCATCTTTCCTCATTCCTTTCTGTTGGCGGGGCTTTTTTATTTTGTTTTTCCCCATTCTCTCTATGCAAGTCCCGTGTGTATTTTGCATCGAAACGGGGAAATTTTTCGCAAAAAACAACGCCGTTTCGTCACACTGTCGGGTCTTTACCAACAGTGTAGCACGAAACGGCGTTCAATTCCAGAAATTTCGCTCGACAGATTTGTTGCGAAAACTGTTACTTCAAAGGGGCTTTTGCAATTTTTCCACCATTGCGTGGGTACAGTGGCGGAGTTTGCGATATTTTCTTTACCACAAGCAGATTTCGCTCATCGCCTTGGGGCAATGCCAGCTTGCGATTTTCCACAAAGCTGCCTCCCAGTTTTTGGATGGCAGGCTTTGCCTCTTGCAATTCTTCGGCAGCGGTAGCAGCTTTCATTGCGATGAAATATCCGCCCTCTTTCACCAGCGGCAGACAATACTCACTGAGCATATTCAGCCGAGCGACACCACGGGCACTTGCAATGTCGAACTGCTCTCGCCAGCCTTTGCGGGCTGCTTCTTCGGCACGTTCTTTTGCAAATTCTGCATCAATGCCAAGCTGTGCGCACAGATATTTCAGAAAATCCACACGTTTTCCGGTCGGCTCCATCAAGGTGAGCTGCAATTCGGGCTTGTACAGCTTTGCCACGACGCCGGGAAATCCTGCACCTGTGCCAACGTCCACAAATTTTCCCTGTACTTCGGGCTGACAAGCAAACAAAAGGCTGTCGATAAAATGCTTATCCTCGATGCCTTCGGGGTCGGTGATGGCGGTGAGATTCACTTTATTGTTGTAATCTACTAAAATTTCGGCATAGGCGGCAAGACCGTCGATGCAATGGGCAATGTCCAGCCCGTATGCCTGTGCTTTTTGAATCAATCGCTGTTTGTCGATCATGTTGGCTGCTCCTCCTGTTTCATTTTCGATTCGCCCAGTGCTGCCACTGCAACGGCAAGCACTGCCAAATCCGCAGGCGATACCCCCGGAATACGGGCTGCCTGTGCAATGCTGCGGGGCTGTATCTTTGCCAGCTTTTCCCGTGCTTCCAACCGCAAACCTTTGAGCGGTGCGTAGTCGAAGTCGGCAGGGATGGCAGTTTCTTCCTGTCGCCTTACTTCCCGAATCTGTCGCTGTTGTCGTTGGATATAGCCTTCGTATTTGATTTCGGTTTCCACTCGCTGTGCAGTGCGTTTATCTACCCCTTCGCCCCAACCGATGATCTGTGCCAACAGCCCATAGCTTACTTCGGGACGTTTCAACAGCGATGCGGCGGTTCCGCCCACAGCAGGCGGTTCCAATCCGGCAGCACGGAAAACTTCTTCCATCTCTGCGGCACGAATGGTGGTGTTTTCCAGCCGTTTGCGTTCGGTTTCGCCTGCTTGGTGGGTAGCGCAGAATTTCTGCCATCGTGCATCGTCTACCAATCCCCACTCTCTGCCGATGGGGGTCAAACGCTCGTCGGCGTTGTCTTGGCGCAAGGTCAGGCGGTATTCGCTGCGGCTGGTCATCATGCGGTAGGGGTCCATGACACCTTTGGTCACCAGATCGTCGACCAGTGTTCCCAGATAACTGGTGTGTCGCTGAAGCATGACCTGCTCTTTTTGCAGCACACGACGGGCAGCGTTGACACCTGCCAGCAGCCCTTGTGCCGCTGCTTCCTCATAGCCGGACGTACCGTTGAACTGCCCCGCACCATACAGCCCCTCTACCGCTTTGAACTCAAGGGTAGGTTTCAGGCTGGTGGGGTCGCAGCAATCGTATTCGATGGCATAAGCAGGACGCATGATCTCCAGATTTTCAAAGCCGACGATGGTTCGGTACATCTCATTCTGCACAGCTTCGGGCAAACTGCTGCTCATACCTTGCAGATACATTTCTTCGGTGTCCATTCCACAAGGTTCGACAAAGATTTGATGGCGTTCTTTTTCGGCAAACCGCACGACTTTGTCTTCGATGGAGGGGCAGTAGCGAGGCCCGATGCCTTCGATTTTTCCGCCGTACAACGGCGAGCGGTAGAGATTGTTTTGGATAACTTCGTGGGTTTTGGGGTTGGTGAATGCGATGTGGCAAACCACCTGATTGTGCATTTCGCCCTCGGTCAAAAAGGAGAACGGGACGATGTCGGCATCGCCCTCTTGCACTTCGAGTTTAGAGAAGTCGACGCTTCGACGATGCACACGGGCAGGCGTACCGGTTTTAAAACGGCGCAGCGGAATGCCTGCTTGACGCAGGCTTTCGGTCAGTTGGTTGGCTGCGTGTTGACCGTCGGGGCCTGAGGCAAAGCCTGCTTCGCCTACAAAGATTTTACCGCCCAAATAGGTACCTGTCGCAACTACAACGGCTTGTGCGCCGTAAAAGCCGCCCAGATGGGTGCGCACACCGGTAACTTTGCCGTGTTCTATGGTAATATCGGTGATTTCCGCTTGTTTGAGTTCGAGATTCGGGCATTTTTCCAGAAAATGCTTCATGTACTCGTGGTAACGTTTGCGGTCGGTCTGCACACGCAACGAATGCACAGCGGGGCCTTTGCCCAGATTCAGCATTCGGCTTTGCAGAAAGGTCGCATCGGCAGCGATCCCCATTACACCGCCCAGTGCGTCGATCTCACGCACCAAATGCCCTTTTGCGGTTCCACCGATCGACGGATTGCAAGGCAAGTTACCTACCCCGTCCAGTGTTAGGGTAAAGAGTGCTGTTTTTGCACCCAATTTGGCAGCTGCGTGTGCTGCCTCGATGCCTGCATGACCGGCACCGATCACAATGACGTCGTAATTTCCCAGAATGTCCATCGGGAACCTCTCTTTCCTTTTTCCACCTTTTGAAAAAGGTGGACGAAAACTTTAGCTTGCAGCCGTCAATCTTGACGGCTGCCTTTCGTGTGCATTTTCTGCGGAGGAGCAGGGAGTATCGGACGCATCAAGCGCACTTCGTGCGAAAAGATGCTTTCCGACACTCCCTACTCTCCTTTGCCGTGTGTGTCTCAAAGGGAAGTTGCTTTTTCGATATTTTGCATCGCAGAGCCAAGTGGGGCGATGTTATAGCGAAAAAATTCTATTGCGGGGTGAAACAAAACGCTTATTTGCCCACGCAGAATTTTGAGAATACTTCTTCTACCACCGCTTCGGAAGCTTCTTCGCCGGTAAGTTGATAGAGTGCGTGAAGTGCGTCGTCGACGCAGACCCCGACAGCGTCTAAATCAAAGCCCTGCTGTTGTGCCTGCATGGCATCTTGTACGGCTTCCAGCGCACGGGTGGCAGCATCCAACTGTCGCTGACTTGCCAGCATTCCTGCGTCGGGGTCGATATCGGCGACGCCCAACAAGGTTTCGATGGCATTGGTCAGGTGGGGCAAAAAACTGTCGTCCTTTGCGCTGATTTCAATGATTTCGGTGAAATAAGGGGCGATTTGGGTTTGGTCGAACCGCTTTTCCAAATCGCTTTTATTCAAAATAGCAAGGGCAGGGCGATGCTCGCATTTTTGTGCCAGTAAAACGTCTTGCTCGCACAAGGTACGGTTTCCGTCGTACACCGCCAAAATCAAGCCTGCACGTTCCATCTGGGCATAGCTGCGACGAATGCCCTCAGCCTCGACGACGTCGTCGGTTTCTCGCAGACCGGCAGTGTCGAACAGGTTCAGCCGTACCTGCCCTACCTGTACCTGCTGTTCCACAACATCACGGGTCGTGCCTGCGATGGGGGTAACGATGGCACGTTCAAAGCCCGAAAGCAGGTTGAGCAAGGTGCTTTTTCCAACGTTGGGACTGCCGACAATGGCAGTGTCGACCCCTCGGCGCAAAACTGCACCTGCACCATAGCCTTGAATCATTTTTTTCAATTCGGCAGCGCAATCGTTGAGGGTGTGTTCCAAATTTTCCTGTTCCAGTGCCGGCACATCTTCTTCGGGGAAATCCACCCATGCAGCAAGATGCCCTGCCAGCTCGGTCAGGCTTTGGCGCAGCTTTGCAATGCGTTTTGCCAGCGCACCCTCCATTGCAGCAGCCGCCACGGCTGCGCTTTGTCTGCCGGTGGCACTGATCAGATCCATTACTGCCTCTGCTTGGGTCAGGCTGATGCGTCCGTTCTCAAATGCTCTGCGGGTAAACTCCCCTGCTCCTGCGGGGGCTGCACCACTTTCGATGCAGGCTTGCAGCAACAACATTGGGGCGGCGGCTCCACCGTGACAGCTTAATTCCACAACGTCCTCGCCTGTATAGCTGTGAGGCGCACGGAAACTGAGCGCAACAAGTTCGTCGCACACACGCTGCTGCCAGATGAAATGCCCGAACATCGCCGTGTAGCCACCTGCCGTTTCAAGCGATTTTTTCTGGTTGAGGGGACGAAATACTTTGGCTGCGATGGCATGGGCATTTGCACCCGAAATGCGCACGACCGCAATTCCTCCCTCGCCCGGAGGGGTCGCAATGGCTGCGATGGTTCTGCTCACGGGGAACTCCTCCTTTTTCGTTTCTGCAAAAATTCGCATCTCTTTTTATTTAACACTTTATTTTACCACACCTTCGGCAAAAAAACAAACAAAACCCGCTTTCTTGCCCTTGTTTCATTTTTTTCGCTTTGTTGAAATGGCAGGGAGTATCGGACGCATCACAGGCACTTCGTGCAAAAGCTGCTTACCGATATTCCCTGCCATATTCCCACCCAAACCACACACAAAGGGCAGGTCGATACCGACCTGCCCTTTTGCAGTAAAAGTTTTTGTCCACTTTTTTCAAAAAGTGGGGTTTTGGCACACCTTTTCTCAAAAGGTGTGTTCCGCTTACAGCTCGATTTTTCCGTACAGCGCAAAGCCCTCGCCGTCGTTGAGCGATTCGGTGCGACGGGGTGCGGTGGGCTGCTCGGAAGCAGCCGGACGCTGTGCCTTGTCACGGTTGAAATTGCGTCCGCCGGAGCGAGAATTGCGCCCACCAGAACGCTGACCGCCTTTTCCGCCCTTGCCGGGACGACGGGAAGAACGGGGAGCGGGATTGTCGGGGTAGATGACGACACGACGGTCGTTGCCTTCACCACGGCTTTCGCTGTGTACACCCTCCATCTCGCTGATGGCACTGTGGATAATGCGACGCTCGTAGGGATTCATCGGCTCCAACTCTTGGCTGCGACCGTTTTTCAGCACTCGTGCGCCGATGCGACGTGCCAGCGATGCCAGATCGCTTTCACGCTTGGAGCGATAACCTGCTACGTCCAGACCCAACTTGAGATAGTCGCCACCCGAACGGTTTGCAGCAAGGCTTGCCAGATAGCTGAGTGCTTCCATCGTTTCGCCACGGCGACCGATGAGGGTGCCTGCCTTTTCTCCTTCTACCCGCAAAACAGTCGCTTCGCTCTGCTGGATCGGGGTGATGATGGTGTCGGTGACACCCATTTTTTCGAAAATCTCAGACAGATACGCTACTGCAATATCCACCTTTTCCTGCATCTGCGGCGACATCTCGGCAGACTGTACAGGCTCGGCGGGCTGCTCGGGCTGTTGTACGGGTTCGGGCTGCGGCTCCGGCTGAGGTTCGACCGGAGCAACTACCTGCACAGGTGCAGTCTGCTCTACCGGCTCTGCCACGGGCTGTTCCGGTTCGGGTTGGCTGATAGCGGTTGCCTTTACCTTTGCCGGAAGGCTGCGAAACAGCTTTTTCACAGGCATTTCCAAAATCTCAATGCTTACTTCGTCACGGCTCAAACCCAGTTGCGCACAAGCATTTTCGGTTGCTTCTTCTACGGTTTTTCCGGTTGCGATCACTTCACGCATAACCTTTTACTCCTTCCCCTGTGTCACCGACAGCGGTGTGGTGCGCTCGTCACGATATTTTTCCTCGTCCAGCTTGCGGGCTTTTGCAAGGCGAAGTTTTACCATTTCTGCCTCGTTCACCTGCTTGGTCACCTTTTCACCGGTTTTTTCGTCGGTCACAACAACTTCTTTTTTCTGTTTTCTCTCCCGCTTTTTCTGCTCGATTTCTTCCAAAACCTGCTCTTTCATCTTCTGCGGGTCATATACCATCTTCATGAACACGCTTTGCAGCAGCATGGTCACGTTGGAAACGGTGTAGTACAGCGAGAACGCAACGGGAACTTGGAAGCTGTAGGTAACGAACATCAAGCTCATGATCCAAGGCATCCACTTCATCGCACCGGTCATTTCCTGTCCGCTGAGCTTGGTCATCAAAATGTTGGACAAGAACATGGTCAGTACCGACAGCACGGGGAAAATCAGCAGCGGCAGTGTTTCGGGTGCAAGGCTCAGCTGCGGCATTTGGCTGAGGTCGATGCCCAAAAAGTGGAAGTTAAAGCTTTGGATCTTTTCCAGTTGCTCGGCAGAGAACCACTGCTGTGCCATGGTGGGGTCTGCCTGGATCTGTGCGATCATGGCATTCTGTGCCATGTAGTTGTTTGCGATGCCCATTCCCTGCATCGCTGTGTTGATCACGTCTGCCGGCACACGCAAAATGTGTTGCAGCGGTTTGTAAACAACGTCGATCACGCCGAACAGCACCAACATGGTGAGCAGCATAGGCATACAGCCTGCCATCGGCGAAAAACCGTACTCCTCCTGCAAGCGCAGCATTTCTTCCTGCTGCTTTTGCTTATCGTTGGCATACTTTTTGTTGATCTCGTTGATCATCGGCTGGTAAGCCTGCATTCGTGCGCTGCTCTTTTGCTGCTTGATGGTAAACGGCAGCATGGCAAGACGCACCAGAACGGTGAACAGGACGATCGCCCATCCGTAGCTGTTTACGACCTGATAGATCAAGTCCATGATCCAACCAAGTGGACCACCCAAAAAACCTAGAAAACCCATTTCTTCACTCATTTCTGCCTTTTCTGCACGAAAGGCGATTTTTTATCGAAGAAACCTGCGATGTGCAGAGTGCAGGTGATAGCTTTTCCTCGGAAAAACTACACGAAGACAAATTTATGGTCGCCACTTTCCTTTTGGCGGAACAGGGTCACGCCCACATTTTCCAAACGGATTGCAGCGTAAGATGCGCCAAGCCGCCAACAACGTTCCCTTTACCGCACCATGGATGCGCAACGCTTCGATGGCATATTGGCTGCAACTGGGCACGAAGCGACAGTTGTTGCCCAGAAGCGGCGAAATGAACTTTTGATAAAGGCGGATGCAGCCGATCAGCAAGTTTGCAATCACGGCTGTTCCTGCGGGCAACCTTCCAAAATGCCCGCAGCCTCTAAATGCTTGCGCATCACTTTTTCTACCTGCCAGCTTTTGCTTTGTGCCGTTTTGCCCCGTGCTACGAACACGATGTCCCAGCTGCCTGCATCCTTTGGCAGTTGGCTGTACATCGCCGCACGGATGACACGGCGGGCACGGTTGCGAGTGACAGCATTGCCGATCTTTTTGCTGGAAGTAATGCCCACCCGTGTTTTGCGGGTGCGTGTTTTTACAACGTAAGTCACCAGCAAGGGGTGAACAAAAGACTTGCCACGGGTGTATGCCCGTGTAAATTCTTTATTTCTGGTCAAGGTACGGTATCGCACTGCCAAAAACCCCCTAAATTGAAAAATAAGGCCACTTGCAAAAGTGACCTTTCAAAGTGCAGCCCTCGCCACGGCAAAGGCTGCACCATCTTCGTAATAAAACTCAAACTGCCAGTTTTGCACGGCCTTTTGCACGGCGAGCACGGATAACCTTGCGACCGTTTTTGGTGCTCATGCGGTTCAGGAAGCCATGTACACGAGAACGATGGCGCTTTTTGGGCTGATAAGTTCTTTTCATTTGTATTTCCTCCAAGCTTGTGGGCCCCTTTTTGGGGCAATTTTAAAACGTTTCAAAATGCGGGCGTACACATCTTTTTCAAGGGACAGCCCTGCAACTTAGAAGTATACACAATTCCTTTCGGTTCTGTCAAGCCCCCCTGCCCGAAAAAAAACTCTGTTTTGCCTGCTTTTTTCGAAAATTCGCCTTGTGGAAACAACCAAACTTTTCAACAGGTTTTTATATAATAAGGTTTAATATTATATTACATCTTATAATAACGCTCTCAAAATGGTGTAATCGTGTTGAAAAGTCGTTGAAAACGTGTTATAATTCCATTATTCCTGTGCAAAACCTGTTCAGAGAAAATTTTTTGCTTACCCGTTTTGGAGGGGCACAGTTCCTATGAACTCTTTTAACGAAGTATTTGACGCAATCAAAGATTACTGTCGGGACAGATTGCCTGCGGCGACCTATACCCTGTTCATCGTGGGGTTAGAGCCGGTCGATTTCAGCGGCGACACTGCCACCCTGTCTGCCCGCAGCGATTTTTTAAAGGGCATCATCACCGACCGTTACATCCCTCTTTTGAAAGAGGCATTCCGTGTGATCTTGGGCTTTGACGTGGAGATCAAGGTGATCGTTGCTGGCGAGCCCGAACCGGCACCTCCTGCCGCCAGCCCGATGCAGCCCGAGATCCCCCCTGCACAAGGCAGCTATGCGCTGACCTTTGAAAACTTCATCGTCGGCTCTACCAACAAATTTGCCCACGCTGCGGCACAAGCCGTTGCCGCTAATCCGTCGGGCGCATATAACCCGCTGTTCATTTACGGTGGTTCGGGGCTTGGAAAGACCCACCTGCTGAAAGCGATCCAGCTTGAAATTGGGCGCAATCATCCCGAATACAATATCGTGTATGTAGACGGCGAGAAATTTACCAACGAGATCATCAACGCCATCCGTGAAGGCTCTACCGCTGAATTTCACCAAAAATACCGTGCTGCCGACGTGCTGTTGGTGGACGACATCCAGTTTATCGGCGGTAAAGAGAGTACGCAGGAAGAATTCTTCCACACCTTCAACACCTTGTATCAGGCAGGCAAGCAGATCGTGCTGGCAAGTGACCGTCCGCCGAAAGAGATCAAAAGTTTGGAAGACCGCCTGCGCACCCGTTTCGAAATGGGGCTGACCGCTGACATCCAGCCTCCTGATTTCGAGACCCGTGTTGCAATCATCCGCCGCAAAGCCGACCTGCTTCACCTTGATATGCCCGACGACGTGGCAGAATTTATTGCGAACCACCTGAAAGACAATATCCGTCAGTTGGAAGGTGCTGTGAAAAAGCTGGACGCCTACCGTATGCTGGAAGGCATTCAGCCTGTATTGGGCGTCGCACAAAATGCCATCAAGGACATTTTGAACGAAACACAGCCTGTTCCTGTAACTATCGAACGCATTATCAACGAAGTTGCTCGCACCTATAACATCGAGCCGGAGGAGATTCGTGGGCGTAAACGCACGGCAAACGTCGCCGGCGCACGAAGAACAGCGATCTACGTTGTACGTGAGATCACCGGCATGAGCATGGAGGACATTGGACAGGAGTTTGGCGGGCGTGACCACTCCACCATCGTCTATTCTCTTAATGAAGCTGCCCGTGCCATCGAAACCGACACCCGTATGCGTGAAACGGTGGAGGACATCATCAAAAATATCAGGGCTTGATGGAGAAAATTCTTTTTTGAACCAGTTCTTTCTCCTCTTTGTTGAATCTTTGCAGCCTGTTTTAAAAAGTTTTCCACTCTTTCAACAGAGTTTTCAACAATAAACATTCACTTCCTAACACAATTTGTGGAAAACAAGGCGGTTTCAACAGTTTCAACATTTTCCTCACAATCTGTTCTTATCTTTCAACAATCGTTTTTCGGGCAGTACGATGGGGTTTTTTCGGCTTTTCAACAAAGCTAACAGCCCCTACTACTACGACTATTATAATGGACTACTGAATTCTGTAAAAGCGCATTTTTACCTTTATACGCTTTGTATAGTTCTTTCATCAGTAAGGAGAACGTTTATGAAAATCATTTGTACACGAACATTACTATCCGATGCGATCGCAGGTGTATCTCGTGCAGTATCCGGCAGAAGTTCGATTCCTGCATTGGAAGGCATCTTGTTGCAGGCAGAAGGCTTCCAACTTACTCTGACCGGTCACGACACCGAGATCGGCATCATCACTACCATCGACGCAAATGTTATCGAACCCGGTCAGGCAGTGATTCCAGCCCGTTTGTTTGGGGACTTGGTACGCCGTATGAACGGCGAAGAAATCGAGATCACCACAACCATGAACGGCATGGCAAACATCAAGGGTGCAAGTGCAGAATTTGACATTGCATCGTTAAATGTAGACGATTATCCTCTGCTGCCCCAACCGGGAGCAGACGAGGCTTTGGAGATGAAAGCCGGCGTTTTGACCGAGATGATCTCCCGCACCTTGTATGCGGTATCGCAGGACGAGAAAAAGCCGGTACACACAGGTGAACTGTTCAGCATCACCAAAGATAAAATGACCGTCGTTGCACTGGATGGTTACCGTTTGGCGATCACCGAACAGGAGATACAGGCGGAAAAAGAACTGGACATCATCATCCCTGCAAAGACACTGACCGAAGTTTCCCGTCTGATGGCAGATGACGAAGATGTTGTAAAAATATCGGCAAATCGTCATTTTGTTGTGTTCCGTGCCAGCGGCTATACCATTATCAGCCGACTGATCGAGGGCGGATTCCTCGATTATAAACGTGTCATCCCCCAAGGACACAATACCCGTGTGCTGGTAGAAGTAAAGCCCTTTATGGAAACCATCGAACGTGCCAGCCTCATCATTACCGAACGATTGAAAAATCCGCTGCGCATTACCTTTGGCGACAATGTTTTGGTGCGTTGCCAGACCAATTTGGGCAAGGTGCAGGATCATTTGGAGGCTCAGGTAGAGGGCGAAGCGGTCGAGATCGGCTTCAACAATCGCTATCTTTTGGACGCACTGCGTTATTCCGGCTGCGAAAAAGTGATTTTGGAACTTTCCGGCCCGTTGTCGCCGGTAAAGGTGTTGCCGTCGGAAGATGATCTGAAAGATGGTAAACGTCCGTTTCAATTCCTTGTGCTTCCGGTGCGTTTCAAAAATGATTAAGATTGTGAATCTTGCGAAACAACACCACAAAAATATCGAATAAATATACAATACAAACTTTCGAAAACGCAAGCGACGATGCAGCATTTATGGCAAAACCGTTTTTGTAATAGAAACGGTGAACCCTAAGCGCACCGTCGCTTGTGCCAAGAAAGCGCATCTGTGGCAAGAGATTGTGCAGTTGCAGAACAGGAGATCGTATGCGAACCATTCAAATCAAAACGAAATTTATCAAGCTGGACGCTCTTTTGAAGTTTGCTGCAATGGTAGAAACCGGCGGTGAAGCAAAACAGTTGATTCAGGCAGGACAGGTTCAGGTGAACGGCGAAGTTTGCACCATGCGTGGTAAAAAGCTGCATAACGGCGATCAGGTCACCTTGAACGGCGAAACAGTACAGGTGAGCCAAGGGTGAACATTGATTGGATCGAATTAAGCAATTTTCGCAATATTGAACAGGCACAGCTTACCCCCTGCCAAACGCTCAACGTTATCTACGGAAAGAATGGTCAGGGAAAGACCAATCTGCTGGAAGCAATTTGGTTGCTGACGGGTGCAAAAAGTTTTCGTGGCTCGAAAGATGCCGAGTTGATCCGTCGTGGTCAGCCGTTTTCTACCATCCGTGCGCAGGTGCAGACCCGTGATTTGTGCCATAATATTCAAATTTCCATCCAACCTGCGGGCAGCCCGAAACCCGGACGGACGGCAAAGCTGTCGGGGGCAGAACAGGGCAAAGCAAGCAATCTTGCGGGTATTTTTACGGCGGTCGTGTTCGAGCCGAACCACCTGAGCCTTGTCAAAGGCAGTCCCGAGGGACGGCGAAAATTTGTCGATGCGGCGTTGTGCCAGCTTTATCCCGGTTATTTGTCGGAATACCGCCGTTATTTGCAGATACTCACCCAAAAAAATGCGTTGCTCAAACATTACCACCGCACACCCGGTGCGGCTGAAATGCTGGAGGTATTCGACGAACAGATGGCAGCAGCAGGCGAGAAGATCACCCATAGGCGCAGGCAGTACGTTGAACGCATTGCGCCAATGGCGGTACAGACTTACGCCGACATCAGCAGTGGGGCAGAGCAACTGGAACTGCAATATATTGCCAGCTTTTCGGAGAAAGGATTGCTGGAAGAACTGAAAAAAAGCCGTAAAGAAGATCTGCGCTGTGGATTTTGCACGGTCGGGCCGCATCGTGAAGATGTAGCCATCCGTCTAAACGGGCAGCCAGCCCGCACCGATGCCAGCCAAGGACAGCAGCGCAGCGCAGTGCTGAGCCTAAAACTTGCCGAGGCAGCAATGGCAGAACAGGTAAGTGGTGAGCATCCTGTGATGCTGTTAGACGATGTTCTCAGCGAACTCGATGACGGACGGCAGGCGTATCTTCTTAGCCGAATGCAGGGCAGACAGGTATTCGTTTCGGGCTGTGACGACTCGATTTTCCGAAAAACAGACGGAAAATTGCTGCATATGCAGGGCGGAGTATTGACCGAACTGTAAAAACAAACCGAAAAAATGTTCCACGTGGAACATTTTGAGTTCTAGAGAAGCGTTCCCCGATAAAAAGGGCGGCTGCGCAAACAGCCAAATGGGGTGGAATGTTCGCCTTTTGAATCAACGATTTTTAACTGTTTTTTGCCATAGGTGCGGTGGAAGTTCTTCCAATCGAACAGCTTAGTTTGCTTTTTGAATCATATACCCTCAAATAAAAGAAAATCCGAAAAAATCCCTATTTTTACAGGAATTTTTTCGGGTTTTGTGGTATAATAACCACAGGGTGGTTATTATACCACTATTTTTAATTGCTCTTTTTCTCGCCCCTTATGGGGCAACCGAAAAAGATAGCAATTATACCATTCACACTTTGTGTTCATGGTATAATAGCCACAGGGTGGTTATTATATCGCTATTTTTAATTGCTCTTTTTCTCGCCCCTTACAGGGCAACCGAAAAAGATAGCAAATTATACCATTCACACCTTGTGTTCATGGTATAATAGAAATATATTTTGCCGGTGATGTTCCACGTGGAACATCGTTTGCAGAACAACTGGCGCACCGGATGCCTTTTTGTTTTGCAAACCGGTAGAGAATGCGCTGATGCGCAGAATGAAAGAATGGGGGATTTTGGATGTATCTGCATCTTGGGCAGGATACGCTGTTGCGTACCAAGGATATTCTGGGCATTTTTGATCTGGATACCGCTTCCCTTTCCCGTCACACCCGTGACTTCCTTGCACGGGCACAGCGGGATGGCAGGGTCATCACCGTGTCGGACGAGCTTCCCAAAAGTTTTATCGTCACTGCACAGTCGCCGCCGACCGTTTATATCAGCCAGATTTCGGCAGCAACTTTGAAAAAACGCAGCGGATTTTTACAGGATCTGGGTACCTTGTAAGCAGTTCGACGATCGGCTGTTCCCCATTTTTACATATTGAAGGCAGGTCGCAAAAAGATTGGCTGTACTTGTCGCAAAAGAAAAAAGGAGCTACTATGTCACAAGAAAAATTACAACACGAATACGGCGCAAGCCAAATTCAGGTTTTGGAAGGTCTGGAGGCGGTGCGTAAGCGTCCGGGTATGTATATCGGTTCCACCGGCGAAAAAGGTCTGCATCATCTGGTGTATGAGATCGTCGACAACTCGATCGACGAGGCACTTGCCGGCTACTGCAATCATATCGAAGTTCAGATTTTGCCGGATAACATCATCAAAGTTACCGACAACGGACGTGGTATTCCCGTAGATATTCAGCCCAAGCTGGGCATTCCTGCAGTCACGGTCGTATTCACCGTTCTCCATGCCGGCGGTAAGTTTGGCGGAGAAGATTCCGGCTATAAAGTTGCAGGCGGTCTGCACGGCGTTGGTGCAAGCGTCGTGAATGCGCTGTCCGAATGGCTCGAAGTGCGTGTGTGCCGTGATGGTGCAGAGTACCGCCAAAGCTTCAAACGTGGCATCGAGGACGGCCCGCTGGAAAAGGTAGGCTCTGCGTCGGTCACCGGTACCACCGTTACGTTCAAACCCGACCCCGAGATGTTCGAGGTGCTGGAGTTCGATTACGACACCCTCAACCGCCGTTTGCGGGAAGAAGCTTTCCTGAACGCAGGTGTTCGTATCACCATTTCGGATAAACGCACCGATGAACCCGTAGAGGAAAGTATGTGCTACGAAGGCGGTGTAAAAAGCTTTGTTGATTTTATCCACAAAAAGAACAAGCAGACCGTTTTACACGAGGACATCGTTTACCTGAAAGGGGAACTGAATGGTTCCATCGCCGAGATCGCTATGCAGTACAACGACAGCTATCACGAAATGATGCTGTCCTTTGCAAATAACGTACACACCCCCGATGGCGGTACCCACGAGGAGGGCTTTAAATCGGCTCTCACCCGTGTGTTCAACGATTTTGGACGGGAAAAAGGCTATTTGAAAGAGAAAGATGCCAACTTCAAAGGCAGCGACGTGCGTGAAGGTCTGACTGTTGTTATCAGCGTAAAGCTGACCGAGGCACAGTTTGAGGGACAGACAAAGGCAAAATTGGGCAATACCGAAATCCGTACACTGGTTTCGGGAATGGTATATGAGAAGTTCAAAGAGTTTTTGGAAGAAAATCCTGCCATTGCCCGCACCGTTTACGATAAAGCACTCACCGCTGCCCGTGCCCGTACCGCTGCACAAAAAGCTCGTGAGCTGGTACAGCGCAAATCGGCACTGGAAACCAACCGAATGCCCGGCAAGCTGGCAGATTGCCGTGAAAAAGACCCCACCCAGACCGAAATTTACATCGTCGAGGGTGATTCTGCGGGTGGTAGTGCAAAAATGGGTCGTGATTCCCGCATTCAGGCAATTTTGCCTTTGTGGGGTAAAATGATCAACGTCGAAAAGGCACGCTTGGATAAAGTATACGGCAACGAAAAAATGATGCCTGTGGTAACAGCACTGGGCTGTGGTTTGGGCGAAGACTTCGACCTGTCCAAACTGCGGTATCACAAAGTATTCATCATGGCAGATGCCGACGTAGACGGCAGCCATATCTGTACCTTGATGCTGACCTTCTTCTTCCGCTTCATGCGTCCGCTGATCGAAAACGGACACGTTTACATCGCACAGCCTCCCCTGTTCAAATTGGCACGAGGAAAAGATGTTCGTTATGCTTACTCCGAACAGGAGATGAGCCGTATGTCGGCAGAGATGGGGCAAGGCACCAAAATCAACCGCTACAAAGGCTTGGGCGAGATGAACCCCGAACAGCTGTGGGAAACAACGATGAACCCCGAAAATCGAGTGATCGTTCAAATTTCCATCGAAGACGCACAAAAAGCGGACGAAACGTTCAGTATTTTGATGGGCGATAAGGTGGAACCACGCAAAGAGTTTATCGAAAAGAATGCGCATTATGCAAATCTGGATGTTTGATGCTGTGCAAACATCGACACAATAAAAGACAGGTGACAACATGACAGAAAATATCACTCCCGGTACAAAGCTGATTGTGCGGGACATCAAAGAAGAAATGGAGTCTGCGTTTATCGACTATTCTATGTCGGTAATCGTTTCCCGTGCGCTGCCCGATGTGCGTGACGGCTTGAAGCCGGTGCATCGCCGTATTCTGTACACGATGTACGAGCGTGGCAACGATCCCAGCCATCCTTACCGCAAGTCGGCAGATACCGTCGGCGCAGTGTTGGGTGCGTATCACCCCCACGGCGATGCGTCGGTGTACGATGCAATGGTACGTTTGGCGCAGGACTTTTCGCTCCGCTACCCTCTGGTAGACGGTCAGGGTAACTTTGGTAGTGTCGACGGCGACCCCCCTGCTGCTTACCGTTACACCGAAGCACGTATGAGCAAGGTAGCCGTAGAACTGCTGACCGACATCGAAAAGAAAACGGTCGATTTCGGCCCCAACTTCGACGAAACCAAAGAAGAACCGCAGGTTCTGCCCAGCCGTTTTCCAAACTTGTTGGTAAACGGTTCTACCGGTATCGCAGTTGGTATGGCGACCAATATTCCTCCCCACAATCTGGGCGAAGTAATTGACGGCATCATTGCCCTGATCGACAACCCCGAACTGGAAATGGTCGAGCTGATGGAGTATATCCAAGGTCCCGACTTCCCCACCGGCGGTATCATCATGGGCAAAAGCGGTATCCGTGCAGCCTATGCGACCGGACGTGGAAAAATCACGCTGCGTGGTCGTGCCGAGATCGAGGAGCAGAAAAACGGTCGATTCCACATCATCATTACCGAAATTCCGTATATGGTCAATAAGGCTCGCTTGCAGGAGCATATCGCCGATTTGGTCAAGGAAAAGCGCATCGAGGGCATCAGCGACATCAACGACGAATCCAACCGTCAGGGAATGCGTGTGGTCATCGAGCTGAAAAAGGACGCCAACCCGCAGGTCGTACTCAACCAGTTGTACCGTTATACCCAGTTGCAGGACACCGTAGGCGTCATCATGCTGGCTCTCGACCACGGTGTTCCTAAGGTGATGAACCTGAAAGTGATGCTGGAAAAATACATCGAGTTCCAAGGCGAAGTCATTCGCCGTCGCACACAGTTCGACCTGAAAAAAGCACAAGACCGTGCCCATATTCTGGAGGGCTTGCGTCGTGCGGTCGATATTGTAGACGATGTTATTTATACCATTCGTCATTGTGGCGGTGGACAGGCAGAGGCAAAAGTTGCCATCATGGAGAAGTTCGGCTTCGACGATGTGCAGGCAGATGCCATCTGTAAATTCCCACTTGGTCGTTTGGCTGGTTTGGAGATTCAAAAAATTGATGCGGAACTGGGCGAACTGCATGGAAATATCAAAGACTGGGAAGACATCCTTGCCGACGAATCCCGTGTGATGGGAATCGTAAAGGAAGAATTGCTGGTTTTGCGGGAAAAATACGCCGACGAGCGTCGTACTGAAATTCAGCACGTGTCGGGCGAAGTGGACATCGAGGATTTGATTCCGGTGGAAGACTGCGTATTTACCCTGACCCATGCGGGATATATCAAACGTTTGCCGAAAGACACTTATCAGGCACAAAAACGTGGCGGACGAGGCATTTCCGGCATGACCCGCAAAGAGGAAGATTTTGTAGAAACGATGTTCATCGGGTCGACACATGATTATATTTTGTTTGTGACCGACCAAGGTAGGATCTACCGTTTGAAAGGGTATCAAATTTACGAGGGCAGCCGTACCAGCAAAGGCACGAATATCGTAAATCTGTTGGAGTTGCAAAACGGCGAAAAGGTTACGACCATGCTGCGCTTGGCACAAGATCAGCAGGAAGGTTATCTGACGATGGTAACGGCAGCCGGCTACATCAAGCGTACCCCGTTGGAGCAATACAGCAATATCCGCAAGTCGGGCTTGATTGCCATCAATTTGGAAGAAGGCGATTCGCTGGCATGGACACGCATCACCACCGGCAGCAACGAACTGGTAGTAGCCACCCGCAACGGACAGGCACTGCGCTTTAACGAAACCGATGCTCGCAGCATGGGCAGAAGTGCCCGTGGTGTACGCTGCATCAAGCTGAGCGGTGACGATAAGGTGGTCGGTGTTGGCTTGCTGCGAGAGGGAGCAACGGTATTTACTGTTACAGAACACGGTAAAGGACGCCGAACCAACATCGAGGATTACCGTATTCAGCGACGTGGCGGTAAAGGTATCCGCAACTATTCCAAGGATATGGTTGCAGGTATCAAGGTAGTCGACGATACTGACGATATTATTTTGATTTCGATGAGTGGTGTTGTTATTCGTATGCACGCAGCTGACATCAACGTACAAAGCCGTTACGGCAGCGGTGTGCGTGTTATGCGGTTGGGCGAGGAAGACACAGTGGTCACGGTCGCCCGCACCGAGCATGACGAAACCGAGGAACTGGCAAAGCCTGAGCAGGAAGAAGCCGACGAGCTGACCCAAGAGGAGATCGCTGCTTTGGAGGCAGAAGACAGCGCAAGCGATGCCGAGCCGATCGAGGACGACGAGTAAAGTGAAGAATTGTTCCACGTGGAACATTTTTCGTGCCTTTTGAAAAAGGCACCCCAAAACTTTCAATTACGCAGAAAGGGCAGGTCGAACAGACCTGCCCTTTCTGCGTGCTGCGCATTCTACCCTTTCGCAAAGCGAGATGGTGTTTTGAAAGGGTCGATAGAGCCAAAAAACAACGCTAAAAAATGAAACAATATCCCCTTTTTAACGAATGCCAATGGGGTGCGGTGGGTGTCGGAAAGCATCTTTTGCACGACAGTGCCTGTGATGCGTCCGATACCCACCGCACCACTACCCCAAAAGCGAGCGGTACGCACAAACGGCAAGATTGCCGTTTGTAGGTGAAAGTTTTCGTCCACCTTTTTCAAAAGGTGGAAAAAAGCAAGCCTGACGGGAAATACCACGCCAGGCAAGGCAGGACAACGCTTGAAAAAAGGAAAAAGAACGAGTATACTAAGCGTGTATGTGGCATAAAAAGGGGGATTTGTAAATGGTATCCGAAACAAAGCTGATCGTGCGCTATGTCGAAACTGACCGCATGGGCGTAACGCATCACTCAAACTATTTGGTGTGGTACGAACAAGCAAGAACAGAACTCACCAAAAAGCTGGGAACATCCTATGGCGAACTGGAAGAAATGGGCTTTTTGTCGCCGGTTCTTTCTGTCCACACAGAGTATCTTCGCCCGTGTACTTACGACGATGAAATCGTGGTGAAATGCTGTTTGACAAAAGCGACCTACTCGCAGATGGAGTTTTCGTATCAGGTATACAAAAACGGCGAGTCGACACCCATCAATCGGGGCAGCAGCCGTCATGCATGGGTCGATAAAGAAACGTTTCGCCCTATCAGCATAAAACGCAAAGCACCCCAACTGTACGAGCTGTTATGCAATGCCGTTGAGCAGATTGAAGAATGAGGTGGATAAAATGGATTTTAATAAGGTCATCGAACTGGTACACAGCACAAAAGCATTGATTTTCGACGATTCTTTGCGCAGTCAAATCACCGAAAAAGGTCTGGCAGATTATGTTACACAGGTCGATTTGCGCATTCAGGAATATCTGACCGAAAAACTGGCGCAAGAGTTTCCCGACATTTCCATGATGGCAGAAGAAGGCGACGACCGTATCAGCGTACAGGGCAAAAAGGTTTGGATCCTCGACCCCATCGACGGCACCACGAACCTGATGCGTGGAATGCAGCACAGTGCTGTTTCACTGGCTTTGTGGGACAACGACCATATGGAATTTGGCGTCATCTACAATCCGTTTTTGAACGAAACCTTTACCGCTTATGCAGGGAAAGGCGCATTTTTGAACGGAAGCCCTATTCACGTTTCCGAAAGTGCGACTCTGCGGGATTGCCTTGTAATGATCGGTACTTGCCCGTACCGCAAGGAAAACGCAAAGATAAATTTCCCCTTGTTTGAAAAAATCTTTATGCAGGTAATGGATCTGCGCCGTTCGGGCACTGCTTCGCTCGATTTGGCATATGTCGCTTGCGGTCGGCTCGATTGCTTTTTTGAGTTAGACCTGAAACCGTGGGATTACGCTGCCGGCTGGCTGTTGGTAGAGGAAGCAGGTGGCTGCGTGACAAAATGGGACGGCACTGTTCCCGACCCCGCCCAAAATGCAGACTTGTTGCTGACAAACGGAAAAGTACACGAATTGTTCTTGGAACAGCTAAAAGACGTTTTGTAAGAAAAAACCGCATCTCTCCCCCTACTGGTGGAGAAATGCGGTTTTTGTTTTTTTACAGGGAAAAATCCCCTGTCCCTTGTTCCAAAAGCTGCGCAAATGGCAAAACAGGCTGTGGGTCGGGTTGCGGTTCACACAGAGCGTACCCCCAAATCGTGTTACCGTGCCAACCACCATGTTTAAATCCGCAGGCAGGCAAAAATCCAAGCCGTAAAAATCCCAGTTTTGCGTGTAAAGCTTCGCTGGCTGGGTTGGGATGTGCTAATACAGCGTATGCCTGATAGACTCCTTGCTCTCTCAGCAGTGCCAAAAGTGTCCCGTACAAACGAAGCCCACGCCCGCCTTGCGTTTGGTTCGGTGCAAGATAGATGGTCGTTTCTACCGACCAGTCAAAGGCTTCCCGTTCTCTCCAGCGGTGCGCACAGGCAAAGCCTAAAATCTCCCCTTGCTTTTCCAACACCAAAAAAGGATACTCCTTTGCACTGTCTGCGACCCAACGGCGATATTCTTCTATCGTTGGGGCTGTGTAAGCAAAGGTCGCTGTGCTGTTGTCTACGTAATATTTGTAGATATTCAAAATTTGCTCGGCGTCCTGCTCGGTTGCAAAGCGCAGTCGTTCGGTTGCCCAGTTGTCACACATAAGCTGTTTTTGACGACGGGAAAGCTGCTTTAAAAATACTTCCTGACGCATTGCGCTGGACGCATCGGGTAAACGCTGACAGTAAGCAAGCGTCACAGGCAACCGACTGCGTGTGTATTTCGCACCGTTTCCTGCGTTGTGTGTCTGCACCCGTTTTTCAATGTCAGTGGTGTATCCGCTGTATAGCGAATCGTCACTGCACCGAACCATATAAATGTATGCGCTCATTGTGTCTGCTCCTGTTCCAGTGCAATGGCTTTGCGGCAGGCTTGCAGCGCACCGGCTTTTGATTTGCAAGTGACCAAAAAGCGGTTGGAATGACAGAAAATCAGGTCGTCAATGCCCGAAATCGACGCCAACTCCTGCTCGGGCATTCCTGCCCACGCTTGCGGAAACGGTACCTTTAGCTTTTTGGTCTGACGGTCGTTTACGCCTTGCGCTGCAAATCCGCCCCGCTGGCTGGGATATATAACAAATACCACGTTGCTGTCTGCCGGCAAAAGACTTTTCCAAGGTAC
The DNA here is from genome assembly GCA_944385945.1 of uncultured Anaerofilum sp. Classification (GTDB taxonomy): domain Bacteria; phylum Bacillota; class Clostridia; order Oscillospirales; family Ruminococcaceae; genus Anaerofilum. The sequence goes on along the minus strand of CALWZD010000111.1, from coordinate 38,974 downwards.
GTATTGGGACAATACCAAAATGCCGTCCCGTACATTTTGCAACGCTTTGCTCACCAGTTCTTGCGCCCGCTGCACTGCCCTCACTTCTTCGATTTTGTTTTCCAAAATCACCTGCGCAAAGTCCACTGCCCGCAAAAAACAGGCGTCGGCTTGCTCGGAAGAATCCCACACCGGATTAAAACTGCCAATGGCATCGGCAAGGGCGTTTTCGGTTCCGGTACAGTCGTTCAAGTCAAGATTTTGAACAAAACGTTCATCCAGCCATTCTGCCCCTTTTTGTCCCACCAGTTCGGGGCCAAGCACCTGCCAGAGCAAGCCGAACGCAGCGTAGGGATTGCCGTTGGCACGTACGGGACTGCCGGCAGCGTGATGGTCGAACATACCGTCGCCAATGTCGAACACGATGCCGTCGAAATCCGCCGGCACCTGAAATCCACGCTGGAGCTGAATATCCGGACGAACGATTCGCAGCAGTGCATAGGAAAATACATCGTCTGCGTGAAATTTTCCTGCATGGGTAAACGCACGAGCAGGCAGTTTCATGTGAGATCCCTCTTTTCTCAATACGCTCAAAGGCTTTTTAAAATTTACTTCTTTTTAGTATACCACATTCCTTTTTAAAGAGGAATAGTTCTTTTTTTACCAAACCTGTCGAAAAAGGTATGTTTTTTTTACAAATCGCATATCTTTCACAGAATAAGCCTACCGCCATTTTGCTAGCAATGGTATAATAGCCACAAGATGGCTATTATAGGCTGTCGAAAATGTGCTTTTGCATTTAAGATTTCTTGCTTTTGCAGAAAATCCCCTCATCAGTCACGCCAAGCGTGACAGCTTCCCCCCAGGGGGAAGGTGGCTGCGCAGCAGTCGGATGAGGTGGAACAGCTGCGTGTATCTTAAAAAAGATTACACACGATACCATAAAATAAAGATAGCTTGGGGAAAGGATGAACGAGAATGAATTTACAGTTACAACAACGCCGCAAACAGCGAGCCCGACGGCGAAAGCTGTTGCTGGGGGCGGTGGGCGTTGCGATTTTGCTGATGATCGCAGTGGCGATCGCTTTTTTTCCAACCACAAAAAAAGCGGCGATCTCGGCACAGCAGGTGCAGCTGCTATACCGTGTAACAGATGCAGCTGCGTCGTCCGACCCGATTTTACTGGTACAGCAAGCAGTGAAAAGCGGTGCGGATAGTTTGCTGTGGGATGCACCGCTTACCGACCCGGAACAGGTCAAAGCGGTAAGCGAACAGGCACGGAGCGAAGGGGTTGGATTGGTGGCTGTGGTGGAGAGCGATATGGATTCCGCCCAGCAAGCAGAACTGATAAAGCAGTATGGGCTTTCGGGACTGTGCGCACAGCCGACCGACCAAAATGGGCTGGCAAACTATCAACCGCTGACAGACCAGTTACAGCAGATCGTCCAACCGGATTCTCTTGGTGTAGAATTGTACGCACTCTGGGCGACCGGCGAGCAGATGGCAATGGTCATTGCAGACACCGACGGCACCGATCAGATCGCTTTGTGCAGTCAATTTACCGAATCGCCAAAGCAGACTCAAACAGCACTGGTGCAAGCAGAAAGTTTGCTGATCGGACTGCCGGAAAGTGACTTGGAAACCACCGCCGACCAGTATTTTGTGGCAGGCACTGCCGACCCTGCTCAGCCGCTTACCGTTAATGGACAGACGGTGACGGTAGAGCAAGGAGGTTTTTGGGGGCTTGCGATTTCGCTTGCAGACGGTGAAAATGTCGTTACCGCAACACAAGGAGAAACCACGGCTTCGATCACCATCACAAAAACAAAACCGCAAGAGGGCAGCTGGGAGCCGGTCGACCCACAGCCGGACGATTCGCAATCTTTGCAGCAGGGACAGTTTATCCAAGTCACTTCGGCGGTCGCCAGTTTGCTGGAGGACTACACCGATTCCGACACGATTTTGCAGACGGTGTACGAAGGTGCGATTGCACAGGTAGAGGAGTCGGTGGAGTATACCAGTAGCGGAAAACTTACCCACGCTTACAAAGTGGCAAACGGATGGATCCGTGCTGCCGATTGTCAGCCGTTACAAGAGGCACAGACGATGCAGCTGACCACTGACGGATTCGAACAGAAAGACCGCCACAGCATTTTCCGCATCGCAGGAGGCAGCCCGTTGGTGATCGCACAGCGCACCGACACCAGTTTGAGCCTGTTCCTCAGTGGAAGCACTTTGACCGGAAACTGGGAGCAAACAGGGCTTGTACAGACGGTACAAATCGAACAACAGGAAAACGGAGTGCTGCTGACATTTACAACCGAACCGAATGCCTTATGGGGTTGGAGCGTAGACTACACCGAAACAGGCAGTGAAATTATCTTGAAAGCTCCGCCGGTGTTGCAGGATAGCCAAACACCGCTGCAAGGCGTTACAGTTCTACTGGACGCAGGTCACGGACAGGACGATTTGGGCGCACTGGGCGTGATGGGCGTCAACGGGCCGAGCGAGAAAGATTTGAACTTGGCAGCCGCACAGGCAGTACAGAACCGATTGGAACAACTGGGTGCAACCGTAGTGATGAGCCGTACCGACGATACATTTTTGACGCTTGCCGAGCGCAATCAACTATTGCGCAGTGTAAAACCGGATATTTTTATTTCGCTGCATCACAACAGCATCGACCTTGCCCGTGACGTCAACGAAGTTCGAGGGGTCGAGTGCTATTATTTCTATCCGTCGGGAATCACGTTGGCAGAAAATCTCAGCAATCTTCTCAGCAGTGCCACAGGGCGTGGAAATCGAGGCGCAAAATACAATTATTTCTATGTCACCCGCAGCGACATCTGCCCTGCAGTGCTGTTGGAGATCGGGTTCACCCCCAATCCAGCCGAGTATGCAAGCTGCGTATCGGCGGAAAATCTGGCAAAAACCGGTTACACCGTAGCACAAGCCATCCAAAACACCTTGCAAGGTGTGGTATGGACACCCGAGCAGTAAAAGCGATTTTGGCAACTTTGCCCATTGTAAAACGCTAAAGTAAGCGGTAAAATAATAGGAAATCAAACGCAAAGCAAGCTGCTCGTGCAGCATCGGTAAACGACCGAAATTGGGAAAAAACGCTTTGTTACCAGAGAGGGAAGTGTGAAAGAGTATGTTGGATATTCGCATCGAAAAAACGACCGCACCAAAACAAAAACCTGTCGATGAAAGCAAACTGGGCTTTGGCAGGATTTTTACCGACCATATGTTCATTATGAATTACACCGAGGGCAAAGGATGGCACGATGCACGGGTCGTGCCGTATGCACCGGTCGTGCTGGACCCGTCGGCACTGGTGTTCCACTATGCGCAGGAATGTTTTGAAGGCATGAAAGCGTATCGCCGCAAAGATGGCGGTGTACAGCTGTTCCGCCCTGAAAAGAACGCACAGCGGATGCTTTCTACCCACGACCGTCTGTGCATCCCCCCTATTCCGGAGGAAGACTTTGTGCAGGCAGTAAAAGCATTGGTTGAAGTAGATGCCGATTGGGTGCCTCACTCGGAGGGTACCAGCCTGTATATCCGTCCGTTCACCATTGCTACCGAAGCAGTGCTGGGGGTAAAAGCAGCGGCAGAATATCAGTTCATCATCATTGCTTCTCCGTCGGGCGCATATTATGCCGAGGGTATCAATCCCGTTCGCATTTATGTTGAAGACCAGTACACTCGTGCAGCTCCCGGCGGTACGGGCTATATCAAATGCGGCGGCAACTATGCAGCCTCCATCATTGCCAGCGAAAAAGCACACAAGCTGGGCTTCAGCCAAGTGCTGTGGCTGGACGGCGTAGAGCGCAAGTATGTGGAAGAAGTAGGCAGCATGAACATCTTCTTCAAAATCGACGGCGAAATTTACACCGCACCCACCTGCGGTACTGTTTTGCCCGGCATCACCCGTATGAGCTGCATCGAACTGATGAAAGAATGGGGCTATCAGGTAAACGAAACCCGTCTTGCTATCACCGACCTGATGCAGGCAGCCAAAGAAGGCAAACTGGAAGAAGTGTTCGGTACCGGTACCGCTGCGGTCATCAGTCCGGTGGGAGAATTGGTATACGAAGACCAGTCTGCAATTATCAACGGGGGAAAAATCGGCGAACTGACCCATAAACTGTATGATACCCTGACCGGTATCCAGTGGGGTACTTTGCCCGATGAACATGGCTGGATCGTACCGGTTTGTAAATAAATAACGGTATATCGCTATAAAAAACACACTGCCCATCAATAAAAATCATTTTTGAGATGGGTAGTGTCCCTTTTAAAAAAGTTTTTTAAAAAAATTCAAAAAAGTGTTGACATTTAGCATACCCTGTGGTATTATAATAATCGTTCCGCAAGCGCTGGTAGCTCAGTTGGATAGAGTGTCTGGCTACGAACCAGAAGGTCAGGGGTTCGAATCCCTTCCAGCGCACCATAAACGCCACAACCAATCGGTTGTGGCGTTTTTGTTTTATGTATCGTTATACAAAAAATCTATTGATAAAAGGAAAATCCGATTTAGAATCGCTAACGCAGCCGTTCCACCTCATCCGACTGCTGCGCAGCCACCTTCCCCTCAAGGGGAAGGCTTTTTCTTTTTGGCTTCCCCCCAGGGGGAAGCTGTCACGCTCGGCGTGACTGATGAGGGGATTTCCTTCAAAGCAAGAAATTTTGAAAACACAAAATACTTTCTCGACAGCCTAAGCCTTCCCCTACGAGGGGAAAGGCTTTTTCTTTTTCTGAAGATAAAAATTTTTCTTTAATCGTTCAGTGGTGCATCGTCGGGCAGGTGCATCTGCAACCGCTTCGGCAACACCCGCAAAGTTGCATGGTTCATTTTTCCGCCAAATTCACCATCTAAAGTGAAGCTTACCGGCTCGGTAAAGGTGATCTCTACTTGATCGCTTTGCAAAAGACGAATGTATGGGTTGGAAAAATTTTGCTGCGCCAAACAGGAAACAAGATTGTTCAAGTCAGCGATGCTTTTTGGTTTGCTAATGAGCAACAGTTCAAACTTTCCATCGTTCAGCACAACGTCTTTTCCTTTTGGAGTGCGAAATCCACCCACACTGGTCGAGTTGGTAAAAGAACCGTAGATAAAATCCCCCTCCAGTGTTTCTAGAGGTGTGGTGATGGTTGCGTGGATGCTGGTATTGATGGGCAAATGGCGCAATCCCTCGATAAGATAGGCGGTATGCCCCAAATTATTCTTCATACCCTGCGGTGTGGAGTAGCTCACCGCCGTAAATGCCCCAAATGCTGCAATGTAGCAAAACGGCAGGGTATCGTTCAGCATTCCCAGATCCAGCTTTGCAGGCTTGCCGTAGAGTGCGATGTTGCAGTTTTGCAGCAACTCGTCCGAATAGCCCAGTGTGTTGGCAAAATCGTTGGTGCTGCCCATCGGAAGATAACTCAGCATAGGGGCAGACGGCAACTGTGTGAGAGTAGCTGCTGTGTGGTTCAAAGTTCCGTCACCGCCACAGCACACAACAATGTCAAATTCTTGCAGCTCACTGCCCAGTTGTGTAAGCATATCCGGCTGTATTGCGATGGGAATTACCGTACACAGCCAGCCCTCTTTGTGAAAAAACTCGATGATCTTATAGGCGTTTTGTTGTGCTGATCCTTTGCCCGAACGTGGATTTATCAAAAGACACAATCGTTTCATCCCACATTCCCCCTTTGTTTCAGTATAGGCTTTCTTTTTGAACGGGCTATGAATGAGTGGAAAAAATTGGGTGTTTTTCGTTTCTTAACAAACATTTCCAGAAATATGATATACTAAAGAAAGCGATTCGCTTTTTGAGAAGGAGGTTTTTGGATGAAAAAATCAATCAACTGGAAGCAGCTTTCGGTCGATATACTGTTCGATATTATAGGTAGTATCTTGTTTGCGGTGGGCATCGTTACTTTTGCGGCAAAAGCAGGTTTTGCTCCGGGCGGCATCAGTGGTATGGCACTGCTTATCAACTATTTTATTCCCATTCCGATCGGTATTTGCACCTTGTTGTTAAATATCCCCATCATTTTATTCACATACCCTGTCTTGGGACGCAGCTTTTTTTTCAAAAGTTTGCGAACCATGCTGATCTCCACCGTTTTTCTCGACTTTGTTTTCCCCAACCTGCCCTTGTATGAGGGCAACCGTGCGATGGCAGCGATATTTTCGGGTGTTTGCATCGGTGCAGGGCTGGCAATCATTTATATGCGAGGTTCTTCTACCGGTGGACAGGATTTCTTGATCCATGCAGCCAAAAAGAAATTCCCACATATTAGCTTTGGGCAGATCATCCTTGCAATGGATGCGCTGATTATTTTGGCAGGTGGGCCTGTGTTTGGGGACATCGACGCCGTATTGTATGGTATTGTTTCGGCTTATGCGACCACCTTTATAATGGATCGCATCCTGTATGGAGCAGGCAGTGGAAAACTCGTGGTCATCGTCACCGACTACGGCATGGAGGTAGCGAAAGAGATCGGCACCCAGTTGGAGCGTGGTTCCACTTTGGTAAAAGCGATCGGAACTTATTCCGGCAATGAAAAAAAGCTGTTGCTGTGCGCTTGTTCCAGCCGAGAGGCATATAAAGTGACCAGTATCGTGCATCAGAAAGACAAAAAAGCGATGGTGATGGTGTGCGAAGCAAGCGAAGTATATGGCGAGGGCTTTTTGCTGCCGAAAGGAGAATAAAGTTTCGACACCATTCGCCAAAACTTTACAAAAAGCATGAAAAATCTTTACGTTAGGTATAAAAAGAGATTCCACAAAAAATGTTGAAAACTATGTTGAAACCGTTGATAACTTGACTTTTTTGGGATAGTTTTCAACATTTAGCGATTTCTATCACCTTTTTTTCATAACTTTCCGTTGAAATTCGGGTTTCTTTTTGCTATTATTAAAACTGTTTTTTTCGTCTTTCACACAGCGTTTTTGAAAGGGCAAGATGCCCTGAAAATTTAAAAAAGAGAGGTTTTTGTGTATGTGGCTGAATCGGTTGGAATATAAATATGGCAGATACTGCATTCGAGGGTTGACAAAATATCTGGTCATCGGCAGGATCGTTATGTATCTGCTTATGACCACTTTCCCCATGTATTTCCTCAGCTTGTTTTTTGCTCCGCTGTCCCGTGCAGCACTGATGCAAGGACAGGTATGGCAACTGCTTACCTTTATCATCACTCCTCCGAGCAGCTCCCCGTTATGGTTCTTGGTGGATGCCTACTTCTTTTATATGATCGGCAGCGCACTGGAGAATGTCTGGGGCGACTTTAAATTCAATGTGTTCATTCTGCTTTCTATGGCAGCCGGCATTTTGTCCTGCCTGCTCACCGGTGTAGGCACTGCTGCTTATTTGTCTACCTTGATGTTTATTGCATACGCTACCTATTTCCCCCACCAGACCATGCTTGTCATGTTCGTTCTGCCTGTACCCGCAAAATATCTGGGCATCGCAGCCGGCATTTTGTTGCTCATCGGCTTTTTGGGCGGCAGCCTTGCCATCAAGGTGAATATCTTGCTGGCGTGTGGTGCGCTGTTGCTCTTTTTCGGAAAAGGACTCATCCAGAAAATCAAAAACGAGATCCGATATGCCCAAAACCGCCAGCGATGGAAAAATGCAAACCGTCGCTGAACGTCCCTTTCTGCAAAAGAATTTATGCAGTGTTTCCTATGGAAATTTTAGCGCAAGTGTGCTAAAATGAAGAAAAGCGGCAAATGCCGTGCTTTAGGGAGGATAAGGCTATGAAACTCATCACTGCGATTGTAAATAAAGAGGACTCCAAAGCGGTTTGTAACGAACTGGTAAAAGGTGGTTTTTCGGTAACACGTCTGTCCACCACAGGCGGATTTTTGATGGCAGGCAACATGACGTTGCTCATCGGTACCGAGGACGAAAAAGTAGATACCTGCATCAACCTCATCGCTTCCTGCTCCAAGCAGCGTGTCGAGGTCGTGCCCAGCACTGCAAGCTATGGCATCGGTGTCACTACTGCATATCCTTTGCAGGTGACCGTAGGCGGTGCTACCGTATTTGTGACCAACGTAGAGCGGTTTGAAAAGCTGTGATGCTGCAAACCGTTTCGGGCAATGATGCCGCCATCTGTGCGCTGAAAGCCGCCCTGCAATCGGGGCGGCTTTCTCATAGTGTGCTGTTGTGCGGCGAGCAAGGCACCGGTACTGGCTATGCTGCCCGCTGCCTTGCCGCCGATTATCTTTATCCCAACGACCCTACCGCTGCCGCACAGGTCATGCGGGGCGGTGCGCCTGCCTGCATCGAGGTGGAGGGCGAGGGTGCTTCGGGCGAGATCAAGATCGACACCATCCGCAAGGTGCGCAGCGAGATCTTCCATACAGCACTGACCGCCGAAAAACGGGTGGTCATCATCTATCAGGCACAGAATTTTAACCTTGCCAGCGCAAACGCTTTGCTGAAAGTGCTGGAAGAACCGCCCGAAGGGGTGCTGTTCGTGCTTACAGCATCTTCTGCCGCTGCGGTGCTTGCCACCATTCGCAGCCGCTGCATCGCATTTTCGTTTGCGCCTGTTTCGGTGCAGCAATGCACCGCTTATCTGGAACAAAACCGAAAAGGATGCCGCAATGCTGCATTTTTGGCGCAGATATTCGGCGGAAAGATCGGCACAGCACTTGCCTGTGTCGACGACCCGCTGCGAAAAGCTGCATTGGACGATGCCTTGCGTATGGCGCAGATGTGTGCTGCCGGCGATGCGTATTCCGTTTTAGTCCTGCTGAGCCAAAAAGAAAAGGACAAACCGGCTGCAAAATTGTTGCTGGAAGATCTGCAATGCATTTGTGCGGCTGTGCTGCGGGGAGGCACCGAGCTTCCGCTCACACCGCAGCGGGCAGCGGGCATCCTGCCGTTGCTTCAAACGGCACAGCGAAGCTTGAGTGCAAACGGAAATGCCAAACTGGTATTTGCCGATCTTGCAGCCCATCTGCGCAAGGTGTAACAGCCAGTGTACTTTCTTCCCGATCCCCTGCCCTATTTTTGCCGCGGGCAAAGGGAGTATGCCGTATGCGGCAACGGCACAGGAATCAAAATCAATATGGCAACTGTAATCAGTGTACGTTTTAAACCCGCCGGAAAGGCGTATTTCTTTGACCCGGGCGAACTGACCGTAAAAAAAGGCGACTATGTAATCGTAGAAACCAGCCGTGGCACCGAGTGCGGTGAGGTGGTGGCAGGCAGCCACACCGTTGCCGACAGCAGTGTGGTGCAGCCGCTGAAAACGGTGCAGCGCATGGCAGACAGCGTGGATATTCGCCGCATGGAGCAAAACCGTGCCGACGAACAAAAGGCGTTTAGCATCTGTGAAGAACGCATCCGCAAGCATGGGCTGGAGATGAAATTGGTCGACGTGGAATATACCCTCGACCGCTCTAAGATCCTGTTTTACTTCACCGCCGACGGACGCATCGACTTCCGTGATCTGGTAAAAGATCTGGCAGGTGTGTTCCATACCCGCATCGAACTGCGTCAGATCGGTGTGCGTGATGAAAGCAAAATGCTCGGCGGTCTGGGTATTTGCGGGCAACCGTTTTGTTGCAGCCGCTTTTTGAACGATTTCCAGCCCGTTTCCATCAAAATGGCAAAGGAGCAGGGGCTTTCGCTCAACCCTACCAAAATTTCGGGTAGCTGTGGGCGGTTGATGTGCTGCCTTGCGTACGAGCAAAAAGCCTACGAATACCTCAACCGCATCACCCCGCAGGTGGGCAGTGAGGTAAAGACCCCCGACGGTATCGGCACCGTGCAGGAAGTAAACCTCATCAGCGGCTACCTGAAAGTACGCATCGAGCGTGGCGATACCATTCAGGCTAAGTATTACAAACGAAGCGATTGCACCTATATCCGTGGCGGTCGCCGTGCGCCACAGCCTGCCGACGAAGAACAGGATTGATGGCTGTGGGGGATGTTTACAAAATCATGCTTGCGTTTGGCTGAAAATATGATAAAATATGTTACAGAAGGATAACGGCTTTTCGCTATCTTTCCCCCTGCCGCTGCACCGTTTCAGCAGTGGCGATGCATTTGCAACTTGGGGAAAAATCACCATGAAACGGAGAAAAAGGAGAAAACTATGGCTTACAAAATCAGCGACGAGTGCATCTCTTGCGGTACCTGTGCAGGCGAGTGCCCTGTAAGTGCTATTTCCGAGGGTGCAAGCCACTTCGAGATTGACGCAGAAGCTTGCGTAAACTGCGGCACCTGTGCAGGTGTTTGCCCTGTGAGTGCAATCTCCGAGGAGTAATTCACAACCGAAAAAATCGGCGGGTACCCTTGGTACCCGCCGATTTTTATTCCATATACCCACCCCTTACATGACAGAAAGGATCTTCCCTTTTATGCTTGAGTATACCATCGAAACCTTGGCAAACAATACCCCCGTATGCATCAGCAAGACCCATCGGTTTGGCACCGACTCGTTGCTTTTGGCATGGTTCTCGCAGCCGTGGCGGGCGCATCGAGCGGTCGATCTGGGCAGTGGATGCGGCATCGTGGCTCTGCGCTGGCATGATATGGGGCATCGTGGCGATTGTTTGGCGGTGGAATTGCAGCCCGAAGGCACAGCATTGCTGACCGAAAGCTTACACATGGCAAACATCGACCACATCACCCCCCTCAACCAAGACTTAAAAACCTTGCCGTCGGTGGGCGATTATCAGGTGGTAGCGTGTAATCCCCCTTATTTTACGGGCGGATTCGTCAGCCAAAAGCCGGGACGTGGCACCGCCCGTCACGAGCAAAGCTGTACCATGCAGGATGTTGCCGACGCTGCCGGTCGCTTGCTGCGGGACGGCGGAAAATTCTGTGTATGCCAGCGTCCCGAACGCCTTGCCGATGTCATTTGTGCTGCCCGTGCTGCCCGTTTGGAGCCAAAGCGGCTGCAATGGGTCAAGGTGCGTGAGGGTGCGATTCCATGGCTGTTTTTGCTCGAATGCCAGAAAAACCGCAAAGCGGGCATGACACTGGAAAAAGACATCGTTGTGCAAAACGAATCCGGTGGGCATTCCCAGCAGATTCTCGAAATTTACGGAAAGGAGCAGCAACAATGAGCGGAACGTTATACATCGTTGCCACACCCATCGGCAATCTGGGCGACCTTACCCCCCGTGCTGCGCAGACGTTTGAAGAAGTGGATTTTATCGCTGCCGAAGATACCCGTGTCACCCTCAAGCTGTTGAACCATCTGGGCATCAAAAAGCCGATGATAAGCTACTACGAACACAACCTGAAAGAAAAAGGCAAGCAGATCTTACAACGCATCGCACAGGGCGAAAATTGCGCACTGTGCAGCGATGCAGGAATGCCTGCCATCTCCGACCCCGGCGAGCTGATCGTTACCGACGCATTGGCACAGGGCATTCGGGTCGTGCCGATCCCCGCAGCCAGTGCCGCTGTCACTGCGTTGGCGGTGTCGGGACAACCAACAGGACGATTTGTGTTTGAAGGCTTTTTGGCGGTGAATCGTCGCAGCCGAATGCAGCGGTTGGAAGAAATGAAGACCGAGCAGCGCACCATGATTTTTTACGAAGCACCTCACAAGCTGCGCACTACTCTTGCCGACCTTGCACAGGCATTTGGCGAAGAACGCAGCATTACCTTGTGCCGTGAACTGACTAAGCTGCATGAAACCATCACCAAAACCACTCTTGGCGAAGCCATTCGCTGGCACGAAGAAAATGCGCCCCGTGGCGAGTATGTTCTGGTGGTAGCAGGTGCAGAACCGACCCAGCCCGAACAGTGGACACTGGAACAGGCAGTGCAGCTTGCACAAAGCCTTGCAGCAGGCGGGCAAAAGCTGAGTGCCGCTGCAAAGGAAGCCGCTGCGGCAAGCGGTTTTTCCAAAAGCGAAATCTATAAAATGGCACTGGAACAGCAAGAATAAAGCATTTTTTCTCTCCCATTCGGATAAAATAAGTATAAATCAATCGAAATATTACAAAAAGGAGAAAATTCCCCCGTGAAAAAGATCCTTGTATTGTCGGACAGCCATGGAAATATGGCAGCCATTCAAAAGGTGATCGAGGCAGAACCCGGCACCACCGACATTATTTTTCTGGGCGATGGTCTTTCGGACATCTATGCCATCCGTGAACAATACCCACATTTAAAGATACGCACAGTCCGTGGTAACTGTGATTACAGTCAAACCGAGCCGGCAGAGGCGATGCTGGAGGTGGAAGGTCAGCTGATTTTCTTCTGCCATGGCGACGGCTATCAGGTCAAATTCACCGTTGCGGGGCTGAAATATGCAGCTCGCCAACGTGGGGTGGACATCGCTTTGTTTGGACACACTCATTCTCCCTACTACGAATACTCCGACGAGCTTTATGTGTTCAACCCCGGTTCGGTCAGCCGTCCCCGTGTTGGAATGCCGACCTACGGAATGTTGATTTTGGGCGAGGGCGTTCCCCGCTTTTATCACAAAGAAGTGCCTGCTTACTGGTAAGGAGATACCGCCATGCTGTATTATTTAGACCAAACCGACAGCACCAACACATGGGCAAAGCAGCATCTGCATCTGTTGCAGGACGGCGATGCTGTCTACACCCAAAATCAAACCGCCGGTCGGGGAAGACTTGGCAGAGAGTGGAAAAATATGGCGGGCTGTGGGCTGTACTATACCGTTTTGCTGCGTCGCCCTATGAAAGCCCCTGCCACCATACCACTGTACGCAAGCCTTGCAGCAGCCACAGCTATCCAGCAGCTTACAGGCATCAGCGTTCAGATCAAATGGCCCAACGACCTGTTGATTGGCGGAAAAAAGGTCACAGGCATTTTGTGCGAAAGCATCGGCGAAAATTATCTGTGTGGTATCGGCATCAATCTTGCCCATCCGCAAAGCTACTTCGACCAAAACCAGCTTCCACATGGTACATCCTTGCTTCTTGCCGGCGCAAAAATCACCCACTGCGCCGAACTCGCCAAACAGTTGGCAGAGTATATGCAGCAACTCTTTTCCCCTGCCCATACCAAACCTTTTTGCGAACAGGGCTTTGTTCCCTTTTGCCAGATGTACAACCAACAATGTATCAATCTGGGCAAACAGGTGTTTTTCGAGGGTGGAGAGGGCATCGCCGAACAGGTCGACGAACAAGGACATCTTGTGGTGCGAACTGTACAAGGAAACTTGCAGATGTTTACAGGCGAGGTAAGTGTCCAAGGCATCTACGGTACTTAAACCCGCCGGCAGAAGCCCCACGCATCAAGCGCACATTCGTGCGAAAAGATGCTTAGGGGCAACCTGCCGTCGGGCAGCTGGGCGCAAAAAAAGACAGACCGTATCGGTCTGTCTTTTTTTGTTTCAATGCACCACCCCAAAAGCGGGCGGTAAGCGCAGCCGACAAGATTGTCGGCTGCAAGCAAAAGTTTTCGTCCACCTTTTTCAAAAGGTGGGAAAAGAAAAATGCTCGTACTGCGGATGTACGAGCATTCAAGGGGTATCGCTTTGGTGTGAGGAGGAATCATGTACAAAAGGTGGGCTGCGGCTTCCCGCCTTCTGTGATTCTTAGTATACAGACCAGTTGCGTAGACTTTATGACACCGCTGTGAATAAACTGTAAATTTCGCCGATTACAAAAACAACGCCCCAATTTTCACAAATTAGGGCGTTGTTTCGTTTATTTTTCAACCGCTGCCCGCAGTGCTTTTGCCACTGCGTCAATGTCTACTTTTCGGTCGTCGGTGTAGTGATCTTTCAGCAGTTGTGCCGAAAATTCTTTCATCCGATAGATGGGTGTCGAGCGTGGAACGATCAATTCGGTAGCACTGCTGGGAAATACACAGATCGTTTCTACCGGTACACTTTTCAGCTTGTTTTCAAACAGCACTTCTCGCACCAAACGTGCGTCTGCCTGTGCCTGCTGCATCGGGTTTTTAAACTCTACCCGTCCTTTTGCGGTGGTCTGTACCCATTTTTCGTCTTTTTCGCTGCCGTATACCTGTCCGCTGTATCCCATCGAACGCACAGCCAGTACACCAAAACTGCCCACTACGATAGCGTCGAAGTCCGACACACCCGTACCAAAACTGATTTTACCCGGTGCGATCACTTCGTAGCCGTTGCGGGAAGCAAAACTTTTTACCGCCCGCAGTACCTTTCCACTGTCTTGCTCACGACCAATGGGGTCGGTAAGCTTTGGGGGCTGCTGCGGCTGTATCTGCTGCACCTGTTGGCTTTTGTGATACTTATACCAGTTGATACCCATAATGCCTACAAGCAACATGATGGTTACAAGAACAAACTCAAAAATCGAATCCAAGTTCAACGCTCCTCCAAACATAGAATACAACAATTATACCAAATCTTTTCTCAAGAAACAACACTGCCCACTGCAAATATCAAAGCATATTTTGGTATCTATCATACAAATATTCGTCGGGATACCATTCGTCCAGCACTGTCTGAATCGAACTGGTAGCAGGCACACCGTTTTCACGCTGCTGCAATCGTGCAAGTGCTGCACAGGTAAGAATACCGTCGATGATGAACAGCACCACCAAAATACGGGTAAGCGGCACGCCGATTCGGTATGGAATCTTCTCGATGAGCTTTTCTACCCGTGGGTATACCTCTTTGATCCAAACCACTGCCAGTGCGCCCCAAAATACGCAGTACAACAGGTTGATGCGTCCATTCAGGTTGAACGGAATCGCACTGTAATCCCAAAACACTTTGCCAAACGCTTTTTCGGTAATCACACTGCACATATACTCGTACACGCCGCCCAAAAGTGTGCCGCCGATAAAGATATAGCGATCACTTTTTTCTCGCAGACCGTACAGCACTATGGTCAGAAGTACAGCACCAAAGCCCCATACCACACTGAACGGCCCGTACAGCAGACTGCTGCGGCTCATGAGTACACCAGACGTTACAAATACAAAGATGGTTTCGATAATATCGCCGACAAATGCCCCAATCAAAAACAGCCAGAACAACTTGCGGAACCCCAACCCCTGCGCAAATATCGTTTTTTCGGCAGCAAAGGTTTCGGGTTTTTCCAGTGCAGGAAATGCCCTTTTCAGGTGTTTGTGATGTAGCCGCTCGGTAAAGCTTTCGGCGGTCTGCGAAAGATTTTGTTCCAGTTTGCTGCTGGTTTTTTGCAGCTGCAACGCAATCTGCTCGGACATTTTCCAACGTTTGCGGATCTTTGCAAGCCCAAATAAAAGCACACCGGCATCTACCGCAAATACCACCAATGCTGCCAAAGCAAGCAGATTTATCGCCAAAGCAGGCAGTTTATCCAACACCCACTGGAAGGGCGGATAAAGATATTTTGCGCCAAGCCCTACAAAAACACCCTTGACCAACGCAGACTGCAAGCTGGTATACCCACGCAGGTTCAGTTTTCGGTCGGAGTAATCCCACCAACGAGCGTGTAAGGTATGCTCCAAAACGACACCTGCCACGACTTCGACAGCTGCACATAAAATGACAGCACCCAGTAAGGTGGCGAAAAGGGTGTTTTTCTGCGGTTCGTGGAACAGCAGAACGCCCAGCGTCATAATGCCGTATAGCGGGATCACAGGCCCAAGCATTGCACCACGGTTGACGAATTTTTTGTTTGTAAGCGCAGTGAATACAACTTCGCCGCACCAGCCGATAAATGAAAAGAAGACGAACAATAAAAACAGGCTGCTAAAGGATACCATGCTGCCCCTCACTTTCTCGCCGTTCGGAGATGAGATACCCGATAAAGGTATCGAAACGATGCGCTTCCAACGGAATAAGGAAGCTGCTGGTTTCAGTATAACATATTTTGTATGGAAACAGTTGGATAAATAAAGAACAAACGCAAAAAAGTAAAATAAAACAGCCGACGCCCTTAATAGAGAGCATCGGCTGTTGCTTTACAAAAGAAACTACATCAAGACTTTGTGTCCAATCGGCAATATGTCACGGGGCTGTTTGCAACACAAAACCTTCGGCATAGAAGGCTCCACCTGTTGGGATATTTTCCAGATGCAGCGTCAAGTTGTCGTCGTTTCGGCGGAAAGCAACCGCTTCACCTGTTCGCATACAACGAACCGACACGATATTTTCGTCCAGATGCAGCGGTAGTTTTGCAGGCAAGTGCGGAGTTTCGCCGTATAAATAGAAAACAAAAATCTGGTTTTCTTTGCGGGTATAGAATACCTTATCTTCAAAATAAGGCGCACAGGTATGCGTGTTATAAATACCATCACCAAACAATTTTAGCCATGCGCCCAAATCACGCAAAGAGCGCACAGCCGGTGCGGGCAGAAGTCCGTCGGGTTGCGGAGCAAGATTCAACGCCAGATTTCCGCCTTTGCTTACGACGTCCAGCAAAAGGTGTACCAGTTGATGCCCGCTTTTGAAATGGTCGGTGTAATGGAAAGAAAATTTATCCCCAACGGTGGTACAGGTTTCCCAAGGTACATTCAGTGCAGTATCGGGAACCGTTTTTTCAGGTGTGATAAAGTTTTCGTATTCACCGCCACAGGTACGCTCGCACACGATCATTTGAGGCTGTGTTTTGCTGCGCATTTCCTCTACGATCTGCCCTAAGCGAATGTCTTGCCCCAGATTGTCCGGACGAACCCAACCGCCGTCCAGCCAAAGCACGTCGATCTGACCGTAATTGGTACACAGTTCACGGATCTGCTGATGGACAAATTGCACGTATTGCTCCCATAGTTCGGGATGCTCGGAAATATCATAGTTTACATTTCGGGTGGGGGCAGTGCCGAATTGGGGCGCCCAATAGTAGGGGCTGTGCCAATCCGGTTTGGAAAAATAGGTAGAGATGGCAAGCCCACGACGGCGGAATTCCCGATAAAGCGCACCAACGACGTCGGCGTGCGGAATATATTCTTCGGGCGGGGTATAGTTATGTACGCCGTTGGCAACGATCTGTTTTTTCATACAGTGTGTTTCCTTTCTGCGCAAAGCGATCTTTTGATTCTACTATAAAACAAAACCGCATCTGCGAAAAGGCGAAATGTTTTGGCTGAAGTGGACTTTTTTCAGATACACAACTCCCCCTACCGTTTGGCAGAGGGAGTTGTGTTATAATCCGCTGTTTTGGCGGGGCAACTGCAATCGTGCAATCAGCTTACTGCCGTCGTAATTCAGGTATTCCAGCCCGCCGGCATCGCCAAAACGCAACTGCAACCGCTCGTTTACATTGCGTATGCCGAATCCGTGGGTCACCTGCAATTCTACCGGTTCATACCGCAAATAAGCGTTCAATTTTGCAGCGTCTGCACCACGACCGGTATCGGTCACGTCTACCAAAAGCCGATCGTTTTCCAGATAGGCACGGATGCAGATGGTGATGCCTGCATCCTGACGGGTAATGCCGTGACGAATGGAATTTTCCACCAGTGGCTGAAGGGTGAATTTTGGGATGACCACCTGCGAGGGGGAAATTCCGGGAAGGATCCGAAGCTGAATATCCTGCCGAAAACGCAGAACATACACAGCGATGTACTGCCGAATGTTCTCCAATTCGGTATCCATGGTAACAAGGCGGTCGGGTTCGGTGATGCTGTACCGCATCAGGCTGGCGATCGAGTCTACGGTGGCAGCGATGTCGTCCTGCTCACGCTCCAGTGCCATATAGTTCACGGCGTTCATTGAATTCAGTACAAAATGAGGATTGATTTGTGCCTGCAATGCACGAAGTTCGCTTTCACGGCGTTGGTTCTCGCTTTGCTCTACCTGCTCGATCAGGGCATTGACACGATGGATCATCCTGCCGAAACTTTGGTTCAACTGTTGCATCTCACGTGGACCGGTGTATGCGCTGTTTTGCAGTTTACAGGCGATGTAAAGCTGTGTTTGATCTTCGCTTAAAAAAACATACTGCTCCCGCTGACTGTTGCGGGCGGTTTGATACCATTCCCTATCGGCTACCATGTTTCCGTTAAACACTCGGCTGACGTTGGAAATGGTGTTTTGCTGCGAAAACAGTTTGCTTACCTCCAGCTCAGGGTTGAGGTATAGCTCGGTGCGAAACCCGTTGTTTAGCAAAAGGGCTTCGGCGTTTAGCTGATAGGCAAGGCGTTCGTTTAATGCGATGCGGATATTCATATCGTCCAGTTCATCTTGCCCTACCTGTGCGCTCAGTGCTTCGCCCAGTTGACGGTCGCTGGTATACTGATACACCAGTTTATCTACCGTCTGGGTGAAAATATTGCTCAGTTGCAGGTTTGCCTCTACCAGTGCTTGGTGCGAGGTGAGCAGATGGCGTGTGATGGAAAAGCGGAACAAAAGATAGGTGACCGCATTGAAGGTGAGCAGGATGGCACAGATGATACAGCAAATAATAAGAAAAACTCGTTTGGTGATGCTCATGTGCGTTCCTCTTTTGTATCGGTCGGAACGCCCTGTGCGCCGTACAGATTGCGAAATTCACTGGGGGTCATTCCGGTGTGCTTTTTTACAAGCTTGGCAAAATAACGGGGGTCGTCGTATCCGGAGCGGAAGCACACCTCCCGAATGGGGATCGAGGAATCCCGCAAAAGCCGTTTTGCATACTCCAATCGTTGGTTGGAAAGATAGTTGCTGATGTTTTGACCAGTGGCATTTTTAAAAACGGTACTCAAATAGGGCAAAGAAAGATGCATGGTGTCGGCTAATATAGAGATATTAAAGCCGGAATCGGTAAAATTTTGCCCGATCGCCTGTAAGCAATAGGCAATGATGGGACTGGTATACTCGCCTTTGCATTCTTGTGCGTATTCCATCAGGTCGTAGTACTGAGCAGCCAAATAGCACAGTCGTTCCTGCTGAGTGGTGAGCTGCCAGTATTCGGTCATCGCTTTTTGCCGTCGGGCGTCTAACGAAGCACGGTCTTTGCCCAACTCCTCCTGATATAAAAACAGATAGTTTAAAAGCTGAATGCCCAATACGTCTTTGCGGTCGGACAGCGAACGGAATACATCCTCGCTGATGAGCAGTTCGCCCATGGCAGCCATATCCCCTTTACGCAATGTTTCGTTAACACGGGTGTGCAGTTCTTCGTTGCAGGCATACCACGGCGGAACGTCGGCAGAAAGTTCGGCGTGGATAGCAGCGAGCCCGTTCCTCCAGACTGTTCAGTTTGCACGGGTAATGGGTTTTAGGATGTAGTCGGTCACTTGATACTGCAAAGCACGTTGTGCATACTCAAATTCACCGTGACCACTGATAAGGATCATACGGGTATTGGGGCAATGCTCGGCAATGTAACGAGCCAGATCGAGCCCATCCATGCCGGGCATACGAATATCCGAGATCACCACGTCCGGCTTTTGCTGCTCCAAAAGCTGTACCGTCTCATCTCCACTGGTAGCACAGCCCACCAGCTGACCGCCGAACTGTTCCCAATGCAGCATACGGGAGATGCCTTCCAGTGCCAAATGGTCATCGTCCACAAGGATGATCTTCATTCTATCTCTCCTTTCGGAATGTAAATGCATCACAACAAAAGCAATTTACACAAGTATAGCACAAATAGAACGGCTGTGGTTGTAGAAGTTGCAAAATTTTTTTCTCTATCGGACAATTTTGTTTTCAAATAGACAGCATCTAAAAAAAGTACACACTACTTAAAATTTCTATCGTTGATGGCAGACACGGGAGAAGTTTATAATAAAGCTATCAAGAAAATCCGTCTGGAACGCCCACAAACAAGGAGGAACCTGCATGAAACAAACAGCCAAGTGTGCTCCGCACACATCTATGGGAAATGCCACAAAGGCAGAGTCCGGTGCGTTTTCCCGCTTTGCAAAAAACTTCAAAAAAATCTTCCCCTTACCCTGATGGCATTGCCGGCACTGGTGGTCATGTTTCTGTTTCGATACCTGCCGATGGCTGGGCTGATGCTGGCATTCAAACGTTTCAGCGTTCCCAAAGGCATCTTTGGCAGTGAGTGGATCGGTTTTAAAAATTTCGAATTTCTGTTCAAAACGTCGGATGCGTGGATCATCACCCGCAACACTTTGTGTTACAATGCATTGTTTATTCTGTTGGACTTGCTGCTGGCGGTATCTATGGCGATCGGTCTGAACGAACTGCTGTGCAAACGACGTGCAAAAATCTACCAAACCATTTTTATGGCACCGTATTTTCTGTCGTGGGTCGTTGTTTCCTTTATGATGTTTTCGCTGCTGAGCGTGGACGACGGTCTGCTGAACCATCTGCTCGTCTATTTTGGCTTTGACAGCGTAAACTGGTACGCAGACCCAAGCAAATGGCCCTTTATCCTGACCGCTTGTCAGATGTGGAAGACCATCGGCTACTCTACGGTAATGTACATCAGCACTCTTACCGGCATTTCGAATGACTACTACGAAGCAGCCCTGATCGACGGTGCCACAAAATGGCAGCAGATCCGTCGCATCACCTTGCCTTTCCTGAAGCCCATGATGATCGTGCTGACCATTTTGGCGATCGGTCGCATTTTTTACGCCGACTTCGGTTTGTTCTTCCAGCTGCCCCGCAACTCAGGGTCGCTCTACCCTGTCACACAGGTGGTCGATACCTATGTTTACCGTGCATTGAAAGAAACCGGTAATGTGGGCATGGCATCTGCTGCCGGTTTGTATCAGTCTTTGGTGGGCTTCGTGCTGGTGGTAGGCGCAAACCTGATCGTTCGCCGTATCGAGCCGGACAGCGCACTGTTTTGATTAGAGAGGAGAAACGCTATGCTGCTCAAAAAGAAAACAATTCCGGAGATCGGTTCGGAAGATTTGAAGATCAACCGCATCTCAAAACCGGTCGATGCCATTTTGAACCTTATTTTCTCCATTTGGTCGCTTGCGTGTATTTTACCGTTGCTTTTGGTGGTCATCGTTTCGTTCAGCAGCGAACAGAGCATTTTCCAAAACGGGTACAGCTTTTTTCCCAGCGAATGGAGTTTGGATGCTTACCGCTTTTTCTTCAAACTGGGCGACCAGCTTGTTCGCTCGTACGGTATCACCATTTTTGTCACAGTGGTGGGAACGTTGTTCAGCCTTTTCATCACGGCAATGTTTGCCTATGTGCTAAGCCGCAGCGATTACGCTTACAACCGTCTTTTTACCGTTCTGATGTTGTTTACCATGCTGTTTAACGGCGGTATCGTCGCCACATACATGGTCAATACCCAGATGCTGGGCTTGGGCGACAGCGTATGGGCATTGATCCTGCCAATGTCGCTGAATGCATTCTATGTCATCATATTGCGCACCTTCTACAAAGGCATCCCGCTGGAAATCATCGAAGCTGCCCGCATCGACGGTGCCAGCGAGTTCAAAACCTTTTTCCGCATCGTGCTTCCTTTGGAAAAACCCGGTCTTGCAACCATCGGTATGTTCACCATGATCTCCTACTGGAACGACTGGTTCCTTGGAATGCTGTACATCGTTGACCAGAAGAAATATCTTGTATAGACTCTTTTGTGGAGTATGCAGAACAGTTTGGAATTTATGAAACAATCCTCGGCAAATGCATTGGAATATGCCGAAATGGCATCCAATGCCCCCACCGACAGCGGACGTATGGCACTTACGGTATTGGTAGTGCTGCCCATCCTTTTGGCTTATCCGTATTTCCAAAAATATTTTGTAAAACGTCTTACCGTAGGTGGTGTAAAAGGCTGAGTATGTTTTCCATCGTACCTTATCACGCACGGGCGTGTTTACAGTAAAAAAATCAAGGAGGATACTTATGAAACACATTTCCAAAAAAGCGGTCGCATTGGCTGCCGCAGCCATCATGACCACCGCTTTGTTTGCAGGTTGCGGTGCGGGCAGCAGCAGTACCCAATCAATGCAGGCGAATACTTCGACATCTGCTTCACCTCCAACTGGACGACCGATTACCTCCAGTTCGTGGACAAAGATGCATTTTTGGACATCACCGATATGCTGCCCGAAAATGCAGGCGAAACATGGGAGTTTATCCCCGATGCCATGTGGGATGCTGTACGGGTAGACGGAAAGATCTACGGTGTGCCGTCCTATAAAGAAATGGGCTGGCAGGGCGGTATTGTCTACAACAGCGATATGGCAGAGAAATACGGCATCGATATGGACGCAGTAAAGACGATCGAGGATTACACCGATGTGCTGCAAACCGTATCTGAAAAGTCGAAAGCAGAAGGGAAAGATGTAATTGGTGTATGTGGTCTGCTGAATGCATGGACGATGGCTGCACCTTACGAGTCGCTTACCGGTACCCCCACCTTGCCCGGTGCAGGTGCAGTGCCAGACTTCAAAAACTTTGAGGATATGGCGGGGCAAAAAGTATTCAACCAGTATGCCAGCGAAGAATACATGAACTACTGCCAGTTGGTGCGCAGCTGGAACAAAGCGGGCTATCTGGGTGGCGACCCTGTGAACTACGACAGCGACACCGCAAACCGAGATAACGATTTTAACAACGGTGCTTTGTTCTCCTACTTTATCCAATACGCACCCGGCACTGCCGAGTCGATGACAGCTTCCGGTGGTCATGGTGTAGGCTTCGTTCCCCTCATGGAGCCGTTGTTCGAAACCCGCAGCGCAATGGGCGGTTTGCTTGCTGTATCTTCCGCAAGCAAACACCCCGACAAGGCGTTGGAATTTATCAATCTGCTGAACACCGATGAATATGTAGGAACCTTGATTCGCCACGGCATCGAAGACAAACACTACACCGCTGTGGGCGACAAACAGGTGGACAAGACGATGGGCGGTACACTGACAGATAACGGCTACGACTACACCTACGGCTGGCAATTTGGCAGCCCCTTCAACCAGAAGTGGGATGTCAGCTACCCCGAAAATATTGCTGACCTGTTCCAGCAGTACAACGATTCCGCTATCATCTCCCCCAATAACGGCTTTACATTCAATGCTGTTCCGGTAGAAACACAGGTGGCAGCTTTGACCAACGTTATCGCCGAATATGCTCCCTCTTTGGAAACCGGTTCGGTCGATCCCAACGAGTATATCCCCAAATTCTTGGAAGCAATGAACGCAAACGGTGCGCAGGATGTGCTGGACGAAGTTTCCAGCCAGCTGGATGCTTTTAGCGCAGCGAATTGACGGGTTACAGTTAGGCTGGCAGTTGCCTTTCAAGGGCACTGCCGGCCCTTTGTATGAAATGAGGAATGTGCAATGAAAAAACGTCCGAATCTGTTGTTTATCCTTACCGACGACCAAGGCGCATGGGCGATGCGCTGTGCCGGAAACACCGATATTCACACCCCTAATCTGGACCGTCTGGCTGCACAGGGAACACGGTTCGAAAATTTCTTCTGTGCATCGCCGGTGTGCAGTCCGGCACGTGCGTCCATTCTTACCGGCTGCATCCCATCACAGCACGGTGTACACGACTGGATAAGAAGCGGAAGTTTGGATAAAAAAGCGTTGGGAGAAAACGCATCTCACCCGTATTTTGCAAGCGAAGATGTGCCGATCCGCTATCTGGAGGGGCTGGTCACCTACCCCGACCTGTTGGCGCAAAACGGCTATACCTGTGCGCTTGCGGGCAAGTGGCATCTGGGCGACAGCGTCCATCCACAGCACGGGTTTTCGCATTGGTATACCATTGGGCGTGGCGGATGTCAGTATATGCAGTCGGATGTGGTCGAGGACGGCAAGCTGCATTTTGAATCACGCTATATCACCGACCGTGCGCTGGAATATCTGGACAACTTTGCAGGGCAGCAAGAGCCGTTTTATGTCAGCGTACACTACACCGCACCGCACGACCCGTGGGACGAAGACCAACACCCGAAAGAATATGTAGAGATGTATCGCAACTGCGAATTTACCGCAACCCCCAACGAACCGCTGCACCCCGACTTAATTCCAACCGCTCCCAGCGGTGTTGGCGAAGAACGCAAACGGTTGCTGCGAGGGTATTATGCAGCTGTCACCGCAATGGATGCAGGTGTAGGAAAGTTGCTGGATAAATTGGAAGAAAAAGGCGTTGCCGAAGATACGCTGATCATATTCACTGCCGATAACGGAATGAATATGGGACATCACGGCATCTGGGGAAAAGGCAACGGAACATTTCCGTTCAATCTGTTCGATACGGCGGTAAAAGTGCCTTTTATCGCCAGTTGGCGGGGACACATCGCCGAAAATCGTGTGACACAAAGTATGTGCAGCCACTACGATATTATCCAGACCTTGAACGAGGTGCTGGAACTGGGCGCACAGTTGCCGGAATATCTGCCGGGAACAAGCTTTGCATCGGTGCTGTTGGAAAATAAAGAAGCCGACAACCACATCGTTATTTTAGACGAGTACGGCACAAGCCGTATGATTCGTACCCGTGAATGGAAGTATATCCACCGTTATCCTTACGGACCGCACGAGTTATATCATCTGTCAGTCGACCCCGACGAAAAGGTGAATCTGGTGCAAGATAGCCAGTATGCGCCGATACAGGCAAAGCTGTTGGAAACACTGCAAAAGTGGTACTACACCTACGCAGATTCTGCCGTGGATGGCACACGGGAAGCCGTGACCGGCTTTGGGCAGATGCGTCGTGCAGGAGTGCATTCGCAAGGAATGCCGGTCTATGCAGACAGCCCGAAATATCAAACCTGAAAAAGTCCGATGTTTATAAAAAATAAAAAGGCGTCAAGCTGCAAAACAGCTTGACGCCTTTTTATGGCGGAGAGTCAGGGATTCGAACCCTGGGTCCCTTTTGGGGACACAGCATTTCGAGTGCTGCACCTTCGACCACTCGGACAACTCTCCATTGATGATGCACTATGTATTATAGCAAATTGTTTCGGCACAGTCAAGAGAAAATGCGAAACTTTCGCAATGGATTTGCGGTGCATCATCGGGTAGATGTGATTATTCGTTCAGCAAAAAGGCTGCGCCGATCAAACCGGCGTCGTTGCCGACCGTTGCGATCTTTACAGGGGGCGGTGGGTTATGCTGTGCGCCGTAAGCGTGTTCGTTCAGGTAAGCGTTCAGGGGGATGGTGAGGTTTTCGCCCTGTGCGCAAACACCGCCCGACAGCAGTACGACTTCGGGGCGGAAGATGTTGACCATGTTGGTGATGCCTTCGCCCAGCATACGAATGTATTCGTTGATCACTTCTTGTGCTACGGCATCCCCTGCCTGTGCAGCGTCAAAGGGGATTTTACCGTTCATGTTTTCCAAGTTGCCCTCGCACAGCTGGTTCAAGCTGCTTTCGGGGTGTGCTTTGGCAGCAGCCACAGCGTCACGGATAAGAGCGGTCGCACTGGCGTAAGCTTCAAAGCAGCCCTTTCTGCCACAGCTGCAAGGCTTGCCGTTGGTTTCGATAACGGTATGACCCAGTTCTACGCCGCCTGCGCCGCCTTCGAACAGCTTGCCGTCCCACACGACACCGCCGCCTACACCGGTACCCAGTGTGATCATAACGGCACTGGAATACTCTTTTGCAGCACCTGCAACGCATTCGCCCAAAGCGGCACAGTTTGCGTCGTTGGAGATGCGCACCGGCATACCCAGTGCGTCACGGAGATATTGTGCCATGGGAACATTCTGCCAGTTGTTGAAGTTGTTGTTATAGACGACGACGCCGTTTTGCGAGTCGATGGTGCCGGGGCAGCCCATGCCTACGCCGACGCAATCATCGGCGGTAAGCTGCATCTGCTGCATCAGAGCTTTTACCGAAGAAATGATGTCGTCGGCAATTTGCTGCCACGGACGCTGTGCGCCTGCCGGAACCGAGGATTTAGCAAGGATAGCACCGGTTTCGTCCAGAATACCGGTTTTGATGTTGGTGCCGCCAAGGTCGACACCGATGCGAAGTTTTTTGCTGGATTCCATTGGGAAACACCCTTTCTGAATAAATCTGTTTGTATTGTAGCAAATTTTGCTGCGCTTTCCAACCCACCTTTTGAAAAAGGTGGACGAAAACTTTCACTTGCAGCCGTCAATCTTGACGGCTGCGCATACTGCCTGCTTTCAATAAGGCGATGATAAAAAGGGGTAAAAAAACAGCGGCACACTTTCGTGTGCCGCTGCGGAAAGCGAAAGGAATCGCAAACTGTACAGACGGAAAATAGTAATTTGTAGTGGAAGAATTACTCGTACAGCTTGGACAGCTTTTGCAGATATTCGTAGCGTTCGGTGCTGGTCTTTGCAGCCAGATCAAACAACTCGTTTGCACGCTCGGGGAATGCACGCTGCAAGCGGCTGTAACGGGTCTCGCTCTCGATGAACTCACGATAGTCAGCAGTGGGAGCCTTGGAATCCAGAGTGAACGGATTCTGACCTTCTGCTTTCTTGCGAGGATCGAAGCGGAACATATGCCAGTAGCCAGCCTGAACAGCTTTCTTCATCTCAGCCTGACAGTTGGTCATGCCGCCCTTAACACCGTGCATCTCACAGGGAGCGTAGCCGATAATGAGCGAAGGACCGTTGTAGCTTTCAGCCTCTACCAAAGCCTTCATGGTCTGGTTCTGGTCTGCGCCCATAGCGATCTGAGCAACGTATACATAGCCGTAGCTCATAGCGATCTCAGCAAGGCTCTTTTTGCCGATCGACTTACCGGCAGCAGCAAACTGTGCTACCTGACCGATCTGGCTTGCCTTAGAAGCCTGACCACCGGTGTTGGAGTAAACCTCGGTATCGAATACCATTACGTTTACGTTCTCGCCGGATGCCAGAACATGATCCAAACCGCCAAAGCCGATGTCGTAAGCCCAGCCGTCACCACCGAAGATCCAAACGCTCTTTTTGGACAGATACTGTTTGTTCTCCAGCAGGTCTTTGCAGGTGTCGCAAGCAGGATGTTTCTCCAGCTCTGCAACCAAAGCTGCGGTAGCATCGGTGTTAGCCTTGCCGTCGTCCAGAGTTGCCAGATACTGCTCGGCAGCTGCTTTCAGGGCTGCATCTTCGCTCTCGACCAAGGTCTTTACCAGACCGATCAGACGGTTGCGGATGGTCTTCTGACCCAGATACATACCCAAGCCATGCTCTGCGTTATCCTCAAACAGGCTGTTTGCCCATGCAGGACCGTGACCGCTTACCTTGTTGGTGGTATAGGGAGAAGTTGCTGCCGGACCACCCCAGATGGAGGAACAACCGGTAGCGTTAGAGATGAACATACGCTCGCCGAACAGCTGAGTGATCAGACGTGCATAGCTGGTTTCAGCACAGCCTGCGCAGCTGCCGGAGAACTCGAGCAGCGGCTGGTTGAACTGCGAACCCTTTACGGTGGTTTCAGCCATCATGCCGTCTTTCTTGCGGATGTTGTCAACACAGTAGTTGAATACCTCCTGCTGAGCAGCCTGCGATTCCTGCGGAACCATCTTCAGGGTGCCCTTTGCAGCGGTGGGACATACGTTTGCACATACGCCACAGCCCATGCAATCCAGCGGAGATACAGCCATAGTGAAGGTGTAGCCCTCGCAGCCCTTGCCGTTCATCTGCTTGCCTTTCAAAGCAGCAGGTGCAGCAGCAGCCTCCTCTGCGCTCAAAGCGAAAGGACGGATGGTTGCATGGGGACATACGAATGCACACTGGTTACACTGGATACAGGTTTCGGGGTTCCACTCGGGAACGGTAACTGCAACGCCACGTTTCTCGTAAGCGGAAGCACCCTGCTCGAACTGACCGTCTACGTGCTCCATAAATGCCGAAACAGGCAGGCTGTCGCCGTTCATCTTGGTAACAGGCTCCAGGATCTCTTTTACCATCTTTACGGTAGCGGGGTTGCCCTTCAGTTCCTCGGCAGCGGTGTCGTCCTGAGCATTTGCCCAATCTGCGGGGATCTCTACCTTGTGGTATGCGTCGAAACCAGCGTCGATGGCTTTCCAGTTCATCTCAACAACTGCCTGACCCTTCTTTGCGAAGCTCTTTTCAGCAGCAGCTTTCATGTAGGAGA
Source organism: uncultured Anaerofilum sp. (assembly GCA_944385945.1). GTDB lineage: Bacteria > Bacillota > Clostridia > Oscillospirales > Ruminococcaceae > Anaerofilum. Next base: position 11,137 of record CALWZD010000111.1, on the reverse strand, counting down.
TAGCATCTTCACGGGGCAGAACGCCAGCCAGAGCGAAGAATGCAGATTGCAGGATGGTGTTGGTGCGTTTGCCCAGACCGATCTCAACAGCCTTGTCGATCGCATTGATGGTGTACAGCTGGATGTTGTTCTGTGCAATGTAACGCTTTGCTTCAGCAGGCATATGCTCTGCCAATTCTTCGTCAGACCACTGGCAGTTGATCATAAATACGCCGCCGGGCTTTACATCGTTTACCATCTTGTAGCCTTTTACAACGTAAGAGGGGTTGTGGCAGGCAACGAAGTCGGCTTTGTTGATGTAGTAGGGGCTGCGGATGGGATGATCGCCAAAGCGCAGGTGGCTGATGGTCACACCGCCGGTCTTTTTGGAGTCATACTGGAAGTATGCCTGAATGTATTTGTCGGTGTGGTCACCGATGATCTTGGTGGAGTTCTTGTTTGCGCCAACGGTGCCGTCGCCGCCCAGACCCCAGAATTTGCACTCTTTGGTGCCTTCTGCTGCGGTGTTGGGAGCGGGTTTCTCCTCCAAGGACAGGTAGGTAACGTCGTCGTTGATGCCCAGAGTGAAGCGAGCTTTGGGTGCGTCCTTAGCCAGCTCGTCGTATACGGCGAAGATGCTGGAGGGAGGAGTGTCCTTGCTGCCCAGACCATAACGACCGCCGATCAAGGTAGCGGTGTTGCCAGCCTCACGCAGTGCGGTAGCAACGTCCAGGAACAAAGGCTCGCCCAGGCTGCCGGGCTCTTTGGTGCGGTCCAGAACAGCGATCTTCTTTGCAGTTGCGGGAATTGCTTCCATCAGCTTTTCTGCAACGAAAGGACGGTACAGGCGAACTTTTACCAAACCGACCTTCTCGCCCTGTGCGTTCATGTAGTCGATAACTTCTTCTGCAACGTCGCAGATGGAGCCCATAGCGATGATGACACGCTCTGCATCAGCAGCACCATAGTAGTTGAACAGTTTGTAGTCGGTGCCCAGTTTCTCGTTCACCTTGTTCATGTACTCCTCAACAACAGCGGGCAGTGCATCATAGTATTTGTTGCAAGCCTCACGGTGCTGGAAGAAAATATCGCCGTTCTCGTGGCTGCCACGGGTAGCGGGATGCTCGGGGTTCAGTGCATGAGCACGGAATGCCTTGATAGCGTCCCAATCGACCATCTCAGCCAGATCTGCGTAGTCCCAAGCTTCGATCTTCTGGATCTCGTGAGAGGTACGGAAGCCGTCGAAGAAGTTGATGAAAGGAACACGGCCTTTGATTGCAGACAGATGTGCAACGGCAGACAGGTCCATAACTTCCTGCGGGTTGGTTTCAGCCAGCATTGCAAAGCCGGTCTGACGGCAAGCGTAAACATCGCTGTGGTCACCGAAAATGTTCAGCGCATGGCTTGCAACGCAGCGTGCAGAAACGTGGAAAACGCTGGGCAGCAACTCGCCTGCAATCTTGTACATATTGGGGATCATCAGCAGCAAGCCCTGAGAAGCGGTGAATGTAGTGGTCATTGCACCGGCAGCCAGAGAGCCGTGAACAGCACCTGCAGCGCCTGCCTCGGACTGCATCTCCATAACATTGACCTGTGTGCCGAAGATGTTCTTCTGACCGGCAGCCGACCAAATGTCCACAGAGTCAGCCATGGGGCTGGAAGGGGTGATGGGGTAGATGGCAGCTACTTCAGTAAAAGCATACGCAACGTGTGCGGCAGCTGTATTGCCATCCATAGATTTTTTTACTCTATGCATTTCTTCTTCCTCCATAATTATTTTTTTGGTAGTGGGCAGCAAACGGAAAACGTTCTTGCTCATTGTCTATTGTAACAAATTTTTGCAGGAAAGTAAACACAGACAGTATGCTTTTTCACAATTTGTATTATGCCGTTTTAGGAATAGTGAGAAACTCCATCAAAAGTTTTTTGACGGGAAAAGTGGGAAAAAAGCGGGTTTTTGCATTTTTTGGAGCATATAAATTGACACGGTTTTTTAAAACACTTACAATAAAGATATTGCACGCATAAGAAAAAACGATAAAAATTGAATGTGCGTGGAAAGGAAGGAACGATTTTATGGAATCCGACGGTCTTAAAGGCTTGGGAAAAACTTTGGCATGGCTTTGGGGCGCAAAAAAGCGAGAGGGCGAATTTAGCGCACAAGAGCTGATAAACATTGTGGAAGAAGTGGCAGAGCCGGATGCAATCGACTCGCAGCAAAAGGAGATGATCACCCGTATCTTTGAGCTGAGCGAGGCGAAAGCCGGCGATATTATGACCCACCGCACCGACATGATCGCACTGGAGGAAAATGAATCTTGCAGCCATGCAGTACGGCTGAGTTTGGAAAACGGAACCAGTCGGATGCCTGTATATCGAAAAAATATCGACGAGGTAGTGGGCATCCTGCACGTAAAAGATCTGTTGGTGCTGCTAGAAAAGCCACAGATGATGCAGCAGCCGGTAAGCCAGTGGATGCGTACGGTCATGTTCGTGCCCGAAAGCTGCCCTGCTACCGATCTGCTCATCGAGTTCCGCAAAAAGCATAGTCAGGTCGCCATTGTGGTGGACGAATACGGCGGAACCGCAGGGCTGGTGTCGATGGAAGATATTTTGGAGGAGATCGTGGGAAATATTCAGGACGAATTCGACCACGAGGAAGAAATGCTGGTTCGCTGTGAGGGCGGATTTATCGCAGACGGTTCTGCCGACGTAGAAGATCTGTTCAAAGCAATGCAGCTCAAAATGCCCGAAGCAGAGGAAGACGAGCAGGAGAACAACTCGGTGGGCGGTCTGGTTGCCGACAAACTGGGCAGGATCCCCAAACAGGGCGAAACGCCTGTCGTCGATTGGGGCGGCATCCGTTTTCAGGTCATGCAGGCAGACGAACGGCGCATTCAAAAGGTACGTTGCACCTTGGCAGCAAATCCGGTAGAGGAGGAAACCTAAATGGCACACATCGAAACACGCCAGTCGGGCGAGGAGATTTTCCAAGGAAAAGTGTTCCGTGTAACGGTCGACCAAGCACTGCTCGAAAACGGCAAAACTGCCCGTCGGGAAGTGGTGCATCATAACGGCGGTGCCTGTGTGATCGCACTCAACGAACAGCGAGAGATCTATATGGTCAAACAGTTCCGCTATCCGTTTGGGGAAGAACTGTGGGAACTGCCTGCCGGCAAGCTGGAGCCGAACGAAGACCCTTTCGAAGCGGCAAAGCGTGAACTGGAAGAAGAAGCCGGCGTTACGGCACAAAATTATATCGAACTTGGCGTAGTATACCCGACCGTGGGCTTTTGCACCGAAAAAATCTACATCTGGGCAGCAACGGGCATCGTTCCCTCTCACCAACATCTGGACGAGGACGAGTTTTTGTCGGTCTACAAAGTACCACTGGAACAGGCAGTCGAGATGGTGCTGAGCGGTGAGATTCGGGACAGCAAGACCATGGTGGGCATCTTGAAGCTGAACGAGTTGATTCGTCAGGGCAAAGTGCGCTTTTAAAAAAACGCACCACCCCCAACGAAAGCCCTAAAAAACAGAAAAACCAAAAAGACAACAAAAAAGACAGGGAGCGTCGGACGCATCCACAGGCACTGCCGTGCAAGGGATGCTTGCCGATACTCCCTGTCCCCTTTTGGAAACCAGGCAGTATGCGCAGCCGTCAAGGTTGACGGCTGCAAGGTGAAAGTTTTCGTCCACCTTTTTCAAAAGGTGGAAAAAGAACGCCCGACGGCATCCAGACTAAAATACCATCCGCTGTGCCGAGCCGGAAAGATAGTTGATCAAAATCGGGTCGGGGTCTGCTTTCATCTCAAAGCAGGAAAAACCGCCATGTTCAGGGTTGTTATAGCTTACCTGTCGCACTACGGTAGAAAAAGGATTGCCGTTTAGTTCAAAGTCCACTCGCTTTCCGACCATATCCTGCAACGTACGGCAAAGAGATTGATGGGCAGCGTCGGTATTCGATACACACAGCGAGATCCCCAGCAATTCGCTGGAGTGGGTCAGATATAAAAAGCTGTCGATGCAGTGATCCATATAGCCAAAACGGGCAACGAAGATCGCCTGAAACAGACCGCTTTCGGGAATTGCGTTTTCCATCGTGTTTTAGTTCCTCTCAGTGGTTTTTTGGGGCGGTTCCATCAAAAGCTCTTTCACTTCCAATAGGCTGACCGCAGCCATCGACAGCGTATGGATGCCCATACCGACATATCGACGGGCAAGTTCGGGTGTGGCAGCGGTCTCACCGCATACCGACACCGAAATGCCATTTTTTTGGGCGGCATCTACCGTCATTTCAATCAGTTTATGTACAGCTTCACTGTACTGTGGGTAGTAGTCGGCTACCAGTGGGTTCACACGGTCGGCAGCGTGGGTGTATTGGGTCAGGTCGTTGGTGCCGATGCTGAAAAAATCGCACAGCGGTGCAATGCGGTCGGCAAGCAGCGCAGCAGCAGGGGTTTCGATCATGGTGCCGACAGGCACATTTTGTGCAAAGGCAATGCCCTTTTCGTTCAGTTGCTGTTTTACCTCGTCCAATACCGCCAAAGCGACCGAAAATTCCTGCTCGGTGGCGATCATGGGGAACATGATCTTCAAAGGCCCGTGCAACGCAGCACGAAGAAGTGCCGCAAGCTGTGGCTCCAGCAGATCTCGACGGGATAAACACAGCCGAATCCCCCGCAGTCCCAAAGCAGGGTTATCCTCTTTGAGCGAAATGCCCTCCACCTCTTTGTCGGCACCGATGTCGAAGGTGCGCACCGTCACAGGCTTCCCGTTTGCAGCCTTTAAACAGCGCAGATAAAATTGATACTGCTGCTGTTCCGAGGGGATCCTGCCGTTCATCAGCATGAACTCGCTGCGCAAAAGCCCCACACCGTCGGCACCTTTTGCAATGGCTTGCTCGATGTCTTCGGGGCAAGAACAGTTCGCCATCAGTTGCACCGTTTGCCCGTCAGGCGTGATACAGGGGGTATCTTTCAGGCTTTGCAGTTTTTTCTCGTGCCGTTCCAACTGGGCGATGCGGTGTAAAAAACGGGTCTTGGTGGGCTCGTCGGGGCAAAAAAATGCCTCGCCTGCAAAGCCGTCCAGTGCCACCGTCTGCCCGTCGCATTCTTCCAAAAATGCACCCCCTGCCTGTACGATGGCAGGAATCCCCATCGTACGGCTGATGATGGCTGCATGACCCTGTACCGATCCGGTGGCTGTGATGATACCCAAAATCATCCCTTTGTCCACCGAAACGATGTCGCTGGGGTAGATCTCGTCAGCAGCAATGATGCTGGGCTCTTTCAACAATAGCACATCTCGAGGCCGACCGTCCAAAATGCTGACGATGCGCATACAAGCATCCTGCACGTCGGCGGCACGTTCACGCAGATATTCGTTGTCGATGCTGCGGATGCGCTGCATATAAATGTCGGCAGCGTGTTCCACCGCTGCGGCACCGCCCATTCCACCCGCAATGGCTTGGCTGATCTCCTCCCGCAGCCCTTTGTCGTCCAGCATCACTCGCTGGAATAAAAAAATGTCCTTGTCCTGTGCGCTGGCACGTTCTTCCAGTTCCAACAGCTCATCTTTCGCCAACAGCACAGCTGCCTCGAACAGTGCTTTTTCCCGCACAGAATCCAGCACTACCCGTGTCAAACCGCCGCTGGCACGTTTGATGCGCTTTACCCTGCCAATGGTAAGCCCTGCCGACGCAGCAACGCCTGTGATATGCAGCATCCTCTCACCCTTTCTCCCAAACATGATGACACCAATAAAAATCTGCGTATTCAGTACTTTTCATTATAACACAGCAAAAAAGAAAAAAGTGAAAAATTTTTAAATTTGACATTCAAAAAAATTTCGCTCTCTATTCTAAGACAGATGAAAAAACATCCGGTGCAGAGGGGGTTCTGTACTTTTTGGGGTCGACACGGTATAATAGCCAAAGGACGATTAAAAAACACCATCACAAAAAGGAAGTGCTGCATTTGATAACGACAGGGATGATCGGGCTAAGCTACCGCACGGCACCGTTGGATCTGCGGGCAAAAGCTGCGTTTGGCGATCGGCAAAAGATAGAACTGGCGCAGCAGTTGCAATCAGCAGGCATCGAGCAGTGTGTGGTGCTGTCCACCTGCAACCGCAGCGAAATTTATTATGCAGGCAGCAAAGCCGACCCTATGGCAGTGCGGGATATTTTTTTAAAGGTGTGCGATGAACCGCTTTTGGCAGACCACCTTTACCAGTTACAAGGCAGACCGGCGTTGGAGCAACTGTTTCGGGTGGCAGCAGGGCTGGATTCATTGGTGTTGGGCGAAGACCAGATCTTGGGACAGTTGGTACAGGCGGCAGAATTTGCCCGAGCCATCGGCAGCAGTGACAAAGAGCTGAACCGCATCGTACAAAATGCCGTGACCTGTGCCAAAGCGGTAAAAACGGCATATCCGGTCAGCAGTCAGCCGCTTTCGCTGTGCTACATCGGCATGAAACAACTGGAAGAATGTTTTGGCATTCGAAACAAGACGGCATCGGTCATTGGCAGCGGAAAAATGGCGCAACTGGCAGTGCAGCATCTGGCAGCGATGGGCTGTGGACGGATATTTTTATGCAGTCGCAGCCGACAAGCAGCCCAGCCGATTTTGCAGCATCAAAATGTGCAGTGGATGGAATTTGCCGACCGTGCGCAGGCGATACGACAAAGCGACATCGTGGTATCGGCAACATCGGCACCACATATGGTAATAGAAGAAAAGCAGCTGCAAGGCTGCAAAGAGAAAATGGCATTTTTGGATCTGGCAGTTCCACGGGACATCGACCTTGCAGCCATGCGCAAGGGCTGGTATTTATTCGATGTGGACAGCCTGAAGCAGACCAGTGAGGAGAACCTGCAAAAACGGCATATGCTTGCGGAAAAATCGGAGCAGATGCTCTCGCAGGCGATCGACAAGACCGAACAATGGTTGGCAGCATCGGTGGTAGATGCGCCGATCCAGACCTTGCGCCAACGGGTACAGGAGGTCGAACAGGACACGGCACAGCTACTGTGTGACCGCTTGCAACTGGACAGCCACCAGCAAAAAATTCTGCGAAAACTGTTGCACGCAGGCATGAACCGTCTTTTGCGAACCCCGATCCACCAGTTGAAAGAATCGCAGAACGAGCAACAGCAACGGCAGTTGGCGCAAGCGGTGAAGTATCTTTTTTCCGATGCAAAGGAGTGAAACGGATGCAGTATATTCTTGGAAGCCGAGCCAGCGCATTGGCATTGGCACAAACACGATGGGTGCAGCAGCGGTTGCAGGCAGCATATCCGCAGCATAGCTTCGTGATTCGTGAAATCACCACCAAAGGGGATTTGGTATTAGACCGTCCGATGGATAAGGTGGGCGGAAAAGGGATTTTTGTGCGAGAGATCGAACAGCAGCTACTGGACGGTGAAATCCATATCGGAGTACACAGCCTGAAAGATATGCCCACCCAGCCGCCCGAGGGATTGTGCTACACTCGGTTTTGGAAAAGACAGATCTCTTTGGATGCGCTCGTTCTCCCTTTCTCGGTCGATAAAACAGAGCAAGACCCCTTTTCGCTGTTGCCACAGGGGGCAAAAATCGGAACAGGCAGCAAACGACGCATCGCACAGCTCCGCTGTCATCGCCCCGACATCGAGTGTGTGCCGATTCGAGGAAACATCAATACCCGTTTGGACAAAATGCACACCATGCAGCTCGACGGGGTGATTTTGGCAGCAGCAGGGCTGCATCGGTTGGATTTGCAGGACAAAATCGCCGCTTATTTGCCACCCAAAACGCTCACCCCTGCCCCGGGTCAAGGAACGCTCGCTTTGGAGATTCGTGCCGACGATGCAGCATTGATGCAGATGCTGGATGCGCTGCACGACCCCGAAAGTGACCGCTGTGCTTGTGCCGAACGTGCTTTTTTGCGAGCGGTAGATGGCGGTTGTCATCTTCCGGTGGGGGCATATTGTGAGCAAAAAGAAGACCGGCTGCATCTTACGGTATTTCTGGGCAACAGTTCGCAGACCTTCGCCAAATGGGAGTCGGCGACCGCAGCACTGGGCGACGGCTGTGCAACGGCGGTGTTGTTGGCAGAAAAACTACTGCGAGAGCGAGGGGCGGACGAATGAGCGGAACGGTATATTTGATTGGAGCAGGGCCGGGCGATGCAGGATTGCTCACGGTACGGGGTGCCGAACTGCTGCAACAGGCGGATTGCGTCATCTACGACCGACTTGGCACCGAGCAGCTTTTGGCACAGCTTCGCCCCGATTGTGAAAAAATCTATGTAGGCAAGGCAGACAGCCACCACACCTTGAAACAGGAAGAAATCAACTGTTTGTTGGCAGAAAAGGCGCAGCAGTATTCCACAGTGGTACGGCTGAAAGGGGGCGACCCATATGTGTTCGGCAGAGGCGGCGAAGAAGGCTGTTATCTGCACGAGCGTGGCATTGCGTTCGAGGTGGTCAGCGGAGTGACCAGTGCTGTGGCAGGACTTGCCGCCGCCGGCATCCCAATCACCCATCGAAATATGGCAAGAGGCTTTCGGGTCTATACTGCCCACGACAAAAACGGCGGTTTCGGCGACCTCGATTTTTCGTCGATGGCGAACACGACCGATACACTGGTGTTTTTGATGGGGCTGAACCGTCTGCAAGCCATCGTGCAGCAGTTGTTGCAAGCCGGAAAAAGCGGAACGACCCCTGCGGCGGTCATTTCACAGGCGACCTTGCCGACCCAAAAAAGCGTAAAAGCACCGCTGTGCGAACTGGTACAGGCGGTGCAGCAGGCAAAACTCGAAAGCCCCGCACTCATTGTGGTGGGCGAAGTAGTCGGATTGTCGGCGCAACTGGACTGGCTGCAACAACGTCCCTTGCAGGGCAAGACCATCCTATTCCCCCAAACCGGCACCGACCCCCGTTTACCTGCCTTGCTCGGCAGCAAAGGGGCAAAGGTGCAAACCGTGCAGGTGTCCTGCTTGGAACCGGTAGAAACCGCATGGGAGTCGATTTGTAAAGGTGCAGGTGCCGAGTGGGTCGCCTTTACCAGTCATAACGGGGTCGAATCCTTTTTCAAAGCCGTTTCCGAAAACGGACAGGATGCCCGCTGTCTGGGCGGAACGATGGTTGCAGCCATCGGAAAATCGACCGCACAGGCATTGCAGCGGTACGGCATACGGGCGGATTTTGTCAGCCCTGTTTCCACCGCCGAGGGCTTTGCTGCTGCCCTTTCGCAAGAGATGATGGCAGGTGAACGGCTGTTGTTGGTCTGCCCCGAAATGGAACTTCCCGAATGCTGGGCGATGGAAAATAATCCGGTCATTGCAACACCGGTCTACCGCAGTGTTCCGAATCGGCAGGCGCACTCCCCTGCTCTGCCACCCGACGGGGCGGTGTTCACCTGTGCAAGCAGTGTGCATCGTTTGGCACAACTGCTGCATCTGCCCTTGAAGCAATTCCTTGCAGACAGTGCCGTGGCAGCCATTGGAACCAAAACGGCAGCCGCTTTGCAGCAATACGGCATCGAGCCGGCAGTTTGCGAAACATCCGATTATCCAAGCCTTGTACAGACCTTGTGCAGCTTGTTCGAAAGCGATTTTACAGAAAGAGGGAAAAATCAATGAAACCGTTTTACCGTGGCAGACGTCTGCGCAAAAACGCAGCCATCCGCAGTTTGATGCAGGAGGTTCGCCTCACCCCGCAGGACTTTATCCAGCCCATCTTTGTAGTTGAGGGAGAGGGCGTGAAGCAGGAGATCTCGTCGTTGCCGGGGCAGTATCATTATTCGGTGGATATGCTGGACGACATCGCACAGCGAATGCAGCAAAGCGGCATTCTGGGCTGTATTCTGTTCGGCATCCCCGACCACAAAGACAGTTGTGCCAGTGAAGCAGCCAAAGAGGACGGAGTGGTACAGCAGGCGATTCGACGTTTGCGCAGTTTGTCGCCCGATTTGTATATCATAGCCGATGTTTGTATGTGCGAATATACCAGCCACGGCCACTGCGGCATTTTGAACGGCAAAGGCGAAGTGCTGAACGATGAAACCTTGCCCCATCTGGCAGAAATTGCGGTCAGCTATGCCGAGGCAGGGGTGGACATGGTAGCCCCCAGCGACATGATGGACGGTCACACCGCAGCCATCCGCAGCGCATTGGATGCTGCCGGTTACGAGCAGGTGGCATTGATGGGCTATTCGGCAAAATATGCGTCGGCATATTATGGACCGTTCCGAGAGGCTGCCCACAGCGCACCTTCTTTTGGCGACCGCAAAAGTTACCAGATGAATCCTGCAAACCGCACCGAAGCATTGCTCGAGATGCAGGCAGACGTGGACGAGGGTGCCGATGTGCTGATGGTAAAACCGGCTTTGGCTTACCTCGACATTTTGTGTGAGTGCGCAAATCAGTTCCGTCTGCCGATCGCTGCTTATAATGTAAGCGGAGAGTATGCCATGCTGAAAATGGCAGTGCAGCAGGGGCTGATGGCAGAAAGCGTCATCCCCGAAACCCTCCTCGCTATCAAACGGGCAGGGGCAAGTTTTATCATCACCTATTTTGCATTGGAAGCAGCCGAAAACATCAAACAGGGAGCGTGGGAGCAATGGGCTTGAATCATCAGGCATCGGAACAGGCGTACCAACAGGCACAGCAGTATATTCCGGGCGGAGTCAACAGTCCGGTACGTGCCTTTCAATCGGTGGGCAGCAGCCCCGTTTTCGTTCAGCGAGCAAGCGGTAGCCACTTGTGGGACATCGACGGAAACGAATACATCGACTATATTTGCAGTTGGGGCCCCATGATTTTGGGCCATGCGCACCCCATGTTGCAAGAGGGCGCATTGGATGCCATCGGCAGTGGCATCAGCTATGGTCTGCCCACCTTGCGTGAGGTAGAGATGGCAAAAAAAATCAATGCCGCCTACCCTGCTGCCGAACTTGTGCGTATGGTGAATTCCGGCACCGAGGCAACCATGAGTGCCATCCGTGTGGCACGTGGCTACACCGGACGGGATAAAATCATCAAATTCGAGGGCTGTTATCACGGGCATAGCGATTGCCTGCTGGTAAAAGCAGGCAGCGGTGCGCTCACCTATGGCATCCCCACCAGTCCCGGTGTGCCGAGCGACATCACACGCAATACACAGGTTTGTGAC
>CALWZD010000110.1 GCA_944385945.1 uncultured Anaerofilum sp. | reverse complement strand
AAGGAAGATGAAAACAATGGCACAAAAAGACGGTATGAACTATGCACCCAAAGGGATTCCGGCACTGGTGGTAAAGGAGAATGAGTTTTGCTTTGCTGCTATCGGTCTGGATCATGGACATATTCTGGGAATGACCAACGGTTTGATTGATGCCGGAGCAACCTTGAAATGGGTCTACGACCCCGACCCCCAAAAAGTACAATTATTTTGTGCAAAATTTCCACAGGTAAAAGCTGCAACCAGCGAGCAGGAAGTGTTGGATGATCCGGAAGTAAAACTGGTAGCAGCAGCTTGCGTTACCAGTGAACGTGCGGCATTGGGTGTGCGTGTGATGCGTGCAGGCAAAGATTACTTTACCGACAAGGCACCGCTCACGACTTTGGAACAGCTTGCGATGGTGAAAAACGTTGTTGCAGAAACAGGCAGAAAATACGCCGTAAGCTACAGCGAGCGACTTCAGGTGGAAGCAGCGGTCTACGCAGGAGAACTGGTCAAGGCAGGAGCCATCGGAAAGGTCATTCAGGTGATTGGAATGGGACCGCACCGCTTGAACGCAGCGTCCCGTCCGGAATGGTTCTTCCAACGGGAAAAATATGGTGGTATCCTGTGCGACATCGGCAGCCACCAAATCGAACAGTTCCTGTTCTATACAGGTGCGACCGATGCTACCATCGTCAACTCCAAAATTGCAAACTATAACCACCCCGAGTATCCCGAATTGGACGACTTTGGCGATGCCACTTTGGTGGGCAACAATGGTGCCAGCGGTTATTTCCGTGTAGACTGGTTCACTCCCGACGGACTGTGTATATGGGGAGATGGACGAACCTTTATCTTAGGAACTGACGGATACATTGAATTGAGAAAATATGTAGATGTTGCCCGCAGCACCGAGGAGAATAATGTATACTGGGTCAACAGTGAGGGCGAACATTTTGAGAATGTGACCGGAAAGGTCGGTTTCCCGTATTTCGGGCAGTTGATTTTGGATTGCATCAACCGCACCGAGAACGCCATGACGCAGGAACACGCATTCAAAGCAGCAGAACTTTGTGTAAAGGCTCAAATGCTGGCAACCGACTTGACCCATCGCAAATGATGTTGCAATAAATTACAAATGAAAAAAGCGGATTTTGCTAAAAGTGTGCAGAATCCGCTTTTCGTTTATATTTTGTGTAAAGGCGAATCATTACAAAAAGGAAAAATCTTTCAGTTCGTTCAAGAATACCTGCATAGGCAAAGAGATACACCGCTGGGTATTGTAGATCGCTTGGATATATAAACGAATCGAGTAATTTTTGACATGGATCAAAGCGATTTGCTTTTGTTGCAGTGCATTGGAAAGGGTAAAAGCGGGAAGTAGCCCGATTCCCAGTTGACGGCAGACAGCCTGAATGATATAGCTTGTATGTCCAATTTCGGTAAGGCACTCTAAGTGTTTTCCGGTAGATTCCAGATAGCTTTCGAATACTTGCCGATAGTTGCAACCTTGTTCGGTAAGGATAAAAGGATAGGCAAGCAGCCGTTCCACCTCTATTTCTTCTTGGCTGGCAAGTGGATGCCCTGCTGCGCAAAAGAAAAAAATGTCAGCAGGAAAGCAGCGAAAAGTTTTCCAATGGGGGCGGATGATTTTTTTGTCTAACAAAAAGATGAAATCAAAAACACCCTTATTCAGCCCCGCCATTGCTTCCAAAGTAGTTACGACATTGATTTTTAGAGAGATTTTAGGATATTTCTGGGAAAATTCCAAAAACAAATTGGTGAAGTCAGATGCGCAAAGGGTTTCCATAATCCCGATATTTAGTTGCCCGGCAGGTTCTTCGGTGTGGTGGAATTGGTTTAGTGCCATCGTTTCGTATTTGCGAATAGGGTATGCATATTCCAAAAGAAGCTTACCGGCAGCGGACAGACGGATACGTTTGCCATTGCGCTCGAATAAATTTGCCTGAAGTTCGTTTTCCAACTGCTGTATTTGTGCAGTGACGGTCGATTGTGCATATCCAAGCTGATTTGCAGCAAGTGTAAAATTTTCAAGTTCTGCAACCTTGATAAAGGTACGGATATTCTTCAGTTCCAAAGTGGACGCATCCTTTCCCTTAATGCTTTCTTATCGAAAAAACCGATTTCTTATATTATATATTTTCGCTTTTCACGATGCAAGTTTTGTGCTACAATTCGTGTGAACAAACACGAAAGAGGGGAAATATCAGGTGGGATCAGGGCTTGATAAAAAAATCTATGATACCTTTGTGGATATTTTAAAAGAAGAATTGGTACCGGCATTTGGCTGTACGGAACCGATAGCGGTCGCTTACTGTGCGGCACAAGCAAGACGGTTGTTGGGAGAACTTCCCCAATCGGTCGAGATTCACGCAAGCGGCAATATGATCAAAAATGTAAAGAGTGTTATCGTACCCAACACGGACGGTTTGCGTGGGATTCCTGCGGCAGCGGCTGCGGGCATTATCGGCGGCGATGCAGACAAGCGGTTGGAAGTCATTTCCCAAGTGACAGACGCCCAAAAGTGTCAGATGCGGGCATATCTGGAAAACGTTCCCTTTACCGTGAAGCCATTGTCGGATGGCGAAAAATTGGACGTTTTGGTTGTCGTCAGCTCGAAAGAACACACAGCATCTGTGCGCATTTCAAAAACACACTGCAATGTTGTATCTATGGAAAAGGACGGGAATGTTCTTTTCAGGCAGCTTACCTGCGAAGACAAACAGGAAAAACCTGCCTACACGGCAGACAGAAGTTTGCTGTCTGTAAAAGCTATCATCGAATTTGCCGAGCAAGTCGACTTACAGGACGTACAGCCACTTTTAGACCGTCAAATCGAGTACAATATGCGTATCGCACAGGAAGGTATGAAAAACGACTGGGGTGCGAATATCGGAAGTGTGCTGTTAAAAACCTACGGCGACGACGTAAAGATTCGCAGCAAAGCGTTGGCAGCAGCAGGTTCGGACGCACGTATGGGTGGCTGCGAGTTGCCGGTAGTCATCAATTCGGGAAGCGGAAATCAAGGCATCACGGTTTCGGTTCCGGTGGTCGTATATGCCGAACATCTTTGCAGCACAAAAGAGCAGTTGTATCGGGCGTTGGTCATTTCCAATCTGATCGCAGTACATATCAAGCACGGGATCGGTCCACTGTCTGCGTTTTGTGGCGCAGTAAGTGCCGGCTGTGCTGCTGGTTGTGGGATTGCGTATTTGTACGGTGGGGGAGAAGCGGACATCTCGCACACATTGGTGAACTCGCTGGCAAGCGTTTCCGGAATTTTTTGCGATGGCGCAAAAGCCTCGTGTGCAGCAAAGATCGCCGCTTCGGTAGAAGCCGGAATTTTGGGATATTTTATGTACAAACACGGACAACAATTTTATGCAGAAGAAGGCATCGTTTCCAAAGGGGTTGAAAAAACCATCCAGAACATCTGTCGTCTGGGTGGTGGGGCGATGAACGAAACCGACGAGGAAATCATTCGTATCATGACACAATGCGATTGAGTGTTAAAAGTTAGTTCTCATAAAATTCCACAGTTTCACCCAACAAAAAGCCTTTCTCTATAAGAAGAAGCAGGCTGCGCAAGCAGACGGATGAGGTGGAACAGCTGCTTTGAAAGTTAGAATTAGGCGTATCTACAAAGGAAAGACCTGCTTTCGATGGATGAAAGCAGGTCTTTTTTAGATTATTTTTTGAGCAAATCAGCCAAACGCCGAGCAGCTTCTTGTGTGTCTTCAGGGCTGCCAAAGGTGGAGAAACGGAAAAATCCTTCGCCACATTTGCCAAATCCCTCACCGGGCGTTCCAACTACCTGTACTTCTTGCAGCAGATAGTCAAAAAATTCCCAGCTAGACATTCCGTTCGGGCATTTCAGCCAGATATAAGGGGCATTCTTTCCGCCACAATACCAAATCCCAAGCGAATCCAAGGTTTTCATCAGGCAGGCGGCATTCTCTTTGTATACCTGAATATTCTTCTTGATTTGTTGTTGTCCCTCCGGTGTAAAAATGGCAGCAGCACCCTTTTGAATGATATAAGAAACACCGTTGGTCTTGGTGGTTCGGTTGCGTACCCACATATCGTGCAGGCACATTCCCTTACGTACGAGTTGTTTGGGGATAACGGTGTAGCCCAACCGAGTTCCGGTAAAACCGGCTGTTTTGGAAAGCGAACAAATTTCGATGGCACAGGTGCGGGCACCCTCCAATTCAAAAATGCTGTGTGGCAAGTCCGGCTGTTCGATGAAAGCCTCGTAGGCAGCATCAAACAAAATCACAGCCTGTACACGATTGGCGTAATCTACCCATTGTTGCAGCTGTTCACGGTTAAAGACAGCACCGGTGGGATTGTTGGGCGAACATAGATAGATGATGTCGGCGTTTGTGTTTTGGTCAGGCAGCGGAAGAAATCCGTTTTCCTCGCCGGATGCAAGATGAATGATATTTCTTCCTGCAATCACATTTGCGTCAACATAGGCAGGATAAGCGGGTTCGATGACCAATGCATCGCTGCTTTTGTCGAACAAGTCCAAAATATCGCCCAACTCATCGCTTGCACCGCTGGAAACAAATACTTCGTCGTTTTTTAAGCACACGCCTTTTTCACGATAATAGTTTGCGATCGCTTCCCGCAGAAACGGCGCACCGCACTCGGGCATATAGCCGTGAAAGGTTTTTGCCGAAGCCTGATCCTCTACGGCTTCGTGCAGTGCCTTAATCACGGCATCGCAAAGGGGAAGTGATACGTCACCGATTCCCATACGGTATAAACGTTTGTCGGGATTTTTTTCCAAATATGCGGCGGTCTTCTGTGCAATGTTGTAAAACAGATAGGAATCCTTTAAGTTTGCATAATTCATGTTTGGGGTAAGCATCAAAACATCTCCTTTACGATTCTCTTTTTTATTATAGAAACGACCGCAATTTATAAAAAACGAAAGTGCGATCGCATCATCCCATTTCCCACACGTTGCTTTAAAAGGAAAAATAAAACGGTACATTCGCCATAAAAAGCTTGCCTTGTGGCGAATGCGAAAGCATTACTGCTCTTTTTCGGAAAGCTTGCGTTCAAAGCGGTCTTTGCCAATGTCGACCGGAATAGAGGTGGGATAATCACCGTTGAAGCAAGCACTGCAATAATTGTCACTGCCAACAAGGTCACACAGACGCTCGATGGGCAGATAGCCAAGACTGTCTGCGCCCAAAATCTCGGCAATTTCTTCTACCGAGTGATGGCAGGCAATCAAATGCTCCTGCGAGTCGACGTCAGTGCCGTAATAGCAGGGATGCATGAAAGGCGGAGAGGAAATGCGCATATGGATCTCGGTCGCTCCTGCCTCACGCAGCAGTTTGACGATCTGGGCACTGGTGGTTCCTCGAACGATAGAATCGTCGATCAATACCACTCGTTTTCCGGCAACCGTTTCAGCAATGGGGCTTAGTTTGATTTTTACCTTGTCCAATCGCTGGCTTTGTCCGGGAGAAATGAACGTTCTGCCGATGTATTTGTTTTTTACGAAGCCGATGCCATAAGGAATGCCGGATTCCAGCGAATATCCCAATGCAGCATCCAGACCGGAATCGGGCACACCGATTACAATATCGGCATCAGCCGGATGCTCTTTGGCAAGCACACGGCCTGTTTTTACACGGGAGCCATGGACGGAAATTTTGTCGATCACCGAATCGCAACGGGCAAAGTAAATATATTCAAAGATACAGGTGCGTTGTTTTTGTTTTCCGCAGTGTTCGGTGTTGGACTGAACGCCGTCTTTGGTAAACAGCAAAATCTCGCCGGGCAGTACATCACGCACAAAGGTGGCACCGACCGCTTTCAGTGCGCAACTTTCGGATGCGATGACATATCCGCCATCGGGAGTAGTGCCGTAACACAGGGGGCGAAATCCGTGGGGGTCACGTGCAGCGATCATTTTGGTGGAAGACATCACGACCAAAGAATATGCGCCTTCCAGCGTATCCATAGCACGGCTGACAGCCACCTCCAGCGAAGGTGCGGTCAGTCGTTCACGGGTGATGATATAAGCAATGGTTTCGGTGTCGCTGGTGCTGTGGAAAATAGCACCTTTCAGCTCCAGTTGTGTGCGCAGTTCGAACGCATTGCTCAGGTTTCCGTTGTGTGCCAGTGCAAGCTTGCCCTTTTGATGGTCGACTTGGATAGGCTGGCAGTTGCTGCGATTGGTGGCACCGGTGGTACCGTAACGCACGTGTCCCACAGCCATATTGCCTTGTGGAAACCGTGCCATGACCTGATCGGTGAACACTTCGCTGATAAGACCCAAGTTTTTGTAAGAGGAAAACTCGCCGTTGTCATTCACGACGATGCCACAGCTTTCCTGTCCACGGTGCTGCAATGCATACAAGCCAAAATAAACAATATTCGCTACATCTTCACGGTTGGGGGTGAATACACCAAACACGCCGCATTCTTCGTGCAAACTCATAGATTCTCTCCTTTGGAATAGTCATATACTGCGCCAACAAAGCCTTTGAACAGGGGATGCGGCTTGTTGGGACGGCTTTTGAATTCGGGATGATACTGAACGCCTACATAGAACGGATGGTTGTTCACTTCTACGGTTTCCACCAATCTGCCGTCGGGCGAGGTACCACTCAGCACCAGTCCTTTGTCGGAAAGCAGCTGACGGAAATCGTTGTTAAACTCGTAGCGGTGACGATGGCGTTCAGAGATCGAATTGGTTTCGTAGCATTTTTCAAGCGTGGTTCCGGCTGCGATGTTGCAAGGATATGCCCCCAAACGCAAAGTACCGCCCTTGTTGATGTCGTCGCTTTGACCGGGCATAAAGTCGATGACTTTGTGGGGGCAATGCTCGTCAAATTCGCCGGAGGTAGCATCGGTCAGACCAGCAACATTGCGGGCGAACTCAATTACCGAGATCTGCATTCCCAAGCAAATGCCGAGGAAGGGAAGCTTGTGGGTGCGGGCATACTGTGCAGTAAGCACCATGCCTTCGATACCACGTTCACCAAATCCACCGGGCAGGATGATGCCATGCAAACCACGGAAGGTTTCTTCGCAATTTTCGGGAGTGATCTTTTCCGAATCAATCCAACGGATGGAAATGTGTGTATTGTGGAAATAACCGGCATGACGCAGTGCTTCGGCGACCGAAAGATAAGCGTCGTGCAACTGTACGTATTTGCCGACCAAGCCGATCTCGACGGTATTTTCCGGTGCTTTGATACGCTGAACCAGTTGTGTCCAATCGGTCAGGTCAGGGGCGGGGCATTGCAGTCCCAGTTCGCGGCAAACGACATCAGAAAAATGAGCCTTTTCCAGCATCAAAGGTGCTTCGTACAGATGGGGCAAAGTGATGTTTTCCAAAACGCAATCTCGTTTGACGTTGCAGAACAGAGAGATTTTTTCGAAGATGGACTGTTCCAGTGGTTCGTCGCAACGCAAAACGATGATATTGGGATTGATACCCAAACCTTGCAGTTCTTTTACCGAGTGCTGTGTGGGTTTGGATTTATGTTCGTTGGAGCCACGCAGATAGGGAACCAGTGTTACATGGATAAACAGGCTGTTTTCTCTGCCCACTTCGAGGGAGATTTGACGTACAGCCTCCAAAAAAGGCTGGGACTCAATGTCGCCGATGGTGCCACCGATTTCGGTAATAACTACATCCGCCTGTGCCTTTTTACCTACGTTGTAAACAAATTCCTTGATCTCATTGGTCACATGGGGAATCACCTGTACGGTGGAGCCAAGGTATTCGCCACGGCGTTCCTTGTTGAGTACGTTCCAGTATACCTTGCCGGTGGTAAGGTTGGAAAATTGGTTCAGGTCTTCGTCGATAAAACGTTCGTAATGCCCAAGGTCCAGGTCTGTTTCGGCACCGTCTTCGGTCACGTACACTTCGCCGTGTTGAAAGGGGCTCATAGTGCCGGGGTCTACGTTGATGTAGGGGTCAAGCTTTTGTGCAGCCACTTTCAGCCCACGGGCTTTGAGCAATCTGCCAAGACTGGCTGCTGTGATCCCTTTTCCCAAACCGGAAACAACACCACCTGTAACAAAAATATACTTCGTCATACTTCTCCTCCAATCGCTTGAAATGCTACAAAAAATGGTACGACCTTTTTCTTTCAAAAAAGTCGCCAAAAAACGGAATGTAAATTTGTATATATTTTCCAACAATTAGGAATTGTTTGGCAAGAATTAGTGCAGCGGCCTTTTCTGCAAGGATTTGCAAAAAAAGCCGCTCTCATTCAAAAAATTTCCACAGCAGGTATCATTACAGATTGATCTCTGCGGTTTCGATCTCCAAATTTTCAATCAAAGGCTTTACCTTTGCCAGCAAAGCATCTACCTGCTGCGGGCAGCGTCCGATGTACAGGCTGGGCTCGAGAACTTGCTGCAATTCCTGCTCGGTCATATCGAAAGCAGGTTCTGCTGCAAGACGTGCCAACAGGTCACAGGGCTCGCCCTCTTTCATTTTTGCGGTCGCAGCCATCGAGCAGGTGCGGATGATCTCGTGCAATTCCTGACGGTCGCCGCCACGTTTTACTGCTTCCATCATCAGGTTTTCGGTTGCGATGAAAGGCAGGTATTCCTGTACGGTCTTTTCAACGATTTTTTCGTTTACGTGCAGCCCGTCGGTAACGTTCTGTGCAAGGCGCAGGATAGCATCTGCACACAGGAAGCCCTCAGGCAGCGAGATGCGGCGGTTTGCCGAGTCGTCCAAGGTACGCTCCAACCATTGGGTGGAAGCGGTCATGGGGGCATTTGCAGCATCTGCCATCAAATAACGTGCCAGCGAGCAGATACGCTCCGAACGCATGGGGTTGCGTTTGTAAGCCATAGCGGAAGAACCGATTTGATTTTTCTCAAACGGCTCCTCTACCTGACGGTCATGTTGCAGCAAACGAATGTCGTTCGCCATACGATAGCAGCTTTGTGCTACCGAAGACAGGGCGTTCAAAATGCGGCTGTCCACCTTGCGGGGATAGGTCTGACCGCATACGTCGAAGCACTCGCTGAAACCAAATTCAGCCGAGATCTGACGGTTCATTTCGTCAATTTTTGCATTGTTGCCCTCAAACAGGTCAACAAAGCTTGCTTCGGTGCCAGTGGTGCCACGGCAGCCCAAAAACTTGATATTCTCGATGGCAAAGTCGATTTCGGCAAGGTCGGACAAAAAGTCCTGCATCCACAAGGTAGCACGTTTACCAACGGTAACGAGCTGTGCGGGCTGATAATGGGTGTAGCCCAAGGTGGGCAGTGCCTTGTACTTTTCTGCAAAAGCAGCCAGGTTTGCAATCACCATCAACAACTGCTTGCGCAGGTACACCAAGCCATCACGATAGATGACCAGATCGGCGTTGTCGGTAACGTAACAACTGGTAGCACCCAAATGGATGATGCCTGCTGCACAGGGTGCGACTTTGCCGTAGGTGTAAACGTGAGCCATAACATCGTGGCGCACTTCTTTTTCACGGGCAGCGGCGCACTCATAGTCGATCTCGTCCAGATGTGCTTCCAGAGCGTCGATCTGCTCCTGTGTGATGGGCAGACCGAGATTCATTTCTGCACGAGCCAAAGCAATCCACAGCCGACGCCATGTTTTGATGCGGGTATCGGCGGAGAACAGATTCAGCATATACTCGGAAGCATAGCGAGAGGACAAGGGGGATTCGTAACGATTTTTCATTGACAAACTCCTTTATCAGCGCAAAATGATGCTGTCACGTTCGGGACCGACCGACACATAGCCGATATGGCAACCGATCGCTTTTTCAATATACTCAACATACTGTTGTGCCTGAACGGGCAGGTCTTCCCATTTGCGCACACCGGAAATGTCGCACTTCCAGCCGTCCAGATACTCAACAACGGGCTTTGCGTCGTTCAGAGCAGTGGGGAAGGGGAAATGGTCGATTTCTTCGCCGTACAGAGAGTAGCGAACGCATACAGGGATTTTGTCCATGTAGCTCAAAACGTCCATCTTGGTCAGAGCGATGCAAGTGGCAGCCTGTGTTTCCACACCGTAACGGGTAGCTACGATGTCCAGCGGGCCGACACGACGGGGACGACCGGTTTTTGCGCCGTACTCGCCACCGGCTTCACGCAATGCTTCTGCTTCCTCGCCAAACCATTCGCAGGTGAAGGGACCCTCGCCAACACAAGAAGAATATGCTTTCACAACGCCAACGACCTCGTCCAGTTTTGCGCCGGGCAGACCCGAACCCACCGGAGCGAAAGCGGCGATGGTATTGGAAGATGTGGTGTAGGGATAGATACCGTAATCCAGATCACGCAAAGCACCCAGCTGAGCCTCGAACAGAATGCGCTTGCCTTGGCTCTGTGCGTTTTTCAGGAACAGACCGGTATCGCAGATGAAAGGCTTGATTTTCTCTGCATAGTTGTCTACCCACTCGTTCAGCATCTCCATGGTGTAAGGCTCTGCACCGTATACTTTGGTCAAGATGAGGTTTTTCCATTCAAGCAGGTCGGCAAGGTGTGCTTTCAACTTTTCGGGGTAAAGCAACTCGCCTGCCATGACAGTCTTTTTCTGATATTTATCGGAGTAGAAAGGTGCGATGCCCTGCTTGGTGGAGCCGAACTTTTTGTCTTTCAGGCGCAGCTCTTCCAGACAATCCAGATCACGGTGCCAAGGAAGCACCAGAGAAGCACGGTCGCTGATTTTCAGGTTTTCGGGAGTGAGGGAAACATTTTTCTCCATGACCTCCTGCATTTCTTTCCACAGGTTCTCACAGTCCAGTGCAACACCGTTGCCCAGAATGTTCACAACGCCTTTTGTGAAGATACCGGAAGGCAGCAGATGCAGCGCAAACTTTCCGTACTCGTTCATAATGGTGTGACCGGCGTTTCCGCCACCCTGATAACGTACAACAATATCGTAATTTTGGGTGAGAAGGTCGACCATACGACCCTTACCTTCGTCGCCCCAGTTGATACCGACAATGGCACAATTCGACATGACTTGTTTCCTCCAATTAGTTATGGTTCATCAAACGCTTCATTACTTCCGAATAAGCGTCCTCGACACCGCCCATATCCCGACGGAAACGGTCTTTGTCCAGCTTCTCTTTGGTTACAGAATCCCACAAACGGCAGGTGTCGGGGCTGATCTCGTCTGCCAGAATGATGGTGCCGTCGCAGGTTTTACCGAACTCCAGCTTGAAGTCTACCAAAGTAATACCGCACTCGCTCCAGAAAGCTTTCAAAACCTCGTTGATCTTGAATGCGTAGGTCTTGATGGTTTCGATCTCCTCGGCGGTAGCCAGTTTCAAAGCCAGTGCGTGATAGGTGTTCAGCAGCGGATCGCCCAGATCGTCGTTCTTATAGGAGAACTCGATGGTGGGCTGATCGAAGACGATACCTTCCTCTACACCGTATTTTTTCGAGAAAGAACC
>CALWZD010000109.1 GCA_944385945.1 uncultured Anaerofilum sp. | reverse complement strand
ATGGAGCCGACCTCCAGCGGGTTGCAGTTTTTGCGGTATGCCAAGGACATTTTGCGCCAAATCGATGAGTTGCAGGCTTTGTACCAGCCGGGACAGGATGATTGCGTTCGTTTTTCGATCTCGGTACCTCGTGCGACTTATATTGCAGATGCCTTTGCGCATTTTCTTTCAATGTATAAAGATGTGACTTCGTTGGATGTACAGTATCGTGAAACAAATTCTACCGAAGCCCTTTCCGATGCAGCAGTAGGTGACTCGCAACTTTCCATTTTGCGCTATCAAAAAATATACGAAGCCCATTTTTCGGGTTTGATCGCACAAAATCGGTTGGTGAGCGAAGTAATCGTGGAGTATCCCATGGTGTTGTTGATGAGCAAACAACATCCGTTGGCATCACAAAACGACATTCCGTACCATGCATTGGAAAATTATACGCAGATCGTCCACGGTGATATTCAAATCCCCAAACTTCCGCTTTCTCAGTTGAATAAAGGTGCAGGGCGAGGCGGTACACGGCGCATTTATGTTTATGACCGTGGCAGTCTGTTTGAGCTTTTGCGAAAAGTGGAAGGCAGTTATATGTGGGTAAGCCCGTTCCCACAAGCGGAACTGGATCGGCATGACTTGATTCAACGCACTTGTAAAGAAGCGGGTATCAATCAGGACGTTGCAGTTTGGCGGGCGTCGACCGGACTTTCTCAGCCGGCAAAACAATTTTTGGAGCAGCTGAAGCAGAGCCTTCGCAATGGTTTCGAAGTTGAATGAGAAAAGGCATCCTTTACCAAAATCGTTTTGGGTAAAGGATGCCCTTTTTTGTTATATGATACTGAAAAACAGGTGTTTGATTGCCGCTAGTTCCGTGCGAGTTTTGCTGCTTTCAAATAAAAAATCCTGTGCATATTCTGCACGGCTATATTCTGAAAGAGCAGAAATATCGGTAGAAAGTGACCGAAGATAATCTCGCCGTAAAAACAAAGCCAACAAATGTTCTTGCTTCATAAAATATTCAGTCGCAAGGGCAGAAATCTCACGGCAGGATTCGTAATCTTGTACGGCACAAGCCTCTTGCGCCTGTGCCAAAAGCTGGTCAATGCTTTTAAAACAGCGATGGACAAAAAAACTGGAAAAAATTCCGATGGCTAACGTTAATATCAACAGCCAAACAGCCACGGTCGTTCGTTTCATGGCAGATTTCCTCCTATCCGTGCTGCGATTTTTTGGTAAGCGTATATTCTTCGGTATCGTTTCCCATCAAAAGAAAAACATCCGAAAGCCCCACCCGATTTTGGCTAAGCACCTGTTTGAGCCAATCGGGATTTTTTTTGCACCAAAACAGGTTTTTTTCCAAAACCTCTCCGTCTGAAACAAACGGCATCATTGGTCTTTGCGGATGAGAAAACTGTAAGCCGAGATCGGAACGAGAGGGCATATCTGCCTCCCAACTGCGGTATACACTTACACTTCCGTTGGTTTCCACAATGGCACAGGTCACTTCGGCAGGATCGAAAATATCTTTTGCTCGCAAAGCCTCCAAAACATCGTCGATTGTAAAACGCAAAATGCGAAGTGCCTGTTGGTCGATAATTCCATTTTTTATAATGATGATGGGTCTGCCGGAGATAAGCCGTGCAATTTTTCGGCTTTTTAAACAGACGAAAGAAAGAACGAGCTCGAACGATGCGATCAAAACCACTGGCAGAACACTGGAAAGCAGAGGAAGTTCCGGTTCCTCAATCGAGATAGAAGCGAGATTGGAGATAAGAATGGTCGATACAAGTTCGGACGGTTGCAGTTCTCCCAGCTGCCGCTTCCCCATCAGGCGCATCATCCAGATAATCAGCAGATAAACAAGCGTCGTTCTCAAAAAAATAACCAACATATGCTTCTCCTTCGACAAAAGGGTTGTTGCACAAATTGTGGGCACAGGTGTTTTAAATTATACCGATGCAGACCATACTTTCAACAAATCTTCGGCGAAAAATCTATGGATAGAAAGGAAGAAAAGAATGGAACAGACCTTGTCGAGCTCCATGCTTGAAAACAAACTGGCGTTGCGTCAGCTATTTGGGCAATCGGCCGATTTTTATACAAAAGATGTTACGCTGGCAGGAGTTTCGTGCTGCATTTGTATGTTTGAGGGGCTTTCCAGCATTGAGCGACTTTGGATCATGATGCTGGATGTTGCCAGCAAACTGGAATCGGAACGCTTTACCGGCGAACAGCTTTACCAACACCTTTTGTGTCAAACAGCGATTCCCATGGAAACCAAAACCGTGAGCAGCATCTCAGAGGCACAAACCTATCTTACCGCAGGCACCACGGTATTTTTGATCGACGGCTCGACCCGTGGATTGGTGATCTCCACCCAAAGTATGCAGTTTCGGTCAGTATCGGAACCATCGGGTGAAGGAAATTTGAAAGGCAGCAGGGAAGGCTTCATCGAATTGCTGCGAATCAATATCAGTTTGCTGCGCAGACTGTTGCGAAATGATTCTTTTCGTGTAGAAACGATGACGGCAGGACAAAAAACAAAAACAGAGATTGCGCTTTGCTACGATAAAAATTTATGTCCTGCACAGCTTTTGCGTTATACTCGAAACCAGCTGGAACAGGTGGAGATTCCTGTTCTTTTGGATAGCGGATATTTGGTTCCGTTTCTCGGCAGAAGGGGCTTTCGCTTTTTTTCCGGTACCGGCTGTACCGAACGCCCTGACCGTGCCGCAGCAAAGATATGCGAGGGGAAAATCGTGATTTTGGTCAATGGAAGTCCATTTGCGCTGGTTTTGCCGTGGCTGTTTTACGAAAATTTCCAATCAATGGACGACTACTCCACGAAAGCATACTTTGCCAGTTTTATCCGTGTACTGAAATATATCGCATTTTTTCTGGCAGTATTGCTTCCGGGAATTTTCGTATCGGCTGCTGGGTATACGCCCGAGCTATTTCCGCCCGAAATGCTGTACAAGATTGCAGCAGCTGAAAAATCTACCCCTATGCCGCTTTTTTTGGAGATGATCGTAGCGAATTTTTTGCTGGAATTGATTCGGGAGGCTGGCTTGCGTCTGCCAAAACCGATCGGTCATTCGGTCAGCTTGGTGGCAGCTTTGATTATCGGTGATGCGGCAGTGAATGCGGGATTGCTGGGAACACCTGTCATCATCGTGGCAGCCCTTACGACCATCTGCACCTTTGTGGTTCCGTCCCTGTACGAACCAGTGACGGTACTGCGATTGCTGTTTATTTTGGCAGGTGGTATTTTGGGCCCCATTGGTATGGCAGCACTGTTTTTCGTCATGCTTTTGGATATTAGCGGATTGAACTGTTTTGGCATTCCTTATCTTACACCGCTTGCCCCTTTCCAGTCGAATGCATGGCGTGATGTACTTTTGCGAATGGGTTGGCGTCGCCTCTCGAAACAGCCTTTCAGCATCGAAAAATTCGAACCAAAGGGGGAACAAGAAGATGCCACATAAAACCATCGTAAATGCAGACCAGCTGTTGATGGGGATTTTTCTGTGCCTCATTTGCGATTCCCTGATTCGACCCATGGCAGGTGGAGCAGCATTGCCTGCTTATGGAAGAATCGTTTCGGCGGTCATCTGTGCAGGAGCAGTTTATTTGTTGTTCCAAGTAGTACTGCGAAATTGCCGCCAGGAGGCGTTCATTGCGGTACTTGCGGGAAAATCGACTGCCAGTAAAGCAGTACTGATTTTGCTTACAGGTAGCTTTTTAGTAGGGGCAGGAAGAAGCCTTCAGCAGACCGAAAAATTTTATCGCTATGTAACAGGAGAGGGAATGCCATTGGCAGTGCTGATGCTGCTGGTACTTGCTGTTAGTGTTTATGCAGCATTTTGTGGATTCGAAACGATTTTACGGGCAGGAAGCGTTCTGCTTTTTTTCTTAGGGGTTTCGGTACTGCTCATCTTAGTAGGCAATGCTCCGCAAATGCGATTGGAAAATTTGCAGATTCCGCAACAGCCACTGCAAGATATATGGAACAGCTGTATAAAAGGCTTTAACCTGACCCCTGAACTGTTGCTTTTAGGGGTATTTGCGCATTCGTGCAGACAAAAAAAGGTCAACGAAATTCTAAGAGGCAGTTTATTGGCAGCGGTAGGGGTCGATCTGCTGCTGACAGTGGTAAGCGAGTTGGTGATGGGGCAGTTTGAAGCATTGCAGGTGCAGCCGATACACACATTGGCAAGGCTGGGTGGCATTTCGGTATTTCGACGGTTAGATGCCGTACACGTATCTATTTGGTTGCTCGTTTCGGTGTTTCGCACAGCGTTGCTCTGTGTTGGTTTGGGCGAAGTGGTACGCCCATTGGTCGTTGAGCGGTGCAAAAGAGCCGTGATCTGGCTGTCTGCAATTCCTATTTTGGCGGTGGCAGGTGCAATGTACAGTATGCCCGAAGCATGGCAGCAATGGGGAGAAACAGGGCTTGTGTTCATTAGTACAGCAGCTGTTTGGTTTACGGCAAAGAGGGAGGCGGTTCGATGGGAAAAGCGGTGTGGTTAGCGATAACGATCGTTTGCTTGTTGTGCTTTGCAGGATGTGGGAATACCCTTGCCCTAAGCGATCGTGCGATTGTAAAAGCAGTGTTTGCCGAAAAAACCGGGCAGGATTATCAAGTTGCGGTCGTTATAGCAGAGGAAGAAGAAAAGCAACAGTCGTTTTCATTACAATGGGCAGAGGGAGAAACCTTGTCACAGGCAATGTATACACTGGAGGAACAGGGCGAAAAAAAGCTGTTTTACGGTCAGAACCAGTTACTGATGGTCGGTGAAAATGCGTCCCAGACCAGTCTTTCGCAGGCGTTGGAATATTTTTCGGCAGAGCAAGCGAGTCGACCTAATATGGCAGTGTATGCCACAAAAATGGACGAGGACGATTTTAAAGAATGGGCAAACAGCGAAGCTTTTGCCGAAGATATTCGAAGATTAGAAAAAGATTTGGAAAGTACGGAAAAAACGGCTCGAATGATTTTCGAAATCTCGACCACGCAGGAAGGAACGCAGGGGTTTGTGCCGTTGCTCGAGGTTACACAGGAGGGGCTGGATACCACACAGCTTTTGTTGTACGAAAACGATAGAACAATGCAGCATCTTGAGGGAGAACAAGCGCAAATTGCAAGGATCCTGCTCGGAATGCAAACAGAGCTGACCGTTTCGCAGATGTATGAGGGGGAGGACATTCATTTTTCAGTGGATGACCCTCAAATTTTGCGTACAGTAGAAAGCGGCGATGATGGTCCGATTTTACGTTTGGTCATGACAGGCACGGTACGTGGAGTATCTGCCGACCGTGCGCAACGACAGGCAGAATTATCAAGTTGGCAGAGTCGAGAGGAACTTTCAATACAAATTTCACAGAACATTTCAGAAATTTTTCGAAAAACATTGGAAAAAACATGGAACAAGTCCGATCCTTTTGGATTTCAGTGGTGGTTTTCGGCGTGGAATGGCGCAAAAACCAAGCAACTCACCGAATCCGGACAACTGTGGCAGTACGATTCGATCGTGACCAATGTGGATATTCACGTGATTTAGGATGTTTAAGGGAACAGCTGGTATTTTTGGTTGCTGCGGAAGCAAATTTTCGCAGCAACCTTTTTGATTTTTGCACACAAACACAGGATTGTACACAGGATTGGTAAGGGATAGTTGAAAATGTGATATTTTTATGATAAAATTTAAAAATTAGATATTCTTTTCAAACGCTAATTGCTATATTCAACAACAATGAACGATAAAGGAGAATATAACAGTGGACAAAAGAAAAAAAGTGATTCTTCATGATTTGCCGGATGATATGGCAAAAAAATTATTTGCCACACTCGCAGATGATTACTTGATTATAAACGCCAATGAAAAAGCTGCAAAATGCGTAGGTTGCTTTGAATGCTGGCTAAAAACACCGGGAGTTTGCAAATTTGCAGATAAATTCCAAACGGTTGGACAAGCGATTTTATCAAGTGAAAAGTTGATGATTGTGTCAGAGATGCTATATGGTGGATTATCCATACCTGTCAAACGTCTGATCGACCGCTCTATTCCGGGAATCACACCGTTTTTTAAGAAAAAGAGAGGACAGTTACACCATTTGCAAAGATACAAGTCAGAAACAGAAATCAAAGCGGTTTTTTATGGTACAGAGGATTTTTCCGAAGAAGAAAAACTACAAGCAATCCATTACATAGAAGCGATGGGGCTGAATTTTTATTCAAAACAAAATGAGGTCATATTTGCAAAGTTCGATGATTTAGGCGAGGTGAAAATATGAAAACGATCATACTGTCACTCAGCCCACGGAAAAGCTTCAGTGCATCCATGTACTTTTCCAAGGTCGTAAAATTATTTATGACAAAAGGGGAAGTATCCATAGCAACCATTAAAACGCAAAAAGAGTACCTGAACTTTGAAAAGCAGTTGACCGACATCGACAACCTTGTGATTGTTACTCCGGTATATGTGGATACGATTCCTTCAACGGTTTTGGAAATACTTGTAAAAATTCAAAAGTTTGCACAAGACAAAAAGATTGCTCTCAATGTTTACGCTATGACAAACTGTGGATTTTATGAGGGCGAACAGAATCAGTTAGCACAAAAGACCATTGAAATGTGGAGCAGAAAATGCGGATTTATTTATAAAGGTGGTTTAGGCATCGGAGCGGGCGTTATGGTTGCTTTTACACGAACGCTTCCATTTATTGGCATAGCGATTGAATGCTTGATTCTTCTCATTCGTGTGATTATGTGTATAGCAGCGGGAAGCTTGACGGTGCAAAATGTTTTCTATCACTATTTTCCATATACATTTTTGATTCAAACGGGTCTATATCTGCTTTGGAATATGGGCTTTTTTGTAAATGGATTTCGATTTGCGAAAAAAATCGAAAAATCGGGTGATAGCCCATTAAAATACACTACACTTTGGTTTTGCCCAAGATTTTTGTTTGTAATAATCGCTACTATTTATTGGATCGTTGCATCGGTGATTTGGTATAAGGGACCGTTTTGGAGATTACACAAAGAGCCTAAAAGGGCGAAGCGATAAAGTATAGTATATTGTAAAATGTATTGCTCTGGTGCAGTTCACGTAAACTTTGCGAGAACAAATACAGCTATGTAAGCAACCTGCATCTGCAACGTGAGGAGTTCATTATTTATGGTAAAAAGAAACTGGAAGTGGCTAGTCATAGTTCCTTTTGCGGCAAGTCTGGCGGTTTTTTTTGTCTGCTTGTGGCTTGGAGGCTTTGGTATACCGGAATTTTTTTTGTATGTGATTTCAGCAGCGATTTTTGTGTTTTTTCCGGGATTTTTTCTTGAAAAGATGCTTTTAAAGCAAGATCGTTTTATCGACAGCATCGGCGTAGCATATTGCCTTGGAATCGCTTTGCTGTTTGTAAGTTTTGTTGTTACAGGTCTTTTGAATCTTTCCATTCCTTTTATGTACATTGTACCGGGTCTGTGTGCAGTAGCAGGAGTAAGAAAACTGGTGCAACAGCCACCTCGTTTTCATATTTCTTTGCAGCATACACTGTTGGTATTATTCTTTAGTGTCACATTGCTTTTGTGTGCATTTACGGGGATTTTATCCTTTGCTCATGCACAGTCTGCGGGAAATATGCAGTACCATCAAGATATGCTTTGGTCGATCGGAAATGCCAATGCGGTTCAGTATGGATTCCCGTTGGTTGACATCCGTACAGTAGATGCATTTTTGAATTATCACTATTTGTCGGATGCTACGGTTGGCGTCTTGAGTTATCCCTTTGGCATTTCGAACTATGATGCATTTTGCAGTTATCATTATATCCTGCTTTATGTTGTGTTAACTTGCAGTATATACTCTGCTGCAAAGGCTTATGGTGCATCGGCATTCCAAGCAGCTCTTTTGCCGTTTTGTATCGTATTTTTATCAGGTAGCGGTATTGCACTTGGCTTTTTAAAAAATTTGAATGGAATCGCAGCAGCTACAATTATGGCGTGTTGTCTATTCTATTTGTTGTGTCGGTATCGGTTTACGGTTGGATGGGTGACATCGATCTGTGGAGTTGCTCTTGCAGGTCTGATGTCTAAAAATCTCTATGCACTTTTGGTGATTTTTGCTTTTGGCGCAGGGGCTGTATTCAAACTGATCGTACAGCGTACCTTTGTGAAGTCAGCTTTCCTTATTTTTTGCTTGCAAATGTTCGTGTTTATGGCACTGTGGGTTGGGATTTTTTCAAACGCCATCAACAATCTTGTTTTTTCACCGTGGTGTTCTCCCATAGAATTTTTTAAACAGCTTTTTGTAGCATCGCCGATTGGATGCATTTTGTGGATTGTGGCAGTTGTTCTTCAATGCTTTCATATAAAAACCATCACATATCCACAGCTGATGGCACACGCTGCCACTGTGGGTGGATTTCTGGCATACTGTATTTTTCAACACTATTCATCTTCGCATATCTATTTTTTCTATGCAGGTATGTTGTTTTTGTGGTTCACCGTACTGGATATTTTCCAAAAAACGATGGATCGTAAGATTCTGTACGGATGTTGTGCAGTGGCATTCGTCAGTTTTGCACTTCAAGCGATGCCTTTGCTGAATAACGCACGAACAGGCGTTCAAATTGCTTTGCGCTGTGCAGGGTTGCGTCCGTCTTATCCAGCATATGCAGACACTGTTTCACCACAAGAAGAAGCAGCAACAGTATGGTTGAAAGAGCATAT
>CALWZD010000108.1 GCA_944385945.1 uncultured Anaerofilum sp. | reverse complement strand
GATACCATGGTGCCGAGCATAAAACGATTGCCTGTTACGAGGCAGGCGAGGAATTGACAGTAGAAAATATTCGTCGCCATAGCCGATTCCATCCCCGTTGTGGTACCAGCTTTTTGGTGTTGGTGCTGCTCGTCAGCATTTTGTTGTTCAGCGTTCTTCCGTGGAGCAGTACAGGCTTGCGAGTTGTATTGAAGCTGTTTTTGTTGCCGTTGGTCATGGGGATAAGCTACGAATTGATTAAAATTGCAGGACGCTCCAACAATCTATTTACCCGCATTATCTCGGCACCGGGGCTGTGGATCCAACGTTTGACCACCAGTGAACCCGATGACAGTATGATCGAAGTAGCGATCGAGGCGGTTCGACCGGTATTGCCTGCAACACCGCAGGAGGGAAAATGGTGAGTGGATTCGAGTTGCTCAGCGGAAGAAAGGCAATGCTGTTGGTACAAACACATCTTCGACAAGCAGGCATTTTAGAGGATGAAATTTCGTTCGAGGCATATCAGCTTGTAAAAATGGCATTGGATGGGCAAGACCCACGATTTGCAGAGCAGATCTCACCGCAGCAAGCCAAACGGTTGTCGGAATTATGCGAAAAGCGGTGCAAACGCTTTCCGTTGCAATATCTTGCAGGAAGCTGGAATTTCCTTGATTTTGAGTTAACGGTGGGCGAAGGAGTTTTGATCCCACGTGAGGATACCGAGCTGCTTTGCCTTGCTGCTGCCGACTGCGCCAGACGGATGGGAGCCAAGGCGGATGATGATTTTGCTGCCATGTTGGGCGGATGGCCACAGGCGGATTTTTGTTCTTCTGATGATGTAGGCTCGATAAAAGTTCTGGATTTATGTTCGGGAACCGGCTGTGTTGCCCGTGGCATTCTGCGAATGGTACCCGTTGCACAGATCACGGCGGTGGAAAAAAGCCAAGAAGCATACCGGTATTTAATACAAAATGTAGAAAATACCGGAATTATACCGATTCAAGCCGATGTGTTTGGGTTTGAACAGACGATAGAGGCGCAGAGCATCGGTGTTATAGCCTCCAATCCACCCTATATTACAGATGAGGAAATGCAGCAGTTGGCTCCCGAATTGGCATACGAGCCACAAATGGCGTTGTATGCGCCCGAGCAAGGATTGGTGTTTTACCGCTATTTTGCAGAGCATTACAGACCACTTTTGAAGAAAGGCGGTTGGATGGCTTTTGAGATCGGTGCGTTGCAGGGGCAGGCAGTCAAAAAAATATTGCAGCAGGTAGGGGCGAACTTTGTGCAGGTCTTGCAGGATGGTGCAGAGCGTGACCGTGTGGTTCGGGCAAGATTTGATTGATTTTTTGTAAAAAAAGTAGCACACATCGTATTTATTTCCCATTTTGTAACCTGAAATGCAATTCCTTGCCTTGCAATATATTTGTGAAATACGGTATAATACCGATAGATAAAATGAAACCTGAAATTGATTGCATAAAATCATTTTATAAAATGGGAGGAAACTATGGCAGAGAAAAAAACTGCGGCTAAAACCGCTGTTCGCAAAGAGTCGGCAGATGGCAGAAAAGAAGCCTTGGCAGCCGCAATGGCGCAAATTGAAAAGCAATACGGTAAAGGTGCCGTTATGCGTTTGGGTCAGAACGTGAATATGCAGGTAGAGAGTATCTCGACCGGAAGTTTGTCGCTCGATCTGGCGTTGGGGGTAGGTGGTCTGCCCCGTGGACGTATCATTGAGATCTACGGGCCGGAGTCTTCCGGTAAAACGACCTTAGCTTTGCACGTTCTTGCCGAGGCACAAAAGCGTGGCGGTGAGGTCGCATTTATCGACGTCGAACACGCCCTCGACCCCATTTATGCCCGTGCATTGGGGGTAGACATCGACAATCTGCTGGTAAGCCAGCCGGATATGGGTGAACAGGCGTTGGAAATTTGTGAAGCACTTGTTCGAAGCGGTGCTGTGGATGTTGTCATCGTCGACAGTGTTGCTGCGATGAGTACCCGTGCCGAACTGGAGGGCGAAATGGGCGACAGCCATGTGGGACAGCTGGCACGTCTGATGAGTCAGGCATTGCGCAAACTCACCGGCGCAGTCGGCAAAACCAAAACAATGGTCATTTTTATCAACCAGCTGCGTGAAAAAGTGGGCGTCGTTTACGGAAATCCCGAAGTCACCACCGGTGGTCGTGCGCTGAAATATTATTCTTCGGTGCGTTTGGATGTTCGCCGTGTCGAGGGATTGAAAGATTCTTCCGGCAGCTTTATCGGAAACCGTACCCGTGTAAAAGTGGTCAAGAACAAGGTTGCACCTCCCTTTAAAGAGGCTACTTTCGACATCATGTTCGGTGAAGGTATCAGCAAGTCGGGCGAGGTTCTGGATTTGGCAGTACAGTTGGAGATCGTGCAGAAGTCCGGTGCATGGTTCAACTATGGCGACGTGCGGTTGGGTCAGGGTCGTGACAATGCAAAACAGTATCTGCTCGACCACCCCGAAGTGATGGAGGACATCGAGAAAAAGGTTCGGGAAAATGCGGATAAGCTGTACGAGGGCAAAAAAGGTGCCAAGAAGGCAGCTGCACCCGTTGCAGCAGCTGTGCCTGTGGAAGAAAGCGAACAGGAACAAGAAGTAGCTGCACCTGTTTCGGAACCTGATTTGGATATTATGGTGGAAGACGAGGAATAATGGAGCAACAACTGGAAAATGCGATTTTGACCAAAGCGGAAAAAACAAAACAGGGTCTTATCGCACTTTTTACCGAGGAAGGTTTTTTATTTTCGGTGGACGAGGAAACGTTTTTTTCCTTTCAACTGGAAAAAGCCATCAAAAACGGCTCTCTGCTTTCGGGCGGAGAGCTTGCTCTGCTTTTATCAAAAAGTGAACAGGCACACGCAAAACAGACCGCTTTGCGTCTGGTAGCAGGGCGTATCTTTGCCCAGCAGGAACTGTATAAAAAGCTCTGCCAAAAGTATGACCAACGTGCGTCAGCATGGGCGATCGCCGAATTG
This sequence comes from uncultured Anaerofilum sp., assembly GCA_944385945.1. Lineage (GTDB taxonomy): Bacteria > Bacillota > Clostridia > Oscillospirales > Ruminococcaceae > Anaerofilum. The sequence continues at coordinate 1,994 of CALWZD010000108.1, read as the reverse complement.
CAGCGTTTAGGCTATTTGAACGATGAGGCGTACGCTCGTGCCCGTGCAGCGGCACTGCTGCGGAAAAATCGCAGCAAAAATGTAATACTACGGGATTTGGCGGACAAAGGCATCGGGCGAGAAATCGCCGTTGCCGTTTTGGAGGAACTGTGGGAGGAACAGGGAGAGCGATCGGGCAATGCAGCAGCGATTGCCAATCTGCTGCAAAAGCAATATGCCCGCAAGTTGGAGCAGGGAAAACTGCAACAGGTGCAGGCAGCTTTGGCAAGACGTGGATTTTCTTTCGGAGAGATCCGTGATGGGATTCGTCAGTGGCAGCAGGAAAATCCTCAAATAGATGAGTTTGAAGAAATGCAAGACAGAATAGGAGAGTACGAATGCGATTTGCTTTAATTTCGTTGGGATGCCCCAAAAATCAGGTAGATGCCGATGTAATGTGTCGCCGACTGTTACAGGCAGGACATACCACCACAGCCGACCTTTCCGAGGCGGAACTGATTTTGGTAAATACATGTGGATTTATTGAAAGTGCAAAAACAGAAGCCATCGAAAATATTTTGATGGCTTGCAGCTACAAAGAGCAAAACCCTGCGTTAAAGGTAGTTGTTACCGGTTGTTTGGCAGAACGTTATCGGGAGGAGATTCAGAAAGAGATCCCCGAGGTCGATGGCGTTGTGGGTCTGGGCAGCAGCGAGGGCATTGTGGCGATTTTGCAGCGTATCATGCAGGGCGAGCATCTGCAAAGCTACGGCCCCAAAACCGACCTTCCGCTGGGCGGTGAGCGTGTTATCAGCACACCGGCACACTATGCATACCTGAAAATCGCCGAGGGCTGTAACAATCGTTGTCATTATTGTGCGATCCCGTCCATTCGTGGCCCGCTGCGCAGCCGTACCGTAGGCGATTGTGTGTCCGAAGCAAAATGGCTGGCAGCACAGGGAGTAAAAGAGTTGATTTTGGTGGCGCAGGACGTAACTGCGTTTGGTGACGATTTGGGTGAAAATGCGATTTGTCAGCTGTTGGATGAGCTGCAAACGGTCGAGGGCATCGAGTGGATTCGTCTGCTGTACGCCTATCCCGAACGCATTACCGATGCATTCATTGCTGCGATGGTGCGCAACAGTAAAGTTCTGCACTATTTGGATATGCCCATTCAGCATTCGGAAACAAGAGTGCTGAAAAGCATGAACCGCAAGGGCGACCGTGAAGTGATTTGCAATGCAGTACAGCGTCTTCGTGCTGCAATGCCGGACATCACTCTGCGCACCACATTGATTGCAGGCTATCCCGGCGAGACCGAGGAAGAATTTGCAGCAATGCAGCAGTTTGTGCGTGAGATGCAGTTTGACCGTTTGGGTTGCTTTGCCTACTCGCAGGAGGAGGGAACGGTGGCTGCCGATATGGAAGGCCAAATCGAGGAAACGCTCAAACAACAACGTGCCGACAGCATCATGCGCATCCAAACGGCAATCATGGCAGAGAAGCAGGCGAAAAAAGTGGATTCGGTTCTGCGGGTACTGTGTGACGGGCAGGACGAGGAAAGCGGTTTGTATCTGTGTCGCAGTACCGCAGATGCCCCCGACATCGACGGTGTTGTTTGTGTTCGCAGCGAGAACCCGCTCTACCCCGGCGAGTTTTACGAAGTTCTGATAGAGGAAAGCGACGAATACGATTTGTATGCAGTGCTTGCAGAAAAGGAGTGACCCACGGTGAACTTACCCAATAAATTGACCCTTGCCCGTATTTTGTTGATTCCTGTGTTTATGCTGTTTGTTCAGTTGCCTTTTCAAGGGCATTACTTGTGGGCGATGGTCGTATTTGCAGTTGCAAGTTTCACCGATTATCTCGACGGACATCTTGCCCGCAAATGGGGGATGGTGACCGACTTCGGAAAATTTGCCGACCCCTTGGCGGATAAGATTTTAACTACCACAGCCATTATTTATTTGGTACAGATGGGTTTGTGCAGTCCCATCGTTTTAATTATCATCATC
>CALWZD010000107.1 GCA_944385945.1 uncultured Anaerofilum sp. | reverse complement strand
AAGATTTTGCAGAGGATATACCAATGACCGAGCAGGCAGACGCAGTTTACTGGGATAATGCGGTAATTATTACCGATCAGCCGACCATCGAAAAATTACTGGAGGGTGCGATACTGCGAACGGTCGCTACCGATGCGGATGCATTGTTCCCTGTTGAAAGTGATGAAAGCCTTCAAATTTATGTAACCTTTAAAAATGGATTCAATGATACATTGGTATACGAATCCGGCAGCAATACCCAAGAATATGCAAAACAGCTTTGGCGACAATCGGTAAAATAAGATGCCTTAAAAACCGGTAAAATCAACTTTGCAAGAATACAAAATGGGAGGGCGACGATCGACCCTCCCATTTCTGTTGTTCTTATATCAGACGATTGAAAAAGCAAGCCAAATTCGGTATAATCGTAAGTAAACAAGATAGACGCCAAGCATAGTTTGGGAGGGATAAAAAGAATGAAAAAAGGCTTTTTGATTGATTTCGAAAATGTAAAATCCGGTGGATTGAATGGGCTGGAAAAGCTTACACCATCCGACCACGTGATTATTTTATACAGTGCAAATTCGAACACACTCAGCTTTGAAATGCATCAAAAAATCATTCAAAGCGAGGCGAAAGTAGAGTATTACCAGATTCGACGAGGCGGAAAAAATTCTTTGGATTTCCAGCTTGCAAGCTTGTTGGGGTATTTGGTCAAAAGCGAAGAATACAGTCATTTGTATATCGTCAGCAATGATTCCGGATTTGATGTATTACGGGATTTTTGGACAAGCGGATTTTTGCAAACAAATACGATTGTTTATCGACGGGCGGATATTGCTGGGTGTGTTTCTCATGCGGAGATGACACGAATGCTTCAGCAAGACGAAGAAATAATAGAAACTGAACCGATGGAGTTATTGCAACCATCGTGTGAAATTTCACCACAAGATAAACTTCCGGAAGTTGTACAGCAGCTGGAACCGATGCAGTCGGAACCAGAAGAACAATCACAAGAGAAGCCCTTACTACAACAGGAAGTGGATACAGGTATCCTAAATGAAACGGAATATATCGAGATTCGCAAACTGGCTGCATCTACACAGGGAAAACAGGAGTTTTACCGAAAACTGATTGGAAAAAAAAAAAAAAAACAGGGACTGGAAATTTACAAAAGCATGAAATCAGACTATCAGTCATTGAAAAAAAGTACAGAACAGCTATAAAAAAACTGACCGCATCGAGCAGAACCGATGTGGTCAGTTTTACTTTTGCTAAAATACAAAAGCGATTCAGAGAAGCGATATTATGCCGAGATAAACAACATGATACTCATGCTAATGATAGAAAGCGGGATGCTGATGGAATTTGCAACCGCAGATAATTGCCCGTCGGCACCGGCGTTTTCGGTCAGTAAGGGGGCGGAACTTGCAATGGGTGCCACCAGTACGACAGCCAAACCTTGGCGGATCGCATGAGGAAATGGCATCATCAAGACCGCAAAAGCCATAGCGTATTTCAGAATGTATCGGCTGCACAGCAATGTGAGCAAGTCTTTGATACCTGTTTTTGGAAGTTTGATGTCGAACAGGATTCCAATACTCAACATCGCCAAAAAAGCATTTGCACCTCCGGCAAGGGCGGTGACTTCCAAAAACAGCGAGGGCAGAGAAATGTTCAGCAGCGAGATCACGATCAGGAACAAGTACATCAAAAAGGTTGGTGTCGTGAAAATCTTTTTGAACATGGGCTTGAGCGAAAAAGCTTTTCCGCTGCCCATCAAGCCGTCGGCTACGGCTACATTTACACCGTATGTCATCATCGCCACCGCAATATCAAACATACAAAGGGCAGCAAAGCCATCGGCGGCGAGCATACCGGTAAGAAAAGGCATCGCAAAATTTCCAACGTTATAGGAGGAAAGGTTCAGCGCAAAAAATGCACGTTGCCGAGGCGATTTTTTAACAGATACCAAAATGCCCCAACCCAGCAGGGTAAAGTTTGCAGCAAGCCCTACGCCAAAGCTGGCAACCAACGCAGGCGAAAGTGTTACACCCTGAAAACCGTTTACGATGGCACAGGGGAGCGTAATGTACAAAATCAAAGAAGATAAGAAACGACTGTCGGAAGTGCGAAACAAACCGCAGCGTTTTCCGATATATCCCATCAAAAGTACAATGGTATATAAAAATATGCGTGTGAATACCGGTGACATAGAGCCATTCTCCTTTCGGTTGAAAAATAAAAACCCGATTTTTATAGTATAGCGCATAATGACAAAAAAGCAAAGAATGAACGAAAAAAGGAAGTCAAAATTTAAAAACGAAAAAGTAAGCGTTTTTTTGTTTAATTTGACACTGGTATTTTTTGTGCAATATGTTATAATTAAGTTAACAGAAAGACAGAAACATTGGATTAAAAAACAGTTTTTTCTTTCTGGATTTTGCCAATAAGGAGGCACTGCTTATGAAGATCACGTACACAGGAAGAAAGGTTACTTTGAAGCCGTCCTTTACCCAGAAGGCAGAGGAAGAACTGAGAAAACTGGAAAAGTTTTTCTCGGATGATGCGCAGGCACAGGTGACTGTCACCGTCGAAAAGGATCGCCAGACCGTGGAGATCACAGTTCGTGATAAGGGTGTTTCCATTCGTGCCGAGCGGGTGCATCCCCGCATGGAGGATGCGTTGGATGATGCGGTCGATCTGCTCACCAGACGCATCGTGAAAAACCGCAAACGTCTGAACACGAAAATTTCTCGTCCGGCTTATACCGAGCCATATGCAGAACCTGCTGAGGAGGAAGATTACAATGTCATCCGTGAAAAGCGGTTCAGTGTAAAGCCGAGTAGCGTGGATGAGGCGATTTTGGAAATGAATTTGCTCGGGCACTCGTTCTTCATGTTTCGTGATGCTGAAACCGATGAAGTCAACGTGGTATATCGTCGCAATGATGGAACCTATGGTTTGCTGATTCCGGAACGTTAAACTACGACATCTCCTTTCTCATAAATCTCTTTTATCCCCCAAAAAAAGCACAAGCAGTCTGTACTTACAGGCTGCTTGTGCTTTTTTGTTGGGTTTGTATTCAGTATAAAGTACTTGACATTATTTAGTAATTGTGATAGTCTGGTTTATGTTAAGTACATAATAATATTTAGTAATTGAAAGGAGCTTACCCATGTGAATAAGGAAATGATGAAAGGTACCATTGATATTCTGATTTTGAGTGTATTACAAGAACAGGATAGCTATGGGTACGAAATATCAAAAACCATCAAAACAAAGTCTGATGGCTCGTTTGAAATTCTGGAAGCCACCATGTACCTGTCTTTAAAGCGTTTGGAAAAGCAAAATGCGATTCAAGGGTATTGGGGAGAACAAAGTGGTGGTGGCAGACGAAGATATTTTAAAATTACAGACGAAGGCGTACGACTATTGGAACAGCTGTGCAATGATTGGAAAGCTACTGTTCAACTGATTGAAAAATTTGTTCGGGAGGATAAAAAATGAGCTGCCTTAAAAAATGTTTTTCGTTCACACAAATAAAATATCCGTGGTTTTTAGCATTTTCAATGCTAATTTTTGTTTGCGCATTATCGGCGAATCGTTTGTTTACACAAGCATTTGAAAGGGTAGAAGGCGTTATATATGCGCTAGTTTGTTTGTCTGCACTTCTGTGGGCAATTTTGAATTACATTGCGCATTTTAAACTGTACGCTATGTGCCAAAGATTTTCTAGCATCCAAGCATTCACAGACAGTCTTTTACTGGAGCCGAGTGAAAAGGAGGAGCTATCCCTGTATTTAAACGATTTTGTAGCTGACTTAGAAAACATGGGAAAAGATCACGAGTTGGCTGTACAAGAAGCGATTCGACAATTTCAAGTGCAGGAATTTACACAAAAAGGTGCCCTACAAACAACGCCACAATACTATTTGTTAGGATGCGGGCTAGTATTTTCAATTATTTCTTTTGTAATTCAAATAGTGAATTTGTTGGTACACCTGCCATTTTTAATTTTGGCAACAAGTTTTATGCTCTTGTGTTTTGGGGTAGGGCTTATTGGGCTGTTCTTTATTTACCGAATCGTTGATGTAATTCTTCGAAAACAAATAGATTGAATGTGGTCGGCACAAAACCACTGTGCTATAATGGGAGTGAAAAAGGGGGAATTTATGCAGTTCGACCAAAAGCGTTTAAAACAGTATCAACAACTTTCGCAGAACCCCGAAAAAACGGATTACATTTTGCGCAAGTCCTTTCCGCAATTCGACTTTTGTTCGAATGAGCAAACCATGTTACAGTCTTTGAAAGAAGAAAGCCTAAAAATGATAAGTCTTTTTGAACAACTTTCATTGTAAAGAAATGGGTGGATGCATAAATGCAAGCAAACGAAAATCTACACAGATGCAGTTGGGTAAATTTAAAGAATAAGACCTACGTGGAATATCACGACGAGCAATGGGGCGTACCAGTGTACGATGATGCGTTGTTGTTTGAAATGTTGATACTGGAACTTTTTCAGGCAGGATTGTCGTGGGAATGTGTACTGAATAAGCGAGAAGCATTCCGAAAGGCGTTTGACGGATTCGATGCGAAAAAAATTAGCTGTTACACCGAAGAAAAGTGCCGTCAGTTGCAAACAGATGCCGCTATTATCCGCAACAAAAGAAAAATCGCAGCGACAGTTGAGAATGCGAAGATATTTTTGCAGATACAAAAAGAATGGAATGGATTTTTTCGATACCTATGGAGTTGGACAGGAGGGAAAACCATCGTAGAGCGTGGATGTACCAACTCGAGATTATCCGATATGATTTCGGCAGATTTGAAAAAGCGTGGAATGAAATTTATGGGTACCACCATCGTATACGCCTATTTACAAGCGGTCGGGATTATTTTTTCGCACGACCTCGATTGTTTTTTGTCCCAAAATAACCAATCTATTTGATTTTCAAAACGTAGCTGTACAATCGAAATTTTTGTAACAGAAAAGGGATGCCCAGAGCGGGCATCCCTTTGTTTATCGAATTTGTCCATTTCCATAAATAACAAATTTTGAGCTGGTAAGTTCGTTTAGCCCCATAGGACCACGAGCGTGCATTTTCTGGGTAGAGATTCCGATTTCTGCCCCTAAACCAAATTCAAAACCGTCGGTGAAGCGAGTGGAGGCATTTACATATACCGCAGCAGCGTCCACTTCGTTCAAAAAGTTTTGCGCAGCAAAATAGTCGACGGTCACGATCGCTTCGG
>CALWZD010000106.1 GCA_944385945.1 uncultured Anaerofilum sp. | reverse complement strand
GGGATAGTGCAACAGAAAGAAACCGCCGCGTTTTTCGCGGTAAGGATGGAAAGGCGAGGTAAGAGCTCACCAGCGCACTGGCGACTTTGCGGCTATGTAAACCCTACCAGAAGCAACACCCGTATGGAACTATGTGTCCCCTGCACGTTCCGGAGGTGGCACGAGCTGTGCGGTGACGCACAGCCTAGACAGATCGTCGTTTAATACAAAACCCGGCTTATGGTCCAGTTATTTTTCACAAAAACAGCCCGTTTCGTGATTGAAACGGGCTGTTTTTGTTTATCCGATCGAAAATAAAGCACGTAACACAAGCATCGTTATCACTCCCGGTGCGCCCAGCACGACCGCAACAAACGAAGTGAACCAGTTGAGCGAAAGCGAAATACCGCTGAACGGTGCAAGCAATGTTAGCAAGCCCAGCATCCCCACTCCACACATACTTGCCGAAAGCACTTTCGTAACCATTTGTTTGCATCGGCTTGCCCCCACAGAGGTCAAAATCAGACTTGTAGCACCAAAGAATGTTACAAGCACGTCTATCTTCGACATTCGCTCACACTCCTACTTTTTTGTTTTCTTCTCTGATATTATGGATATTAACCAAATGCGAACCACTTTTTTGCACGAGGCTGCGGACGTTCGCTTTGTTTCACCTGACGCAGCAAATACCGATATTCACACTCCAAAGACAGGCGGCGGTAGATATGTGCCTCGATGAGTTCCGGTTCGGTTTCCAAATCGAACAATTCCTCGTTGTGGCGTTTTTCTTGCAGACAGTTTTTCAGCTGGCGTTCAAAATACGCTCTATCTCGAACGACCGGACGCATCTCATCTGCATTTTCTGGTTGTCGCTGTTTCATGGCAATCCCTCCGATAATATAATGTATGCATAAAGTCTTGCCACAGAACGGAAATTTATACCAATTCAAAATTTTTACAGTAAAAAACGTCCGTTTGGCGCACTTGGCAGCCAAAATCGGACGCTTTTGTTATTATAAAAGCTAATTTGTCATACGATCAGCATAAGTCGAAGTCGATTTTTCCGGTGCTTACGCTGGCAGCCGTACATTTTACTCGGATGCTGTCACCCAGTTTCCAGCTTCTTCCGCTAAAGGGGTCATCAATACAGATGCCGTCTACTACGATCGGCTCTGCTCGGCTCAGACGGGTAATGTGGATCAGACCCTCAACCGTATCCGGCAGTTCTACATAAAGCCCGTGATTTGTCCCCCCAGAGATGACGCCCTCAAATTCCTCGCCCAACTTTGCGTGCATATATCCCGCCGTGTAGCAATCCTCGATGCTTCGCTCGGTCTGCATCGCCACCAATTCGCATTGCGAACTCTGCAAGCTTGCTTTTTCCACAAATTGACCAAAGCGTTTTTGCAGATTTTGATTGCCCTGCAAACTTGCGGACAAAATGCGATGGATCGCCAAATCGGGATAGCGACGAATGGGACTGGTGAAATGGGCATAATCCTCCAATGCTAGGCTGAAATGCCCTTTGGGAATCGGTTCGTACTTTGCTTTGCTCATCGCTCTCAGCACCGCCGTGTGAACCGCACGTTCCAGCCCTGTTCCTTTTGTTTGTTCAAGAAGCTTGGAAAATTCCAAAGGTGTCGGCTGCTCGCTAAGGCTGAACGTTACCCCCGCAGCATGGAGCATCGTTTTCAACCGCTCGATTCGTTCTTCGTCCGGTGCCGTGTGTACACGATAAACAAAGGGCATCTCTTTGCTTTTGCCCTCTATCGCTGCACAAGTGTTTGCCATCAACATGAACGATTCGATCATTTCTTCGGTCTTTCCTCGCTCCGCTTTACATACGCCGACGCACCGTCCATTCTGGTCGATTTTCAGTTTCGACTCGCCGCTTTCGATCTCCATTCCACCACGGGCTTTGCGACGTTTCGCTAAGCACTCGTGCAATTTTACCATTTCGGGCAGCTGTGCAGAAACGGTCTTGTATTTTTGCAAAATCGCTTCTTCTGCGTTGCCTTCCAGCAGCTGATTCAGTTCACTGTAAACGCCCTTGACTCGACTATGGATAATCGTTTTTACAAAGCGGTATCCTTGCAATCCGCCCTGTTTATCCAAATCCATCAAGCAGGAAAATGCCAATCGGTCTTCTCCCTCATTCAAGCTGCAAACCCCGTTGGAAAGCTGCTTGGGCAGCATAGGGATAACATCATCCGCATAATAAACCGACGTGCCACGGCGAAATGCTTCTCTGTCTAGTTCGCTATGCGGATGGACAAACCAGCTTACATCTGCAATATGCACCCCCAACTGCCATCCCGACGCTGTTGTTTGAATGCTGATGGCATCATCAATGTCCTTGGTAGAAGCAGCGTCAATGGTAAAAATATCCCATCCACGCAGATCTAAACGATTTTCAAACTCCTCGTCGGGAATTTCAAACCCGTCCAATGCGACCACTTCATTGCATACCTCTTTCGGAAAACTTTTTTCCAAATTTTGGCTATACAAAATGCTCTGTGCGCAATTTTTTGCACTTTCACTGCTTCCAAACAATCGCACGATTTCCACACGATGATCTTCATGGTTGGTGGAACGTCCACTCAGCAAAGCCACTGCTCTGTCCCCTGCACGTGCATCTTGCACACCGGAGCGTCGGATGCGAAGCGGTGTTTCGGGTGCATCATCGGGAATCAAAAACATTTTTCCGTTTTGTTTACGTTCCACCGTGCCCACAAATTCTTCCCGCATAGCAGTAATGGCAACTACTTCACCTTCTTTGCTGCCCGCAATGCGAGGACGTGAAAACAGCTGGATCTCTACCTCATCTCCGGGCATTGCACCCATCAACGCTTTGCCCGGCACAAAAATATCGCCACTTTCGTCCAGCGGATGGGCAAATGCAAACGTTTTGCCAAGCTTTGCAATTTTACACGGAATCCCTTGTTTCTTTTTCTGAATCTGGAAATACAAATCGCCTCGTTTGGCAATGATTCTTTCTTTTAACAAGCGTTCCAGTGCTTGGTTCACTTTACGGTCATTTCCCAGTTTTTTCTTCAATTCTTTTCGGCTGCGTGGTGCTTGTTCCAACTCACGCAGCACCTTGCTTTGTATCGACATAGAGTTCCCTCCCTATTCGTTAATAACGTTTTTTATCATTTAGTATGCTTGCTTTTATATGGTTTATCCTTTCAAAAATCAGGCAACGCAAAACAAAAAACAGGGCAAAGTACCGCCGAGCCTTTACCAGACTTGCAGTGCTTTGCCCTGTTTTTAATGCGTTGTTCTTACAGTCGTGCAGAAAGGATGCAGGTCACGATGCACAGTACAAACAGCACGATACCTGCATAGCGAGTGGCAACTGCCAACTTTGCGCTTTGGGTCATACGACCTCTGGTTTCGTCGTTCATAGGACCGCCCATAATTGCACTGGACAGACCACGGCTTTTGGACTCCTGCTTCAGCACCAACAAAGTAATGAAAACACAGGTCAAAATCAGCACTACACTGCCGATGATTTCAAAAATGTTCATTCCATGCTACCTCCAATTATAGTACACAGCTTATAATACCATATTCTGTTTCCGATTGCAACGAAAAGTAACAACGAAAACGGGATTTTTCTGTTTTTTAAAGTTTTGTGCATTAAAGTTCCATTGCAAGCTGTCTGCCAATGTCTTCTTCCCGCAGCAATGCACCCGCAGCAGGGAGCGTCCTTACCCGATAGCGATTTTCGTTGGAAAGCTGCAAGCTTTTTGCATTGCGGATGTCCTCGATCTTCTGATTCTTTTTCAAGGTGACGACTGCCACGCCTGCCGTTGTTTTGGTCTGTTTTTCGGGAATTTGGGCAGTGTGTACCAGCAGCATTCTGCCTGCACTGGTTCGAATCGCCAGTTCACAGTTATCCTCGATATAGCGCAGATGCGATAACGGCTCTTTTGCGCTATACGCATTCATCAGCTTGCGCCGATTTGTCTTTGTGGCGTAACTTTCCATCGGAACTTTCGCACATTTACCGCTTTCATAGAAGAAAATCATAAAGCCCTTATAGTCGGTAGTGACTGCCAGATAAATCGGCTGCTCGCCTTCCTCCATGCCCAAACGTGCGGGAATATATTCTCCCAGCACGCTCGCTTTGCTGTCTTCGAAGTCACCTGCCCGACATTTGTAGACCTGCTGGCGGTTGGTAAAAAACAGCAGATGTGCATTGTTTTGCGTTTCTCCACGGAACAGCACTTCATCGCCGTCTTTCAGCTTTTGTTCGCCAGACATTCGCAGCGATTGCGGTGTGATCTTCTTAAAGTATCCTTCTTTTGTGAAGAACACATTTACCGGATAATCCGGCATTGCATCTTCTTCCTCGTTTTCCTGCTCCTGTGCCACGTCGTACAAAATCTCGCATCGGCGGTCAGTGCCATACTTTTTCGACACTGCTTCCAACTCGGAAATAATGATGCGTCGCATCTTTGCCTGACTTTTCAGAATATCCTGCAAGCGTTGGATGTCTTTTTCCAAATCAGCAATTTCTTTGGTGCGTTTCAGGATGTACTCTCGGTTCAAATGGCGCAGTTTAATTTCTGCCACATACTCTGCCTGCGGTTCGTCGATACCAAACCCGATCATCAGGTTCGGCACTACCTCGGCATCTTCTTCGGTTTCCCG
>CALWZD010000105.1 GCA_944385945.1 uncultured Anaerofilum sp. | reverse complement strand
TGTACGGTGGCAACGGCATCTTGCCAAATGCATCCAACTTTTCGTACAGTGTGGCGGTATCATACAAAAAGCGAACCAGTTTGTTGCCATCCTCATATGTTTCCAGAATCTCTGCGATCAATGTTCCGTCGCCAAACTCGATCTTCACACCCGGCTTTAACTTTTTCCCCGGCTTGGCAAGGCATTCCCACTCGTCCTTTTTCTTTTCACGCAGCAGCAGTAATTCACAAACCGCCCCTGTTTCCTGCTTGTTGCCGATCAATCTTGCCGGCAGCACTTTTGAATTGTTCACAACAAGCAGATCTCCTGCATATAGTAGGTCAGGAAGTTGATGAAAGATCCGGTGTTGCAGCTCGCCTGTTTTTCGGTCCATACACATCAACCGTGCAGCATCACGGGGAATGCACGGCTCTTGTGCAATCAGCTCTTTGGGCAAATCGTACCAAAAATCATTTTTTAACATGAATGTTTCCCTCTTCCATTGACATTCGTGGCGGCAAGATGGTATAGTAAGAAGAACAGAGGTTGCGGGATGCATCAGTACTCTCCAAATAGCCGCCGATTTGTTTTTTTGTGCGGAGAGGAAAGGGCATTTCCGCCGAAAGATTGCTCAATCGGCAATGGGCGATCTTGGTCGCATTCGCCGAAAGGTCTGCGACTGTCATACAAAGGATATTTGTATGGTGCGCTGTGTGATATGCAATCTTTTATATTATATTGCATATTCTGCCGGTTTTCAAGCCGGTTTTTTTCATCTTCCGGCTTATTTTCGGGAAAAGGGAAAGGATTGAAGAGAAATGAAACAGTTTAAAGTTGGTGTTGTAGGTGCAACAGGTATGGTGGGGCAGCGTTTTGTTTCGCTGCTGGAAAATCATCCATGGTTCCATCTGGCAGCGGTGGCTGCTTCCCCCCGCTCGGCTGGAAAAACCTACAAAGAAGCGATCGGCGACCGCTGGGCAATGCCCAATCCTATGCCCCAGCAAGCCGCTGAAATGGTGGTGCTGGATGCATCCGACGTACAAAGCGTTGCAGAAAAAGTCGACTTCGTTTTCTGCGCTGTCGATATGAAAAAGGACGAAATCAAAGCACTGGAAGAAGCCTACGCAAAGGCTGAATGCCCCGTGGTATCCAACAACAGTGCCCATCGCTTCACCGATGACGTTCCTATGATCGTACCGGAGATCAACGCACATCACATCGACGTCATCCCCAGCCAGCGCACACGTTTGGGAACAAAAAAAGGCTTTATCGCCGTAAAGTCCAACTGCTCTCTGCAAAGCTATGTACCCGCTTTACACCCCTTGATGCAGGATTTTGGCGTATCTAAATGTCTTGTTTGCACTTATCAGGCAATTTCCGGTGCCGGAAAGACCTTTGAAACATGGCCTGAAATGGTGGACAACTGCATCCCCTTTATCGGCGGCGAGGAAGAAAAAAGCGAAAAAGAGCCTTTGAAGCTGTGGGGCGAAGTAAAGGACGGCAAGATCGTCTGTGCCACCTCGCCTGCTATCACTGCACAATGTCTGCGCATCCCTGTTTCGGACGGACATACTGCGGCTGTATTCGTAAGCTTCGACAAAAAGCCTACCAAACAGGAGATCTTGGACAAATGGGCTGCTTTCTCCGGCCCCGCACAGGAACTGCAGCTGCCCAGCGCACCGAAGCAATTCCTACACTATTTCGAGGAAGAAAACCGCCCGCAGGCAAAGCTGGACCGCAATTTGGAGAACGGTATGGCGGTTTCCATCGGACGTCTGCGTGAAGACACACAGTATGACTATAAATTTGTCTGTCTGTCCCACAACACCTTGCGTGGTGCTGCTGGTGGTGCCGTTTTGCTGGCAGAACTTCTGGCAGCAAAGGGCTATCTGGAGTGATAGACTGCCAAATGTTTTGAGAGGAGTATCTCTGTTATGAAGAAAACAGTATTTACAGGTGCCGGTGTTGCGATCATCACCCCCATGAATGCCGATGGTTCCATCAATTATCCCGAACTGGGACGCATTATCGAAGACCAAATCGCAAACCATACCGATGCCATCATTATTTGCGGCACGACCGGCGAAGCTTCGACCATGCCTGACGGGGAACATTTACAATGCATCGAATATGCTGTAAAAAAAGTTGCCGGAAGAATCCCTGTAATTGCAGGAACCGGCTCTAACGACACCCGTCACGCCATCGAGCTTTCCACAAAAGCGGAGAAGCTGGGTGTGGATGCCATTCTGCAAGTGACCCCCTACTATAACAAAACCAGCCAGGCAGGGTTGATCCGTCACTTTACTGCTGTGGCAGATGCTGTTTCGGTTCCTGTAATGCTGTATAACGTTCCGGGGCGTACAGGTGTAAACATCACCCCTGCTACCTGCAAGATCCTTTCGCAGCACCCCAACATCGTTGCCATTAAGGAGGCAAGCGGAAACATCAATCAGGTCGCCGAGATCCACGCACTTTGCAAAGACGATCTGACCATTTATTCCGGCTGTGACGAGCAGATCGTGCCAGTGCTTTCTTTGGGTGGTAAAGGTGTTATCTCGGTACTTTCCAACATTGCACCACAGCAGACCCACGATTTGTGCCAACTGTGGTTTGACGGAAAAGTAAAAGAGAGCCTTCAGATGCAGATGGACTTTTTGGATCTGTGCAAAGCCTTGTTCTGCGACGTAAACCCCATTCCGGTAAAGGCTGCAATGAACCTGCTGGGCTATCAGGCAGGTTCGTGCCGGTTGCCTTTGATCGACCTGAGCGAGGAAAACACCGCTATCTTGAAAAAAGCTATGCAAGAGGTCAACCTGCTGTAATTTTTGATACCGCAGAATCATTTTCTGCGGTATTTTTCTTTACAACGGCAAAAAATATGTTATATTATGAAAAAACGATATTATAAACAGCGAGGAGTGTAATAAAATGGTTAAGATCGTGATTCAAGGAATTTGCGGACGGATGGGGCAAGCACTTTGTCGCCTGATCGACGCAAGAACTGATTGTGAAGTTGTTGCCGGCATTGATGTGCAGCAAAACCTGCAAGCAAACCCGCCTGTATATACGTCATTGTACGACATGAAAGAGGCAGCAGACGTATTGATTGATTTTTCTTCCCCTGCTGCCACAGCAAAATCCATTGTCTATTGTGCTGAAAAACATTTGCCCTGTGTGGTTTGCACCACAGGACTGGACGAAACCACCGAGCAGGCATTAAAAGCACTGTCTACTCAAGTTGCTATTTTCAAAAGCGCAAATATGTCGTTGGGTATCAATCTTTTGATCGAGCTTGCTCGTACTGCCACCAAAATGTTGGGTTTGGATTACGACATTGAGATCATCGAAAAACATCACCACAACAAAGTAGATGCGCCCAGTGGTACCGCTTTGATGATTGCCGACGAAATCAACGACGCAGCCAACAACGCATATACCTATGTATACGACCGCAGCAAGGTTCGTCAGCCCCGTGATAACCACGAGTTAGGTCTACACGCAGTGCGTGGTGGCAGTATCGTTGGTGACCACGATGTGTTGTTCTGTGGTCCGGACGAAGTCATCACTCTTTCGCACAGTGCCGCTTCTCGTGAAGTATTTGCCAACGGTGCTGTAAATGCAGCTGTCTTTCTGGCTGGAAAACCCGCCGGAATGTACACGATGAAGGATATGATTCAAAAATGAAAAAACGCAATAAAGCAAGACTGTTTTTAGGCTTGATTTTCGTCAGTGTGTTGCTGTTTGCAGGGGCTTTCTTATGGAATCGTCAAGTCATAAGTGTGGGGCTTCCGGTTGCTGCGCCTGCACCCACTTCCACTCCTGCCCCTACCGCTACACCGGAACCTCAGCCCATTGTAAATACCGTTCATTTTTCGGCAACCGGTGATAATCTTATCCATGATGCGCTCTACAAACAGGCAAATCGACGTGCGAATGGCGATGGATATGATTTCACAGCACTTTATGAACATATCGCACCGTTTTATCAAAATTACGACGTGAATTGGTTGAACCAAGAAACACTGGTAAACGATACCTACGAGCCATCCAACTATCCCTGCTTTTCTACCCCCGGCGCATTGGGAAAACATATGTATGAGATGGGATTTCGGGTGTTTAGCCTTTCCAACAACCACACTTATGATAAAGGGGCAGGTGGCATTGATGCTACCAGAAAATTCTGGAGCAGTATGCCCGAAGATTGCCTTACCGTTGGATTGACCGAAGATGACACCGCAGAAAACACTGTCGTTGTGCAGCAAGTGAACGGAATCAAAATCGCATATGTGTCTTACACTGAGCATACCAACGGCATCCCCACACCTTCCTCTGCTTCTGCGCACGTCAACCTTTTATCCCAAACCGATTTGATGCAGCAGCATATTGCATATGCACGTACTGTTGCCGACTTCGTGGTTGTCGGACTGCACTGGGGAATCGAAAACAGTCATACCACTACCGATAGCCAACGCACTTTAGCACAGCAGCTTGCCGATTGGGGTGCAGATGTTATTATCGGTACTCATCCACACGTTGTGCAGGATATGAAATGGATGACCGCACAGGACGGTCGCTCGGTAGGGGGCGCTTATTCGCTGGGAAATTTTGTTTCGGCACAGTCGGTTGGCGACAATTTACTTGGTGCGATCCTCACATTTGATCTGACAAAAACCGAAAATCCGGACGGCCGTATCGAATGCACTGTCTCCGATGCCAAGGCATGGCCTACCGTTACACATTATGGCGCAGGATATTCCAATATCACCTGCTATTTCTTCGCCGACTACACCCCCGAATTGGCAAGTGCGCACGGTGTTCGCCAAAACAGCACGCCTCAATTTAGTTATGACTACGCAAAAAGCGTATTCCAAAACAACATTAGCGAAGAATTTTTACAGCTGACCTCACCCCTTGTAGAATAATTTTGTTTAAAGGAGGATTTTTATGCCAACGATTGATTTGTCGAGCCTGTCGAAAATTTCTTTCGGGGAGATCAACCTTGAAAAAATCGTCAGTGCTGTTTTATTATTCGTAGTGCTATACGTTGCCAGTCGCATTTTAATCAAAATGCTCGACAAGCTTCTTTCCCGCTTTGCAATCGACCGTGCGCTGAAAAACTTTACCCTTGCCGTTTCTCGTGTGTGCCTATATGTCTTGATCGGTATCATCATTGCAGATTTTATGGGTGTACCTACCACATCTTTGGTCGCTGTTTTTAGTGTTGCCGGTCTTGCAATTTCGCTTTCCATCCAAAACACCCTGTCGAATTTGGCGGGTGGTGTGATTCTGCTAATCAGCAAACCGTTTGCTGCCGACCACTATGTTGAAGCAGGTGGCGTCGGCGGAACTGTAAAGGAAATTGGATTGATTTACACCAAAGTAGCCACTCCAGACAATAAAATCATCCATATTCCCAACAGCGACATTTCTTCCAGCAGAATCATCAATTATTCGATTGAGGAATTCCGCCGTGTTGATGTAAATTACTCTGCATCCTACGACGCTCCGCTGGAAACCGTGAAAGAAGCGTTGATTCAAGCAATCGACACGATCCCCCAAGTCATTCAGGACGAGGACAAAAAACCTACCGTAGCGGTAAGCAAATATGGAGATAGTGCGATTGATTACGTTGTTCGTGTTTGGGTAAAAAATCCGGACTACTGGACAGTGCTGTTTGCTTTGAATGAAGCTGTGAAATACAGTTTTGATCGAAACAATGTAGAAATGACTTACCCACATTTGAATGTTCATCTGGTAGACTCTGCCCAAACAACTGTTGTTTCACAACCAGAAACCTAAATTTCGGCTTAAAAAACCAAAAGCTCGAAGCCCCCAGATAGGCTTCGAGCTTTTTCATTTGATTTATTCTTGGCGAAGAGTGTAAGGAAAATCGACCTTTAAATCCCGAAAATAATACTCTCGGTCACGCTCCCCTATCTCCCTTTGGACACGACAGGGATTTCCGAACGCAATCACATTTGCAGGAATGTCCCGTGTTACTACACTGCCAGCACCGATAATGGAATTATCGCCGATCGTAACCCCCGGCAAAATTACCGAATTGCTTCCGATCCAAACATTTTTTCCGATCTTGATCGGCAAGGAATAATGCGCCACCATCTCACGATAGTGCGGGTTGGCAGGATGTCCGGTGGTACAGATGGTCACATTCGGACCGATCATCGTTTTATCCCCAATAAATACCTTTCCATCGTCCACGACCGTCAGATTATAATTGGAATAAAATGAGCCTTCCAAATATAGATTGCTGCCGTAAGACATATGCACACCGTCTTCGATGTACACCTCATTCCCGCATTTCCCCAGCAAACTCTGCAAAATCTCCAGACGTTTTTTTCGATCGCTCGGGCGAGTATGGTTATAGTCGAACAACATCTCTTTGCAGTGTTTACGCTGTGCATCCAGTTGTTTTTCGATCTCTTGATCTTGCGGGTCTTTATGACCAAATTCATAAAAAAGCATTCCTGCGTCGATTCGTTCTTTCAGATTCATTTTTTGCACCCATTTTTTTCAAATGTAAGATTGAGCGACCAATCAAACTCGGTTTCATTCAGCTGATATTCTTCACGCAGCTTGGGCCCGCAACTGTTGGAACCAACACCCGACATTTTATAGTCTACACAAAGGACGGTTGCACCGCTTGGAACGAGTTCGAAGTTATGTGCTTTTTGCTCCAGTTCCTCTTGTGTATATACCGAAGCATTGAAACTGAAATCATCGCCGTTGACAGACAAACAACCACCCTGCGAAGCCCAAACCGAAAGCGAAGAACAGCCATAATGACTTCCGTTTTCCTGTGGGCGGATGTAGTCTTCATGCAGATCGGTCACGCTTGCAGTGTACCGTCCCAGCATTGCAGCACGGTGTTTGTCGATGTAGCTTTCCTGCGGTCCGTATCCAAAATAACTCGTCTGTTCCAAGTTAGCAGGCAAAAACATACGCAAGCCAAACCGTGGCAGGAAAGGCATATCCTCGTTGCGTTGCACGTGGGTATCCATACGAACCGCACCATCCGAGCAAATCTTCCAGCAAACGTCTACTTGCACGATTTTTTGCAGATAAATCGCTGCCAAGCCCAGTTTAGCATGAAGTTCAACGGTATTTTCCCCTTGCTTTACTTCGGTTTGGTAAACTCGTACCAACGCCCTGTCATATCCTGCACGTTTCCACTCGTTTTTGATCTCTCGGTCATTATCGGTGGGCGCACGCCAGATATTCCATTCCTGTGGCTTTTGCAGATAGGTAATGTGACCGTTTACCATCTCGTCAAACAAGCCTGTCAATTTGTTCCATGTGTAGCGGAAAGTTTCACCCTCAACCACTACTTTGCGCTCGTCCTCCGCTGCAACTGCTACATTGCCCTCTGGTTCACAAACCGCAGAAACCTCTTGCTTGCAAAGCACAAACTGGTCAAAGCCCAAAACCGTTCCTGCTGCCTGATAAGTACAATCTTGTTTTTGCAGATAATACAAATCAAGACAAACCGTTCCTTTGCAAGGTATCGCATAGGGCAGGACGATTTCTGCCTGTGCATGAGGCAAAACAGACGGAAGCGAAACCGTGTTACTTTCAATCACTGCACCATCGCAGGTAATTTCGTAGTGCAACTCCACTGCCGACTCCAAGTCGGTAAAGTCCAAACAGTTTTTCAGGCAAACGATGCCTTTTTGTGCATCTTTTAACTGCGCACGAACAGGACGTGCAACATTTTTCCACTCTAGCAATCCGGTATGGGGGGTACGGTCAGGATAAACCAAGCCGTCCATACAGAAGTTGCTATCGTGGGGGAACTCGCCAAAATCACCGCCGTAGAAATACTTATCCTTGCCTTCAACGGTACGTCCCATCCATACTGCATGGTCGCACCATTCCCAAACGAAGCCGCCCATAAACTGGTCGTACTTGTAAATCAGACGGAAATATTCCTCGATGTCCCCCGGTCCGTTGCCCATTGCGTGAACAAATTCACACTGCACCACCGGCTTTTGCACTTCGTTTTCTACGCAATACTTTTCGCAAGCTGCCGGAGTAGCATACATACGGCTATACACATCAATGCAAGACAAATCATTTTCTACATTGCTTCTTTTGTAAATACTGCCTTCATAATGGGTCAAACGGGTGGGGTCGTATTCTTTGATCCATCGTGCTGCTTTTTCCAAATTAGGTCCAAAGCCAGACTCGTTGCCCAACGACCACATAATGATCGCACAGCAGTTTTTATCTCGAATCACATTGCGTTGGGTCCTATCCAAAATAGCTTGCGCAAAGCTTGGGTCATGGCACAAAGCACCAAAATCGTCACGCACGTATTCAATATCTAACTCTGTATCATTGCGCTTATAATTATTATACAAACTGGTAGTGCCATGAATCTCCAAATCGGCTTCGGCAATCATATAAAATCCCAATCGTGCGCACATCTCGGGCAGCCACGGCGAGTTGGGATAATGGCTGGTACGCAGTGCATTGAAGTTATGTTGCTTCATCAAAAGCAAATCTGCTTCGACGTGTTCTGCATCGACTGCATAGCCCACAATCGGGTCGCTGTCGTGGCGGTTAACGCCTTTGATTTTTACGTTTACACCGTTCACATACATTACGGCATCTTTGACGTCGATCCGCTTAATGCCTACTTCTTGCAAAATGGTTTCTCCATTTGCAGAAAGAATCAATTCATACAATGCCGGATGTTCTGCGTTCCACAAAACAGGCTCTGCGATCTCAAAACGCACTTTTCCCTGCTGGGTCTTCAACTCCTGCACATAGGTGCCATCGGGTGCATATAGTTTGCACTCTACTTCTTGGGGCTGCTGATTCCAAACAACGCTTACCTCGATCGCAGCGGTGCGAAAATCGTCGCTTACCGGAGTAGTTACGGTATAATCAAAAATATGATTTTGTGGGCGATGCAATAGATATACGTCACGGAAAATACCGCTCATGCGCAGCTTATCTTGGTCTTCCAAATAACTGCCGTCGCACCACTTCAGTACCAAAACTGCAAGTTTGTTGTTTCCTTCTACCACAAATTTGCTAATATCAAACTCGCTTGTGGAGTGAGAAACCTGACTATACCCTACAAACTCTCCATTTACCCATACGTAAAAGCAGGAATCTACCCCTTCAAAGTGCAGGTAGTTTTTCTCCTGCACCTGCTGCTCGGACAAATCAAATTCTGTAATATATGCCCCACAGGGATTTTCTTCCGGAACGTAGGGTGGATCAAAGGGGAAAGGATAGCGCACATTTGTATACTGATGGCGGTCATACCCCAATGTTTGCCAGCAGCTGGGAACTGGAATCAAATCAAAGTAATCTGCATCAAAGTCCAACTGCATAAATTCCTGCGGAACTTCGAAACGATTTTTGTAATAGGCAAATTTCCACTCTCCGCTTAGCAATGTCATTTTATCCGACAGTAAGCGATCCCGACAACGGGAATTTTGTTCATCCTGATACGGAATAAAATAAGCATGGTTTTCTTCGGTTCCAATATGAAGAATTGATGCATCTTCATAATATTTGGGCAATTTCATCGAAATTCCTCCTTCATATCTTTGTCACCTTGTACAACAGAGAGCTTTATAAGTGCATCTACCGACCCAATCGCATTTAAAGTAAAAGTTTCGCTTTATTTTCGAAACACTGCCTATTATTTTCCTATTATGTAATCGGTTTCAGTTTTTTTGAGCAATAGATTCTACCGTTTTGCTTTCTTCCTAAAGCGAATTCCAGCGACTTTGAACCTACCCAATGCACTCTTACTTCTGTAACCATTGTATAATGATTTTTCTTCAATAGCAATGGATTATTTGTTCTTATCACAAAGATTTTCTCTTTTGGGTCAAATCCCTGTAACAAAAACCATCGGCAACAAACTGATGCCGATGGTTTAAACTGATTTTATGAAACTTTTCTGTCATATAGAAGAAATGATCCCCACAGCCAGATTGCCTACACCGCACAAGACCATGACCAAAATAGGGTTCCATTTCAATTTTCGCAGTGCCAAAAACGCCAGTGCAAACAGGATGACGCCTACCCAATTTATATGTTGAAGCATCATTTCGTTGCCACCAAACACGACCTGCAACAAAATCGAGATACCGGCACTGGCAATTAAAGCAACCACTGCCGGACGCAAACTTGCCAAAACGCTTTGCAATACTGAAAGCGTTTTATAGCGATAGTAAATGAATGCCAACAAGGAAACGATGAGCAGCGATGGCAAAATACATCCGAACGTAGCAACAAGCGCACCCGGAAAGCCTGCAATACGGATTCCAACAAATGTTGCCGAGTTAACAGCAATCGGTCCGGGTGTCATTTCTGCAATGATGATCAGGTCGGTAAATTCATTCATCGTCAACCACCCATAGTGTTGAACCACCTGCGCCTGAATCAGTGGCATTGCAGCATAGCCTCCACCAATCGAAAATAGACCGATCTGCAAAAAGCTTAAAAACAACTGCAAATAAATCATGCTTTCTCCTCTTTCTTCTTTCGATCATAAATAGCAAGTGCAATCCCAACACATACTGCCGCCAGCAAAATATAGATCACATTGATATTAAAGAAGAATGTTGCTATAAATGCAGCTACCATCGTGACCATATGGGTAGGCGATTTTGTTTTTAATACATTAGCACCCAAGCCTGCAACCACATCTAAAATAACAGCTGCCACACCTGCCTACATTCCTTTCAAAACCAGTGCAACATATAGATTGGTTGCAAAGGCTGCGTAGAAAAAAGAAATGACTGAAAGGATACATAAAGGGGGTAAAATCGTAGCAATTACTGCAACTATCATACCCAAAAAGCCTGCTACACGCCACCCTACCAAAATGGCTGCATTTACGGCAATGGCACCTGGAGAAGATTGCGCCAATGCGGTTAGATCCAGCATTTCCTGTTCGTCGATCCAGTGAAGTTCATCCACAAACTTCCGTTTCATAAAGGTGATGATAACGAATCCACCGCCAAAGGTAAATGCACTGATATACAGCATTGTGAAGAAAAGTTTTACCAGCAACCGATTGCGTGGTGTTGGTTCTGACATATTTACATCGCTCCCTTCCATGATTGTAAGTATACACCTTGCCTTGGCGTGTGTAAAATGCTATTATTTTATGTATATCATACCATTTTTGATATGATATGCATAAAAGGAGATGTTGGTATGACCTTGAGGCATATGAAGATTTTTTTGGCAGTTTTTCAAGCCCAAAATATTACCCGTGCTGCCGAAACACTCTGCATGACACAGCCCGCTGTTACCCGTGCAATCAAAGAAATCGAAAATTACTATGGTGTTCATCTGTTCGACCGCATCAATAAACGGCTATACGTCACCGAAAGCGGAAAGCTTTTCTACACTTATGCGGTACATATTCTTGGTTCTTTCGATCAACTCGAAAAAAATCTTCGCAACTGGGAAGAAATCGGTATGATACGAATTGGAACCACCATTACAATCGGAAATATTTTGTTGCCGAAAGTTTTATGTGAATTCGAACAGGATCATCCGCAATTAAAGGTCAAAGCTTGTGTTGCAACCGGCTCCAGCCTACAAAACGCACTTATCAACAACCAGCTTGATTTTGCAATTATAGAAGGTTTGGTAGAAAATGACGAATTGCTTTCTCGCCCCATTGCACAGGATAAACTTGTTTTGATTTTACCGCCACAAGACCCCCGTGCCAACAGTGATGCGCTTTCGTTACATTCATTGAAGAACGATTCTTTTATTCTACGCAATGAAGGCAGTATCAGCCGTGCATTGGTTGAACACGTCTTTGCAAAATACGATTTTCCCCTTTGTCCTATTATCGAAAGTATCAGTACGCAAGCGATCGTACGTGCTGTTCATGCCGGACTGGGTATTTCCTTTTTGCCGGAACAATTAGTAGAATCTGCCATATCCAGCGGATTTGTTTGCACAGCAACGTTGAAGGAAGAAAGTTTTGTGCGACAAAATCATATTGTGTGGCATAAACAAAAATTTTTATCTCCCTGCGCCCAGATGTTAATGGAGCGGTTTTGTCAGTTAAGTTACGAGTGTCAACAAAAAGAAAAGGCGGAACACTCCTTTTAAGAAGTGTTCCGCTTTGAACTATCCTCGAGGTTAAACAAAGCTCAATGCTTGTCTTCCTGTGGTTTTGCCGCAGATGAATCCGACTCATTCGAAGATATAAGCAGCGCATAAACGTCTTCCAATTCGAGTGGACGATAATAGTAGTATCCCTGTATCATATCACATTTTGCCTGTTTGATCAGGGCATCCTGCTCTTGTGTTTCTACGCCTTCCATGCACACTTTCTTTCCAAAGCGATGGCAAGCATACACAATACTGGAGATAAAGTTTAATTTGTCCACGGATGTTGTCATTTCCATCAGCAAAGAGCGATCCAATTTGATGATGCTGGTGGGATACTTCAACAGCAATCCCAAAGAAGAATAGCCATTTCCAAAGTCATCCAAGGCAACCCGAATCCCCAAATTTGTGCAACATTCTACAAAGTGGCTCAGTTTTTCCGGATTCTCATCGAAATGTGTTTCTGTCAACTCTGCAACAAGATTTTTTCCGCTCATGTTGTAATCTCTAATCGTCTTATCTACAAACTGAATGAAGTCATCATTCATAATCTGATGATAACTTACATTGAATGTGAGATAGAAATCCGGATTGATCTTTATCAACTGGCGACACGCACGTACCGCCTGCTCAAACACCCACTTTCCTGCCAAATGGATGGTTTTGCTTTTTTCCATAAGCGGAATAAAGACAGCCGGTGAAACATCTTTGCCTTTATATCTCCAACGCATAAGAACCTCGCCGCCGGCAGGAACGCCTGTGGCAGAGGAAACCACCGGTTGTATTACGATACGGAAGTTTTCCATGGAATTGAGAACATTTTGGCTCAAAACCAGTGCCATGCTGGCAGTTTGCTTCATATTTCCGATATTTTCGGGAGAAAATTCTACATACTCGCTGTCCGAGGAAGCTTTTGCAGAAGAAATCAGAACGATTGCATTTTCAAGTAGGCTTTGTGGTGTTTCGGAAGCTCCGTCAAACTCGATGATTCCAAAAGAACTTGAACGATGCACCGTAATATTTGCACGGTGATATTCTTCATCAATCACCTTTCGCAACGTCGCCACCATACCGGCAATATCAGCCTGAACACCTTCCAAAGGAATCGCAATAAAGCGAAGACCGTCCAAACGATAAAAACTTAAACTGCCACCCAAACAGGAAGAAATCGACTCGGCAACATTCCGTATGAGTGTATTCGCAACATATCGACCTTTGGTTTCATTGATCTCGGTAAAATGATTCAAACTGAACGCAATAACCGTAGTAGGTTGTGTCAATTTTTCCAGTTTTCGAAGTGCCATACTTTCACGTGGGAAATTCGTAATAGGGTCGATGATAAGTGTGTTATCCTGTCTGGTAACACTTCCCGAGAAGAACAGAGGGATCCCCTTCTCCTCATCCCAGAGCAATTTGCCGTAGCAACGAATCCACATAATGCTTCCGCTTACATCACGAACCTGATAGCGGATGTCGTGTATTTTTCGTTTTTCGGCTAAGATAGACTTAACGTCATCCTGATAAAGTTTCAGATGTTCCGGCGTTGCGATACACCGCTCCCACTCTTTAAGCAAATCGGGAACGATGTTTTCGGAAAATCCAAACGTTTCTCTCATGTTATCCGAGATATAGAAACAATTTGTTTGCAAATCTCCAAAATAAATATACTGCGAAGCGTCATTTGATGTAAGCGAGGCAAAAATCATCTCTGCATCGTAGTAATTCTCGCTCAAAAAGCGGTTGAAAGGGCTAACCGTACCGGTTGTATGTGCACTGGCATCCAGCATCCGTCTGTCTCGCCTTTTTCGCTGTTCCGCCGAACAATTACAATAGTACTCCCGCTTATTTTGATACATGACCTTATCAGCCACACTCACCAGCTGTTCCAAGGATATTGGATTTTCGTTCGACCATGCATATCCAAGTGCAATATGGCATTCTGACAGCGAGCTCTTTTTGCGCAAATCTTCAAAAATCCGTTTTAAATCCTGCTCGGTGATATTTTTGCACACAGCAATAAATTCATCGCCACCAATACGGTACACGTCGCCCGTGCTGGTAACTTTTTGCAGCAATTTGCAGCACTCCACAATCACCGCATCCCCTGCGGCATGCCCCTGTGTATCATTCACGATCTTCAAACCGGAAATATCACAGTAAATAACGCCCATTGAATCACAAACAGGTGCTTCTTTATAAAGTTCCACCAATGCATTACGATTTAATGCGCCTGTAAGTTGATCGTGGTAGCTCAGAGTATGCAAATGCTCCATCAAATCACGCCGTTTGATCAGATTGCTAACAAAATAATTGATAACTTTCATAAACGGCAAAATCAGATGCAGCATCCCCCTATCAGGATTATCGACGCCTACAAATCCGATGATTGTGTCATTCTCATAGATGGGGGCTGCCACCAAAGAGGTGATATTCTGCGACTTTAAATTTGCATAGAGCAAGGGATATTTCGTTAAGATACTTTCCAAATCGTCAATTGCTACGATCCCTTGTTTTTCCAACGTATTGGTCCACCACTCGATCACTTCCGCTGGCTCGCCCTCAAATGTTTTGCGTGGTACAGAACTGCCTTCCATGCACCATTCATACGTATTATTGGCTGCATTCTCACCTGCAAATTCAAATATATAAACTCGTTCGCACCGGAATGTCTTTCCAATATACTGTACCATATTTTCAAGCGATTCCGATGGATCTTCGGTAGAAAATACACCACGCAGACAATCGTTTAAAATGGTTTCTGTACGCACATAATATTGATCGACTTTATTTAAAACTTTAGAATCTGCTTCAACTGCAATCTCCAAACGGTATTGCTTTCCATCCTGTTCGATCAAAGTACCTTTCAGCAAAAACTTTTCATCCGATGTGGGATTTTTATACACCCATGTATGAAATTGACCCTTTTTCAAATCCGAATTAACACAAAACGGACACTGATTGTCCAATCCCTGCAATAATTTGTAGCAAGGCTTCCCTTTGTAATCCTCCTCTGTAACCCCCAGCACTTGGCGCAACTTTGCGTTCATGTACACCAGTTCATTTGTTTTTACATCTGTGACATAAACGATCTCGTCCAAGTTTTCCAGAACTTCCCACTCAAATCGCATAACATCGATGCCCCTTTCTTTTAACCGTATCCCAATTCTTTCCCCTTATTTTCACATATGCCGACTGCCGAATCCGCCAGCCAACCTTATATTAAGGAGAAAAACGAGGCATTGCCATCTTTTGCACATCTCGCTGTAACAGACACCTTTCAACAGTAATATTTTCCGCAATATACTACCCCACCAATCGGTTTTTGCCATCCCGATCTCTCCGCATCCGTTCAGTTGGTATTACCCGTTATAAAACGCCTGAGAAACACTTTTCTCAATACTATATTATCAACATAGTAAACTATTTTTTTCATTTAGTCAAGATTTTACCGTATTTTTACCGGGAATAAAAAACGTCTTGTTTTTCGGCTTTGATTATCGCATATGCTTCTATTTTTTGTCTTTCTAAAAAAGCTATTTGTAACTTATGCACAAACTTCACCCATATGTTTCGTTGCCCTTTTTTAATAGTAAGAACAGGTTGAAATTGATTTTACATTTAAAATTCTTTATAATGGAAATACATTCTTTTTTAAGCTTTTGTTTTTTGCCAATTATTACCATATCGGGAAGTGATGGAATGAAAAGCAGGCGTTTTTCTTTGTTCATAAAATTCTTTGTTGCATGGCTGCTTGCAGGGCTGCTTATGTGGTGGGCAACCTGCTATGCGTCTATAAATAACACTCGAAAACAGGCAAGTGTTGTTGCCACCAATGTAATGAACCAAATGAGTCTTGCATTAAGTGATAAAATCGACAAAACCGAAACGCTCGGTGCTTTTGTTCTTGCAAGTGGCGAAGAAAATATGCAAAATATGGTACAGGTCGGTGACGGCAGCGTATTTTTGGATGAGTTTAATCTTATGGCAGCGCAGCTACGTGATTGCGATTCCATTCGTGCGATTCAACTTCTTCCCAACGGAGTTATGCTATACACCTACCCATACGAATCAAACAAAAGTGCTATTGGTGACGATGTGCTACAAAGAGAAACACCTAAAGAGGACGCTATAAAAGCGATGCAAAGTGGCGAGCTGATCGTTTCCGGTCCGTTGGAATTGTTGCAAGGTGGACAAGCCCTTATCGCACGCAACCCTATTTACTATTCTGATGGCAGCTTTTGGGGATTTTCAGCCCTTGTTCTGGATATGCCTGACGTTTTAGAAACTATGGGGATAGGTCTTTTGCAATCGCACGAATACTTGTACCATCTGGTGCTAACATAGGCAGACAAAGAAACGGTTATTGCCTCTAACCTTTCGGATGGGCAACAGCTTTCTTCTCCCATTTCTGCTTGTAAAACAATTTTTAACGGGCAATGGTGTTTGTACATCATGCCAACCAATGGGTGGTATTCGCCCATTGGTGCTTTATTCGGCGTTTTTATCATCATCTGTCTGGCATTTTTGCTGGCGTTCTTCATGTCCAAAAATATCATTTTGCTAGATCAAACAAAGCAGGCTTTAAAGAAAGAACACGCCGCCCGTCTTGCAGCAGTACAGGCATATGAGGCTGCTGATATTGCAAACGCCGCCAAAAGTACCTTTTTAAGTACCATGAGCCACGATATTCGAACCCCCATGAATGCCATCGTTGGACTTTGCACCTTGCTTGAACGAGATGCCGACAACAAAGAGTGGGTTCGAGAACATACTTAAAGAATCTCCGCATCCAGCCAGCATTTGCTTGCATTGATCAACGATATTTTGGATATGAGCAAGATTGAAAGCGGCCGAACCAACCTGAACCTGCAAGATTTTCAGCTTGCTCGTGTTGTAGACGAAATCAACACCATTATCGGCTCACGGGTCAGCGAACGGCATCAGCGTTTCGACATTATAGTAAGCGATGTTCGACACGAACTTTTGGTTGGTGATAAGCTTCGGTTAAATCAAATTTTAATCAATCTTCTTTCCAACGCTGTAAAATACACCCCCGAGTATGGATACATCACCTTCGAAGTGAAAGAGTTGGTTCAACGTTCGCCCAGTATTGCCGAATTTCAATTTATCGTTACCGACAACGGTATTGGTATGAGTAAAGAATTTATCTCTCATATCTATGAGCCTTTTGCACGGGCAACCGACGGACGTGTGGATAAGGTGGAAGGTACCGGTTTAGGCATGGCGATCACAAAAAACTTGATCGAGCTTATGGGTGGCACGATTGAGGTACAGAGCGAGCCGGGGCAAGGCACTACCTTCACGGTAGGACTGAGTTTCCGCATTCAGGAAAGCGATTCATCATACGAATTTTTTTAAACAGCATAATATTTCTCACGTACTGCTTGTTGATGACGACCCTTATTCCTATACTTGCATCCAAGCGGCTATGGCAGGCCCCGGAGTGGATTTTCAGTATGCTTCC
>CALWZD010000104.1 GCA_944385945.1 uncultured Anaerofilum sp. | reverse complement strand
TGATACTAAACTTACGGCGTGTTAGGGAAACATAGGCGAGTTAGGGAAAGCAAAAGTTTCAAAAATGTAATACGGGTAGCACTTAGGGAGAACTATGGAGAGATAGGGAAAGCGTTAGTTAATCTTTACCAAACCGTAGAATATGCGGACTTTGCTTTTTATGCAGTTGTTTCATTTCATACATTTCAGTGTCGGCTTTGTCAAACAGTTGTTCGTAGTTCATCTGACCATCCCACTGCGCAACGCCGTAGCTGATGTTCATGGGCAGTGATTGCTGTTCTCCTTTTTCTATAATCTTGGCTTTGATGCCTTCCATGCGCTGATGCGCTTCCTCGTATGAAAGGTGTGCAAAACCCAGTGCGAACTCATCCCCGCCATATCGACATAAAATATCCTGTGTTTGACGGCAGTTCTTTTTCAAGATCTCGCTGACCTCTACCAGATAGCGGTCGCCTGCGGGATGCCCCATGCGATCGTTGATATATTTCAGCCCGTCCAAATCCACGATGCACAAGGAAAACGGAATTTCTTTTTGGATAAAAGCTTCCAGATGTTCTTTTCCCTCTTTCTGACACAGCAAGCCTGTCAACGCATCGCTTTTTGTAGCTTTGCGCAAAACTTCTTCTTCACTTTTGTATTCGTGCAGAATCTTACGTATTTGGGTGTTTTCGTTGTCTAAATGGAACAGATAGCTTACACGAACCGCATATTTCAACGAAAACAACAACCCCGCAGACATATAGCAGCTGGCAACCAAGCTCCATATTTTGGTGATAATGTTATTTTGCTGGCTTCGGTAAAGAAAAACTGAAGCAGCAAAAGCAGCATTAACAGAAACATGATCATGGTAAGCATCCGCATTTGGCTTCGGGTTTTTATCAAGTTGCACAGCTGACGCATATTTTTTTCTTTTGTACAGTAATCAAAGACAAAAAAGCATACGATGTAGCTGGTAATAATAGGCCATACTTTCAAATAATTTGCCCCACCCACCGCACTGTCGAAAAAGCTAAGCGGAACATCCATGATTATCGCCAGTATGGCACGATGGTGCAAGGTGGTACTAAGCTCGCACAAGCAAACGCTCAAACTCAAAAACAACGATAACTGCCATGAGCTTTTGAAGAAAAAGCAACACTCCAGATAAAATACTACAAAAAATGCTGCCCAGTTTAGAATAAGCCCCAATCCCAACGTTCCGTACAAAGTAAAAAAGGCAAAGTTGAGGATCGCCAACAAAAGGGCACAGTGCCATTTGGAAAGCCCACTTGTTTTTTGCAAAAGGCTGTAACTGAAACTGACGATTCCGTGATAAAATGCTACCGTACTGGCTGCATAAGCCAGCAAAAGCGACAAACCTTCAACCATTCAGCGCATTTCTCCCCTCTTGTTTTTTTGTACATACGCTCGTCGGCAAGAGAGATCATTTTTTCCAGTTCATGCGCTTGGCTGGAGTCAGAAACACCCGCAGCAAACAAAAACGAAAGGTTTTCATTTTGAATCTTTTTTCGGATAGTGTCAATGCGCTTTTGGGTATTTTCTTCCGCACAACCGACCAAAAGCAAGATAAACTCGTCCTCGCCAAGACGTGCCATCATATCCTCCGCACGGATCTGCTGCTGCATGAACTGTACAAAAAAGCGCAGATAGTTATCCCCTGCCTGATGCCCTTGATTATCATTCACTTCTTTCAGCCCGTTCACATCAATGTATACAAGCAAAAAAAGATCTGTTGGCTCAGCATCCGATTTGCCTGTTGCAACACGTACAGACGAGAGTAAGCCCCTGTAAGTCCATCATAGTGTACCGATGCCCGCAACTGACGCAGCCGTACATCCACCTGTTCAAGCGATGAGTTCAATGCCAAATTGAATTTTTCAGCCGATTCCGTGTTAAAAATCTCGATCAAACTCATAATGTAGCACACTAACAACACGACCGAAATCAAATTGCTGCACAGCAAAATCGCCGTTCCGTCTTCCAAAAGCCAATAAAAGTGACATAAAACACTTTGTATCAGAATATACACAATATTCGTATACAAAAAGTAGTACATATATCTAAAATCTTTTTGCTCCTTGTTCAAAACGACGATTTCCATCTTTTTCCCAAAAAAATACTGTACTGCTTTTGCTGCGGCAAATAAGCCCAGCCCCACGCAGATCGCCATTTGCTGTTTGTAAGGCGACGCTAAAATCTCTTGTAAGCCACGTGTTGAAACGAGTGCATACAAACCCAATGCAAACAACTGCACACTGCCCACCAGCACAAACCGCATGGAAGTAGAATCTCCCAATTTGCCAATCGGTAACGGCGAGATCCACTGCTGAAAAGAACACATCAAAAGGTAGGCGCACCAAAAGAGAAACAACGAGAACTGGGGCAAACACAAAGCACCGATCGGCAACAGGAGCATACCAAAATACAAGATCAGTCTGGTTGCGCAAGGTCGTTTTTGCAGTGCCGCCTCCCAAAAGGCTGTATGGACACCTGTTTCGATAAACAGGAACACAACAGTAAGTACCGGTAAGAATACCTGCAACATTTCTTCCCTCCTTTGCATTTGGTCTGAAACTGCAACATTTTTACAAACAGAAATTCTTGCTTTAATTATATCAATTTATCGCTTCAAAATAAAGATAATTTTTTTAAATCATAAATTTTGTAAAAAATGCTGCTGTTTTTTATAAATTTCTCTATGTTCTTTTTTCTCCTCAAAGCAGAAAAGACGCAACTTCGAAGAAAATCAGCCCAATTTTCAATTCAACAGTTTTACTGCATCACAAATACAAAAAACAGGTGGTTTACATCTTCATAAAACCACCTGTTTTTTGTCCGTTTTTTATTTGTCTTGGAACATATCTTTCAGCTTTTTGAAAAAGCCTTTTCGCTGCTCGTAGTTATCCTCTTTCAGCGTGTCCTCAAATGCTTTCAACGCTTCACGCTGGGCTTTGGTCAGCTTTTTGGGGATCTCTACATTCACCTTTACATACTGGTCGCCACGACCCTTGCCCCCTACATAAGGGATACCCTTGCCACGCAAGCGGAAGGTCGTACCGCTCTGGGTCCCTTCGGGAACGGTGTACTGTACTTTTCCGTCGACGGTAGGCACAACGACCTCGGCACCCATAACTGCCTGACTAAAAGTGATGGGCACGGTAACATAGACGTCGTAGCCGTCACGCTGGAACATGGGATCGGGACGAACGGTGACGATAACGATCAAATCGCCGTTGGGACCGCCGTTGATACCGCCATCGCCCATGCCACGCAGTGCCAGTTGTTGATCGTCGTCGATACCGGCGGGAATGGTGACTTCCAAGGTTTTCTTTACATTCACCCTGCCGCTGCCGTGACAATTCGAGCAGGGAGTTTTTACGATCTTGCCCTTACCACCGCAGCGTGAACAGGGCTGTTGGCTTTGGATGACACCAAAAGGCGTGCGCTGTTGCACGTTCACACGCCCTGTACCATGACAATCGGGGCAGGTGTCGGGTGTCGTACCTTTTGCCGCACCGCTGCCGCCGCATTCGGGGCAGGTTTCCTGACGGGTGATGGTGACCGTCTTTTTGCAGCCATGTACCGCCTCCATAAAGCTGATGCCGACGCTGATGCGTACATCACGCCCTTTGCGGGGAGCGTTGGGATTTGCACGGGTACCACCGCCAAATCCAAAACCGCTGCCGAACAGATCGCCAAAAATATCGCCCAGATCGACGCCGCCAAAGCCACCGCCGAAACCGCCGCCATAACCGCCTTGCCCTGCACCGTAGCTTGGGTCAACACCGGCAAAGCCGAACTGGTCGTAGCGGGCACGTTTTTCTTTATCGCTTAAAATCTCGTACGCTTCGTTTACTTCTTTAAACTTCTCCTCGGCTTTTTTGTCGCCGGGGTTGAGGTCGGGGTGATATTTTTTTGCTTTTTTGCGGTAAGCACTTTTCAGCTCGTCGTCCGACGCACCCTTTGCAATTCCGAGGACTTCGTAATAATCTCTTTTTTCTGCCATATTCTCACCTAACAGCTGCATTTTGCAGCAAATGTAATGTGGGTTGGAAACGGAAATTGCCGCTTCCCTTTTTGCCTATGCCGGCAAAAAGGGTGGGCGGCTTTTTCCAATCGTTCAGCCTGCCATGCTCAAACAGGGCATGACCTGCTATTAAACTTCTTTAAAATCAGCGTCTACTACGCCGTCATCGTTTGCGGTTTGGGTCTGTGCGCCGGCAGCCTCGCCCTGTGCAG
The DNA here is from genome assembly GCA_944385945.1 of uncultured Anaerofilum sp. Classification (GTDB taxonomy): domain Bacteria; phylum Bacillota; class Clostridia; order Oscillospirales; family Ruminococcaceae; genus Anaerofilum. Next base: position 19,600 of record CALWZD010000104.1, on the reverse strand, counting down.
CCTGCTGTGCAGCCGAATCTTTGTACATCTTCTCAGCAATGGGATAGAATGCCTTTTGCAGCTCGTCCTGCTTTGCTTTGATCTCGTCGATGCTGCCACTCTTGATGGCTTCTTTCAGCTCGTTCAGCTTGCCTTCTACGCTTGCTTTCTCGTCTGCGGTAACTTTGTCGCCCAGCTCACCCAGAGTTTTCTCGGTCTGGAATACCAACTGGTCGGCACCGTTCTTCACGTCAACTTCCTCACGACGCTTTTTGTCTTCCTCTGCAAAACGCTCTGCGTCCTTTACAGCCTTTTCAACGTCTTCCTTGCTCATGTTGGTGGAAGCGGTGATAGTGATGCTCTGCTCTTTGCCGGTACCCAGATCCTTTGCGGATACATGAACGATACCGTTTGCGTCGATGTCGAAGGTTACTTCGATCTGAGGTACACCACGGGGAGCAGCAGGGATGCCGTCCAGATGGAATGTTCCCAGACTCTTGTTGTCACGGGCAAACTCACGCTCACCTTGCAGAACGTTTACTTCAACGCTGGGCTGATTGTCGGCAGCGGTGGAGAAGATCTGGCTCTTTTTGGTGGGGATGGTGGAGTTGCGCTCGATGATTTTGGTGCAAACACCGCCCAAAGTTTCGATACCCAAGCTCAGCGGGGTAACGTCCAGCAACAGCATACCCTTTACGTCGCCGCCCAGAACGCCACCTTGGATAGCAGCACCGATAGCAACACACTCGTCGGGGTTGATGCCCTTGAACGGCTCCATGCCCATTTCTTTCTTAACGGCTTCCTGTACAGCAGGGATACGGGTAGAACCACCAACCAGCAATACTTTGCTCAGGTCGCTTGCACGCAGACCTGCATCTTTCAGAGCCTGACGAACAGGAACCATGGTGCGCTCGACCAGATCTGCGGTCAGCTCGTTGAACTTTGCACGGGTCAAAGTGGTGTCCAAGTGTTTGGGGCCGGTTGCGTCAGCGGTGATGAAGGGCAGGTTGATTGCGGTGCTGGTCATGCCGGACAGTTCGATCTTTGCCTTTTCAGCAGCCTCTTTCAAACGCTGTGCAGCGATCTTGTCGTTGCGCAGGTCGATGCCGTTCTCTTTCTGGAACTCGCTTACCAGCCAGTCGATGATGCGCTGGTCGAAGTCGTCACCACCCAAGAAAGTATCACCGGCAGTGGACAGAACCTCGGTAACACCGTCGCCCATCTCGATGATGGAAACGTCGAAAGTACCGCCGCCCAGATCGTATACCATGATTTTCTGGTCGTTCTCTTTATCAACGCCGTAAGCCAAGGAAGCAGCGGTCGGCTCGTTGATAATACGCTGAACGTTCAAGCCTGCGATGGTACCGGCATTTTTGGTAGCTTGACGCTGGCTGTCGTTGAAGTATGCAGGAACAGTGATAACAGCGTCGGTAACTTTCTCGCCCAGATAAGCCTCAGCATCTGCTTTCAGCTTGCTCAGGATCATTGCGCTGATCTCCTCGGGGGTGTAGGATTTGTCGTCGATGTGTACCTTATGGTCGGTACCCATATGACGTTTAATAGAAGCGATGGTGCGGTCGGGGTTAGTAATAGCCTGACGCTTTGCGACCTGACCGATCAGACGCTCGCCGTCTTTGGTGAAGCCAACAACAGACGGGGTAGTACGTGCGCCCTCTGCGTTTGCGATAACAACGGGTTCGCCGCCTTCCATAACGGAAACACAGCTGTTTGTAGTACCAAGGTCAATACCAATAATTTTTCCCATAAAAAATCAATCTCCTTTGATTGGTGCGATAAAACGCATCGTAAATTGTAATATAAAAAGTAAGCGGATATTTATTTAAGGTAATCGCTGCACTACTCGGCAACAATTACGGTTGCGCAACGGATCACTTTTCCGTTCAGGCGATAGCCCTTTTGGAACACCTGCAAAACGGTGCCGCTTTCGGCATCTTCGCTGGGCTGCTGCATCACGGCAGCGTGTACACTAGGGTCGAACGGAAGACCCAGAGCAGGAATTTCTTCCACTCCCATTGCTTTAAATACTTCGGCGCATTTATCCAGCGTCATGGTAACGCCCTTTTTGTAGTTTTCGTCTTGTGTGGGGGCGTTTGCTGCCATATCCAGTGTGTCGAGAATGGGCAGCATTTTTTCGATGGCAAACGCCATACCGCTAGAGTAGCTTGCCGACTGCTCTCGTGCGCTGCGCTTGCGGAAGTTATCATACTCGGCAGCAGTGCGCAGCAAGGTATCTTTTGCTTCTTCGGCTTTCTTTTCGGCAGCCTCTGCCTGTGCCTTCAGCCCCTCGATGATCGCATTCATGTCGATGGTCACCTGCTCGTCACAAGGCTGCTCGGATGCAGGTACTTCCTGTTCGGGCTGCTCCATTTCGGGCTGCGGCTCTTTGATTTCTTCTGCCATTTAATCGTCCTCCTGTATATGTTGACCGGACATTCCCTCTCCCAACAGGGCGGAAAAATATTCCAAAGTGGGAAGGATCCGCTGATAGTCCATTCGGGTGGGCCCAATCACCGCCATCACACCGGTCTGTCCGCCACCTGCAAGGTAGCGTCGGCTTGCGACCGCCAACCCGGGCATGGGGCATTGTTCCCAATCGTCGCCCAGACGAACCGACATTCCACTTGCCGTGGGACGAATGAACGCCCGTGCAGTGGTGTTGTCTGCCAGTGTGTCCAAAAGCTGGGGCAAACAGCTTGCCAGCTCGGGCCAGTGCAGCAGGTAACGCTGTCCTTCAAAGAAAATGCGGGGTTTTTTCGCCTCTTGCAGCAGAGTGACCGCTGCATTGACGATGGGCCACAGGTTTCTGCCGGCACTTCCAAGTTCGGCTGCGATGCCTGCCAGCAATGCGCTGGTGACATCGGCACCTGTCAAAAACGCAAGGCGTCTGCCAAGCACGCCCGACAGCTTTTGCAGCTGGGTCAGATCGACGGGGGTGTCCAGCCGTGCTACACGGGTGCGAACACCGCCGGCATTGGTGACCGCCAACACTGCCACATTGCTCCTGCCTACCTGAATCAGTTCATAGTGGGCGATGCGCACATCGTCGGAACGGGGGGTAGTGACCACCACCGCATATCCCAGCAGGTCTGCCAACGCTTTTGCAGCACCGTCGGCAAGCTGGTCGGGGTCGTAATCGAGTTCCCGAAAGATGCCGTCGATGAGGGCTTTGTCCTGCCGCTCCAAAACCGGCTGTTGTTCCAACAGGCAATCGAGATAGTAGCGGTAGCCCTTTGCACTCGGCACTCTGCCGGCACTGGTGTGTGGCTGTTCCAGCAGCCCCAGCTTGGTGAGTGCTGCCATTTCGTTGCGCAAGGTGGCACTGGAAACTGCCATGTCGAAATATCGACTGAGCAAGGTGGAACCGACCGGCTCGCCACCATTGGAATACAGCGAAACAATGGCGGTAAGTACCCGTTGTTTTCGGTCATCCATTGCCATTGCCGTTCGCCTCTTTTCTCTCATTTTAGCACTCTCTGTGCTTGAGTGCTAATGTTATTTTATTCTCCTGCGCTAAAATTGTCAATAGATTTTTTTAACTTTTTTGAACTTTAACAATTTTGCCACAATTCCCTTTGCTTTTTGCACACGATGCCTTTTTATTGTGTGCTTTTATGCCTTGTTTTATCCCATTCATCGCAATAAAAACAGCCGACAGGAACTTTCCTACCGACTGCCTTATAAAATCATTTTAAAATGTGCTGTTCCACAGCGTGTGCTACGCCGTTTTGCTGGTTGGAAAGGGTCACGACATCGGCGGCGGCTTTCACCTGCTCGCTGGCATTTTCCATGGCTACCCCCAGCCCTGCGGCTTTCAGCATGGCAATATCGTTTCCGCCATCGCCACACGCCATGACCTGTTGGATAGAGATGCCAAACACTTCCGCCAAACGGCGCAGCCCCTCGCCTTTGTTCACGCCGGCAGCATTCAGTTCCAGATTGTTGGCAACACTGCTGGTCGCTTCGATCCAGTCTTGCCGGTTTGCCAGCTGCGTCGCCTGTTGCTGTTGGGCGGGGTCAAAGAAGAACATGGTCACTTTTTCGGCACGCAGCCCGTTCGATTGAATATACTGCTCCAGATTTTCCACCGGAATGCGGGTCTTTTTTACATATTCCACCATTTCGGGCGGTGCGAACCGCTCTACATTCCCGATATTTTCGGGGTTGGTGTACACTTTTCCATCAAAGTAGACATCCAGCATACACTCGAACGGCTTCATCAGCTGCATCGCTTGCAAAGTCTGCTCAGTGGTAAAGGGCAGCGACACGATTTTTTCGTTTTTCCGCAAATCCCAAATGGCAGCACCGTTGCTGGTGAGGGCGTAGTTGACCCCCTCCATCTCCACGAATTCCTCGGGCAATCCGCTCAAAGGGCGACCGGTCGCCGGCATCACCACCACCCCTTTTTCGATGGCTTTGCGCAGAGCGTTGCGGGTGACTTCGGTAATTTTTTTGTCGTCGGTAAAAACGGTACCGTCCAAATCCAACGCCAACAAACGAATATCGGGTGTTGTCATTGTCGTGATGCCTCCAGTGAATCCAGTGCTTCCAAAATGCTGTGCAAAACCGGCTCTACCTTTGCACAGGTTCTTCCGGCTGCATTTTTGATGGTGTCATCCGCTTTGCTCATTGCCCAAGAATACTTTGCCATGCGCAACATCTCGATGTCGTTGTAGTTGTCGCCGAAAGCAGCGGTTTCTGCAAGAGGTATTCCCAAATTGCTGCACAGGTCTGCAAGTCCTTGTGCTTTGTTTGCCAAAGTGAAATCTACCCAGCAACTGCCCGACAGCGCAACATTGAACACACCGCCCCATTTATGGCTGAAATATTGCAGTGTTTCTTCGTCCACGCCGTCCATCATCATTACCGACACTTTCAAAAACGGTTCCTCGATAGCGGAAAAATCCTCGCACAGGACAGTTTGATTTTTTACAAAGTTGCGGATATGGTCGACATATGCAGGATTGCGAGGGCTGATATATACCTGCTCTTTGCCCGACACCTGCACCTCGCAGCCGGTCTGATTCTGAATATCTTCGATCAAGGCAAGGCTTTGTTCACGAGGCATCGCCCGCACCGATACTTCCATACCACCGTACATGACCAGTGCGCCGTTTTCGGTGATATATGCGATACGTTCTTTCACCGGCTCGAACAGCCTTTGCAGATTGGGGTACTGCCGTCCACTGGCAGCACAGAACAAAATGCCTTTTTCGAAAAGGCGGTCGATCAGCGAGAACAGTTCGGGATTTAATTCACGGCTGCCATTTTGCAGCAAAGTGCCGTCAATATCGCTTGCAATCAGACGAATCATGGGAAAACCCTCCTTTATTGGTCGCCGTATATTACGGCTGGCTTTGGTACTCCTGCATCAAACGCTCGAAGATGGGCAAGGCACGACGAATGGTATCTTCGGCGACACAGTAAGAAATGCGTATATGCCCGGGACAGCCAAAGCCCTCACCCGGCACGACGAGAAGGTCTTGCTTCATGGCACGGCGACAAAATTCCTCGCCGTCACCGCCCGGTACAGCGGGGAACAGATAGAACGCCCCACCCGGTACAGTAAAGGTATAACCGGCTTTTTTCAGTCCTTCACACAGAAGGTCACGATTTTTGCGGTAAGCTTCGATCTCGACCGGCTTTCCTCCTGCCTGTGCAATGACTTTTTGGAACAGGCTGGGTGCGTTCACATACCCCAAACATCTTCCCGCTCCACAAATGGCAGCGTATGCCTGCGCCGAATCGGTCAAACTGGGCGGAACCAAAACATAGCCGATGCGCTCACCCGGCAGCGACAAACTTTTCGACCATGAGTAGCAAACCAGTGTATCTTTATAATAGTTCGGCAAAAAGGGTGCCGGTGCATCGTAGACCAATTCACGGTATGGTTCATCTGAAATTAAAAAGATGGGATGCCCATACTCCTCGCTTTTGCGACGGAGCAGTTCTGCCAACCGCTCTGCTGTTTGGGGCGTATACACTGCGCCCGACGGGTTGTTGGGGCTGTTGACAATGACCGCTTTGGTGTTGGTATTCAAGCAGGCTTCCAGCCCGTCGAAGTCGATTTGAAAGGTTTCGGTTTCGGGCGGTGTCACACGAAACTGCGCACCGGCACCATCGCAGACAAAACATTCATACTCGGGAAAATACGGTGCGATCGCCACAAACTCGTCGGTGGGTGCCGTTGTAAGGGCTTTGAAACACGCCGACAGTGCTGCCGCTGCCCCTGCGGTGAGATACAGGTTGTCGGCAGTATAGTCGGTGCCGAACCGACGGTTCAAGTCCTCTGCCACAGCACGGCGTACCTCCTCTGCGCCGGGTGCGCTGGTGTAGCTGTGCAGTTGGATGGGTGTTTGGGTTTGCAGCATCGTTTGCAGTTCCTGCCCTACCCAATCGGGTGACGGGATGCTGGGATTGCCCAAACTGAAATCGAACACGTTCTCCCTGCCCACGATTTTCGCACGTTGATTGCCATACTCGAACAGCTCTCGAATCACCGAACGCTGACTTCCACGGCGTACCATCTCTTTCGAAAACATCATAACTCCCCCATTCTTTCCGCCGTTTGCAGAAACTCTGCCCCCTCGGTCGGCGGTATCGTACCAAGGCAGACGATTTTCTGCCTCGATACTTAAAAGAATATGCCTTTTTTGTGGATTTGTAAAGAAAAACGCACCAAAAGATAAAAAATCATTGTTGCTCGCTGCGCCATTGTTCCACGGTTTGCAGGATTTCTGCGCCGTAGCGTCTTGCTTTTTCCTCGCCGATGCCTGCCACCTGTAACAGTTCGCTGCGCTGGCTGGGCATTTTCAAGCAAAGCTGCCGCAACACGGCATCGTTGAAGATGACGAAAGCCGGAACGCCCTGTCGCTGTGCAAGTGTCGTGCGCAGTTTGCGCAGACGCTCGAGCAAATTCGGGTCAACATCGCCCTCGAGCAACGATTTCTGAGCAGTACGGGGACGAGTGACCGCATCGGGCTGGGGATTCTCCCCAAGGCAAATACTGCAATTTTTGCAGTTCCCACTGCTTTTTTCGCCAAAATATTGCAGTAACTCACCACGCAGGCAGCGGCGACTGGTGCAGTACCATGTCATGCGACGCAGTCGGTCACGGGCTCGTATCTCCAATTCAGGGTCGGGCTGTTCGGCATTTTCCATCCCTTTTTCGATGAGGAACTCCCCCATTCGAACATCCTGCCCGCTATACAGCAGGACACATTCCGACGGTTCACCGTCCCGTCCTGCTCGCCCAATTTCCTGATAGTAGCTTTCCAAGTCCATCGGCATATTATAGTGGACGACAAAGCGAATATCCGGTTTGTCGATGCCCATTCCAAATGCGTTGGTCGCCACCATCACACGCACACGGTCAAATACAAAATCCTCCTGTGCTGTGTGGCGTTCGGCATCTTCTAGCCCTGCGTGATAGCGGGCAGCTGCGATACCGTTTTGGCACAGCAACTGCTGTACCTGCTCCACCTGCTTGCGGGTAGAGCAATACACGATGCCGCTTTGTCCCTCGAACTCCTGCATAAGCCGCAGCAACTGGGTATCTTTGCGTTGTGGTTTGAGTACCCGCAGCCGAAGATTCGGACGGTCAAAGCCGGTCACGACCGTTACAGGCTGATTCAACTGCAACAGGCGAACGATGTCTTCATGCACTTTGGGCGTAGCTGTGGCTGTGAAAGCGGCAATCGGAACACGTTTGGGCAGACGAGCCACAAACTCGGCGATTTGCAGATAAGCGGGTCGAAAGTCCTGTCCCCACTGGGACACACAATGTGCTTCGTCTACCGCCAGCATGGAAATTTCCAGCCCCTCGATCGCCCACAAAAAGCGTTCGGTCATCAGCCGTTCGGGGGCAACGTAGATGATTTTATACTTTCCCTGACGCATATTTGCCGTTGCTTTGGCATACTGTCCCATCGTTAGCGACGAGTTTAAAAACGCCGCTGCCACCCCTTGCTGCACCAGATTCATCACCTGGTCTTTCATCAGCGAGATGAGCGGTGAAACCACCAGTGTGATGCCCGACAAACAAAGTGCCGGAAGCTGAAAGCACAGCGACTTGCCTGCCCCTGTGGGCATGATGCCCAGCGCATCGCTGCCTTGCATGAGTGCCTGCACCAACGGCTCTTGCCCCTTTCGCAGGCTGTCGTATCCGAACACGCTTTTCAGCAGCTGCTGCATTTTCTGTTCCACCGTTTTTCCTCTTTTCTGCACAAAATTCTGCGTTGCTTTGCTGTTTTGACCGTTTTTTAGCGCAAATCATTTTTATTATACAATAAATCGGCACATTTCAAAAGCATTTCCTTTACTTCCCGTTCGGGGTATGTTATAGTAAGACAGGATTTTTATAACATAATAAGGAGAAAATATGGAAAAGCGAATTGATTTGCTAAACGGTTCCATCGGCAAAGCCCTGCTGAAACTGGCATTGCCGCTGATGGCGACCTCGATGATTCAAATGGCATACAATATGATCGACATGATCTGGATCGGTCGGCTGAGTGCAGGTGCCGTGGCAGCGGTGGGCGTTGCAGGTATGTTCAACTGGCTTTCCACCGGCTTAGTCACCTTGGCACGTACCGGCGGACAGGTACGGGTAGGACATCGCCTTGGGGAAGGCAATGTAAAAGAAGCAGCCCACTACACCCAGACCGCATTGCAGCTATGTCTGTTTTTGTCGGTGGTGTACGGTGTGGTACTGGTCGGGTTTGCACCGCAACTGATCGACTTTTTTAAGCTATCCGAACCGAAAGTTATTTCGGACGCCCGCATTTATCTGCAAATCATCGGTGGCGGTATGCCGCTCGTATTTTTTGCCCAAATCATGACCTCATTCCTTACGGTCACGGGTGACAGTCGCACTCCGTTTCGGGTGAACGCAGTGGGACTTGTCGCCAACATCGTACTCGACCCGCTGTTTATTTTTGGGCTTGGTCCCATTCCTGCATTGGGCGCAGCCGGTGCAGGCGTTGCAACGGTGACCGGTCAGTTTTTGGTAGCGGCACAATTTTTGATGGCTGCACTGAAAGACAAACACCTGTTCTGTCACGTACGCTTTTTCTCTCGACCTGATTTTTCGAAAATGTGGGACATTTTCCGGCTAAGCTTTCCGGCTGCGGTACAAAATATGTTGTTTCCTTTGATCGCTATGGTCATCTCCCGTATGGTGGCATCTTTTGGAGATACTGCCATCGCTGTGCAAAAAGTAGGCAGTCAGATCGAGTCGGTAAGCTGGGTCATCGCCGACGGTTTTGCGGTCGCAGTGAACAGTTTTACCGCTCAAAACTGGGGCGCAAAAAATCTGCATCGTGCCAAAAAGGGCTTTTACACCGCCCTTGCCGCTATGAGCATCTGGGGAATTTTCACCACCGCCCTGTTGTTTTTTGGTGCTGCGCCAATCTTCCGCATCTTTATCCCCGACCCATCGGTGACACCTGCCGGCGTAGACTACCTGCAAATCATTTCTTACTCACAGATGTTCATGTGTTGGCAAATTATGATCGTCGGTGCTTTTGCCGGCTTCGGTCACACTTTGACCCCTGCCGTGGTCTGCATCACCCTTGCGGGCGCACGTATCCCAATGGCAATGCTGCTGAGCAAAACTTCGTTGGGGCTTTGCGGTATCTGGTGGAGCCTTTCCATCTCCTCCATCGGGCAAGGCGTCATGTGTCTTGCGATGTTTTTGCTGTTGCTGCGCAAGCTTACCAGCCGTCAACAAATCCGTGTATGATAAAAACCGAGCCTTCCGTAGTTGGAAGACTCGGTTCTTGTTTTATTGTTTACTGAGCGGCATTGCAAGCTGCAACACTGTCCAAGCTGCCTGATAGAGCAGGATGGCAGGAAGTGCCAGCGAGATCAACCCACCGCTTGCGGTAAGTCCCAATGCAATCAAACAGCTGAACACTACCGCTGCTGTTTGCACCATCGTTGCCAATTTTTCCCCGGCAGCTGCACCCTCGGCGGCACGCAGACCGCCAACAAAAGAAGCGAACGAGCCCAGATGGGTCATCACGCCCTCGCTTTCGGGGCGGAAAATCAGCTCGGGGCCCAACGTTTTTCGTTCTTTCTCGTTCAGTACCTTTACGCTTTCGATGGGCAACTGATATACGGTAGAGATGAGCTGCTCGCTCACACAGCAGTCGTCACTTTTTACCAGCAACGAAATGCCACGCTGGTACAGCGACTGGATGACCTTTTCCACCGACGGGTCGGGGGTGTATTCCAGCCCAAACACACCGAACAGCTTGCCCGAAACTGCCAAATACAACAATTGCTGCTGACCGTTTTTGCAGGCATGCGTTTCCCACTCTTTGCTGGGTACTTCCAACCCGTGGCGCAGCATCATCTCACGGTTGCCGATGAGGACTCGTTCGTTGTTGATCCATGCGCAGTATCCACAGCCGACCTCCAACGTGAAGCTTTCGACGGGATACAAGATGTCGGTCTTGCCCTCTACGATGCCCGAAAATACTTCTCGCATCGTATCGCAGCCCTCGACCAAAATGGAAGTCGCATACAAAATAGCAAGGTCGATGCGCTCTTTTTCAAACGTTTTGATGCCTTTCAAGGTGACGCTTCCGGCTGGGAACAGATCTTTTGCCCCCACCAAAACCATATTGGTCTTGCCCAGTTGCTCGATAGCACTCCAGCCCGGCACGACAGCCCCTACTTTGCTTGCCTGTTTCTGCATCAGCAAACTGGGGACAGCCGGCATCAAGGTACTTGCGAACGGAGCCGCAAAACACAGCGTACCGGTAAACACACTGATGCCCACCGCTGCACTTTTTGCCATAAATCCACCTACACCGGCGCATACCACTGCGATCGCAAGCACCAAATAGCTCAACTTTTGGGCATTGCGTTCACTCGCACGTTCGGAAAAACTCTGCTTGAGAAAATCTTTGACCAGTGCTGTGGGACGGCTGACCACCAGATACGGTTCGGGTTCGTCCAGTCCTTTTGCAACTGCCGAAACTCGTTCACGGTCGGTGATGGTACACGCTGCCCAATGCTCTAGCTGAGAACTTGCCATCTCGAAATTTTTGCAAATCACACTGCCTTGTACCCGCTTGCCCAAAGCGTTCAAGCTGAGCGACAGAACCGCCACCCCTGCAAACAAAGTAAAGGTGACCTGCTCGTACTGTTGCGGCTTATACACCAACCAACCGCTTTGGATAAATGCTGCCAAAATCGCCAGTGCGGGCATGGTGTCGGTGCTTGGCTTTCCAAACAATCCCATCAGCCCGTCTTTGATGGTGCCGATCGAAAGTGCCGCTGCTGCTGCACACAGCAACAGGTTCACCACCAAAAACGGTACTTTTTCAATGGCAGGGTCGATCACGCCCGGCAACGGATACAGACGTGCTGCCCCCATTCCGAGCCACAAAAGCAGAATCGCCAGCAAACCGGTGATGACTGCACGCACTGTACTGCGGGCTGTGACAGCAAACAACGCATCCTGTACCTGCTGTGCCTGACTCGGATCGTCGTACTCCTCGATACCGTCTTCTTCCTGTGCTTTCTTCTGTTCAGGCTCTTGCTCCGGCGTATCTTCATCCACGCTTTCAAACTGCTGTGTCTGCTCCTGTGCATCATCGGAAAGTGCCTCCGGCTGCTCGTCCGACGGTGTACCGAACAGATGCAGCCCCTCCGTCAAGATCTTTTTGCGCTGTTTTGGCTGTGCGTCGGTTTGTTCCGGCTGAGGCGGCACTTGCTGCTCTTGTTCTTGTGGTTGTTCCTGTTCGGTTTCTTCCGGTATCATCTCGTCGGCTTCGGGGCGTTCGGGGGCATCCCACACCGGCTGCTCGATACGAAAAGAAAACTCGCTTGTATTCTCGATCTCCTCTTGCGGGGCAGACGGCTCAAAAAATCTCTGCTCCCTCGCAGCACGAGGCGTCTGCCCTTTTGGGGGCAGCTGCATCTCAATGGTGTCTGCCTCTTTATTTGCAGCCACCTGTTCCCGTTGCTCCTCAATGGCAAAGCCTGCATCTTCGCTTGCATCGCTTTCGCTGTACTGCGACGGATTTTTGGAATTGTTGCGCTCTTTCACCTGATTTAACCGTTCCCGCAAAGTCGGCTTTTTTTCCTTTTTTGCATTGCCCAAAATCGGCTGGGGTTCAACTTCGAGTGCCGTTTGGGTGAAAAAGTCACGGAACCGTTCGTCTATCACCAGATTCTTTCCCGTTTCGGGCAAAGGCTCATGTTCCATGCGGATGTTGAACGAAAACTCCTGTGTAGACTGCTGCTCCGGCTGCTGCACAGGCTGGCGGGTCTGTACAGGCTTTGCCGCCGGACGGGAGGGCTGCACTTTTTTCTTTTCTTGCTGTTTTGGGGCAGGCGCACTGCTTTTTGGCTGCGTCGGTGTTTGTACCACACCGCTGGCTGTGGGGGTCTGGGCACGTTGAATGCTTTGCAATACCTCATCCACCAACGCATTGCTCACCTGCTGGGGAGTCTTTTTCATTTGGACTTCTTGTAAAATGCGGTCGACCTCCGCATTGGAAATATCATTCCTCATTTGTTTGCCTCCTTATTGGAGTTGACCATTCTGTGTGCGCTGATGCATGATCTCGTACAAAATGATACCGGCTGCGACCGACACATTAAAGCTGTCCACACCAGTGCCTTGTCCTGCCATCGACAGGCTGACCACGCCATCGCACAGTTTTTTGACCAGCGGCGAAACTCCACTGCCCTCGCTGCCCATCACCAATGCGATCGGTCCTGTCAGGTTGTTTTTATGCAGCGGTGCGCCGCCCATATCGGCACAGTAAACAAAAACATTTTGCTTTTTCAGTTGACGAACTGTTTCGCCGATGTTCGCCACACGTGCCACCGGCAACCGTGCTGCCGCACCTGCCGACGCTTTCAGCACGATGGGGGTGATGGGTGCGCCGCCCCGCTTGGGGATAACGATGCCGTGCGCTCCGCACAAAAAAGCCGTGCGGATGATCGCCCCCAGATTGTGCGGGTCTTCCACGCCGTCTGCCAAAACGAAAAACGGGTCTTCGCCTTTTTCCTTGGAAATCTCCATCAGGTCGTTCAGGCTGACATACTCGATGCTGCTTGCATACGCTGCCACACCTTGATGGCTTTCGGTGCCGCACATCGCTTTCAGTTTGACGCTTTTCACCTGTTTTGCTACGGCACCCGCCTGTTTTGCCAATGCGGTATAATACGCAGCCACCTGAGGGGGCAGAGTATCGGCAAGATAGACTGTATCCACACCGCTGCCGCTTTTCAAAAGCTCGGCAACGGGATTTTTTCCGTACACCAACTGGGTATCTTTTTCTACTTTATTGTTCTGCTCCATTTGCAGCCTCCTCGATATGTAATGCCGCAGTTGCGGCTAAAATCATAAACCGGCGCACTTTGCGTATACTTGAGATAATTATAGCAGAATCTTGCATCAATTTCTATCGCAACACATCGAAAAGTCGAAATTTTTGCCTTTTAACACATATACACACCGCAAAACCTACAAAACAGCCCCCGATTTATCTTTCTACCTGTCACATTGCTCTGTTTTCTGTACGCTGTTACAGCAACCAAACCAACACACCCGCCACTATTACGACCGTAGCGATCGCCAAATACCAACTCCAGCCGATCTTTTTCCGTTTCCAACAAATCAACCCATTGGCAAAGCGTTCTGCTTCACGCTGTCCTTGTGCTAAATGCACCTGTCCTGCGTTTGGTTTGAGCACCACCCATACACTTTCGATATACTCGTTCTGCTGTGGACGAACTTCGATCACCCGATGATGAATTCCCTGCATCTTTCGCACCTACCTTTCGTGTTGCAGTTTTGCCCAAAGGCGCAGTGTCCATACCATACTCGGTCAGGATTTTCATTTTTGGTGTAGATAACTGCTTTTTTTACAAAAAAACGGCTTGTTTGTACCAAATTATACCTTTTGTAAACCTAAACTTTACATTTACCATTTTTCCACTTGTTGAAAACTCTGTTGAAAAGGTTGAAAGTTTTATTATTTCTGAATTTTACTGCTTTAATGGCAAGTTTTAAACATAGTTTTCAACTGAATGTTGAAAACTATGAACTCAACTCTTTGTTGAAACCGCTTTGTCAATGCACATTTTCTACAATTTTTACGCTTTTATTTCCCAACAAACTACTCGATATTCGCCGTAGTTTGTTCTATTTTTTGGCATCTCGTCTGGTTTTGTCGAGTGGTCATGTTTTCCACATTTATCAACCGACTTTTCAATAATTCTACTCCTTCGACCGTCATTTTTGCTTAGTAAACCGCATCTCATTTGTGCAATTTGCTTTTTATTTAGAAAATTATCTAAATATATTGACACTGCTTTTTACAAAGCGTATCCTATATTTAGAAACCCATCAAAATATAAGGAGGGAGTGTATATGTCCTTTGAAGAAACGTTCAAAGCCTTATCCGACCCCACCCGTCGAGAGATCCTTCAGCTTTTGCGCAGCGGTCGAAAAAGTGCCGGCGAGATAAGCGAACAGTTTGGATTGACCGGTGCGACCATCAGCCACCATCTAAACGTGTTGAAATCGGCTGACCTTGTGACAGACGAAAAAGAGGGCAGATTCATCTACTACACCCTGAACACCTCGGTAGTAGAAGATATTTTACTTTGGCTTACCCAATTAAAAGGAGAGTGACCACTATGAAAAAAGGATTGCTTTGGGTTCTTGCATTTCTTCCGCTGATGGCAACGGTCGTTGCATATCCGTTTTTGCCCGAAACCGTACCCACCCATTGGAATATCCAAGGCGAAGTCGACGGCTGGGGCAGTCGCAACACGTTATTTGTCAGTGCTGTTTTTTGTCCTGTGTGCTATGCTGCCATGCAGTTTCTGCCCAAGATAGACCCCAAACGGGAAAACTACAAAAAATTTACCAAAGGCTATGCCGCTTTGCAGCTATGCCTCGTGCTGTTCTTCCTGCTTATCCAATGCGTCATGCTGTACACCTCCCTCGTTTCCACGACATTGGACATGACCCGTGTTATGCTGTGCGCTATGGGATTGTTGTTCTGTGTGTTGGGCAACTTCATGCCTAAGATCCGGCACAACTATTTTTGTGGTTTCAAAACACCGTGGACACTGGCAAGCGAAACCGTATGGGATAAGACCCACCGTTTTGGCGGTGTACTATGGTTTTGGGCAGGTCTGCTTAGTTTTATATCCGCTTTCGTGCTGCCGACCGAACTTTCTTACGGTGTGTTCTTCGTTCTTTTGATGGCGTCCAGCCTTATCACACTCGGGTACTCGTGGTGGGTATGGAAAAAAGAGCAGACAAAATGATGGCATTTCTCACATTTCTTGCCCCGCTTTTTGTACGAAAAGCATAATTCTTTCGCTTTCATTGATTTTGGGAGAGGAATCCTGTATACTGTATGTTAGAAAAATAACGGGTTCGCCCGTCAACCAATTTGGGAGGTAACGAATTATGCTGGTAAGTGCAACCGAAATGCTGCAAAAAGCCCGTGACGGCCATTATGCCGTGGGTCAGTTCAACATCAACAATCTGGAGTGGACCAAAGCCATCCTGCTCACTGCTCAGGAGCTGAACAGCCCTGTTATTCTGGGCGTTTCCGAGGGTGCAGGCAAATACATGACCGGCTTCAAGACCGTTGCTGCTATGGTAAGCGCAATGGTAGACAGCTTGGGCATCACTGTTCCCGTTGCTCTGCATCTGGATCACGGCAGCTACGAAGGTGCAAAAGCTTGCATCGAGGCTGGTTTCTCCAGCATCATGTTCGACGGCAGCCACTACTCCATCGAGGAGAACGTAGCAAAGACCACCGAACTGGCAGAACTGGCTCATTCCAAGGGCATCTCCATCGAGGCTGAAGTTGGTTCCATCGGCGGCGAGGAAGACGGCGTTGTTGGCGCAGGCGAGATCGCTGACCCCGCAGAGTGCGCAAAGATCGCAGGTCTGGGCATCGACTTTTTGGCAGCCGGTATCGGCAACATCACGGCAAATATCCCGCAAACTGGAAAGGTCTGGACTTCGAAGCTCTGGGCAAGATCCACGAGGCAACCAACGGCATTCCTCTGGTTCTGCACGGCGGCACCGGCATTCCTGCTGATATGATCAAGCAGGCTATCAGCTTGGGCGTTTCCAAAATCAACGTAAACACCGAGTGCCAGTTGTCCTTTGCAGCTGCTACCCGTGAGTACATCGAGGCTGGCAAAGACCTGCAAGGTAAGGGCTTCGACCCCCGCAAGCTGTTGGCTCCCGGCTTTGAAGCAATCAAAGCAACCGTTAAAGAGAAAATGGAGCTGTTTGGCAGCGTAAACAAAGCATAATCGCTTTTTTGTTGAAACAAAACGAGGCATCGGAGATCCCGATGCCTCGTTTTTGATTATCAATGATTTTTTGCCAACAACTGTACATCACAGTTCTTTCCAATCGGTGTCGATGGGCTTGTTTGGAGTGCGGAAAATCTGGTCTGCGTCCGGTTGAAATTCCTCGAATTCCTCAAAATCCTCTTGCATCTCCTGTTCCATCTGCTGCCCCATCTTTTCCAAATCTCGCAAAATACGTGCCGAAAAAATGCCGGTGAACAGGTTTGCGATCCCCTCGAAGGTGAGGATACCGCCCACCACCTGCACCATCAGGGTCGCCGTGTCGAACGGATTGAAGAAGATCAGCGCACCCAGACCAGCCGAAAGCAAACTGGGCAGTGCCAGTTTCCACCAACCGGTATATTCCGCCTGTTTCAACTGCCACGCCGTTTGCACCCTGCTCAATCCGTCAAAAAATACGAACAGCCCCACAATGATGGGCAACACGCTTGCTACTGTTTTCGGCTGCAACAATAAAAACAGCCCCAACCCCGAAAGGATAATGCCCGTCAAGAGGCGAAAACCCGAAGAAAATTGCCGTTCTTTTGTGCGCAGATAGGTGAAGATCGAAGAAAGCCCCACAAACAATACAAGGATGCCCACCGCATAGCAGGCGGTCTGCAACAGTTGTGCAGGCCAGATCATCAGCGCAATGCCCACCAGCAAACAACATACCGACAAATAATTCAAGCTTTTTTGAAACGACTTCATACCTTCTCCCCCTCTCGCATATCCTGCGCAGGTCATTCGGTGACATCGGCGATGCCACCTTTTCTTTCAGTATAACTCTTTTATATGAACAATTCTTGTATCAGGAGGTTCTGTTCATGTCAACTCCCCGCATCGGCTGCCTTGTACTGGCATCGGGACAGGCAAAACGTTTTGGCAGTAACAAGCTGCTTGCCCTATTTTGCGGTGTTCCCCTGTTGGAGTTCACCTTGCGCCGTATCCCACAACAGCCATTTGTTCGCCGTGTGGTGGTCACACGCACCGCTGCCTGTTGCGACATCGCCCGTCGCTGCGGATTCGAAGCCATCCTACACAACGAGCCTTTGCGACGGGACAGCATTCGGCTGGGCATCTCGCACTTGCAACAAGATGTAGACGGCTGTCTTGTGGTGCAAGCCGACCAGCCACTTTGTACCGCCGAAAGCTACACCGCTCTGACCACCGCATTTCTTGCACGACCAAACAAATTTTTTCGTCTTTGTTGGCAGGACGTTGCTGCAAGCCCCGTTTTATTTCCTGCAAGTGCTTTTGCCGAACTGTGTACACTGCCCGAAAATGCAGGCGGAGCTTTTGTAATCAAAAAGCATTTCGACGAACTACAACTGGTACACGCAAGGGCAGCATGGGAATTGCAAGATGCCGACACCCCCGAAGCCCTCGCCGAACTGGAACAGCTTGCCCGTACCCTTTAAAGCCCATTCCTGCAATTTTGCCTTGGATATAGCATATCCCATTTCGGCTTTGCAAATACATCGAAAATATGCTACACTAACTGTTACATCAACAAGGCTGTTGCCCAAAGCAGTTCCGCACTTTTTCTTGGAGGCTTTTTATGGAGATTCAAATTCATTCCGCCATTTTGCACGTACTCGACACCCATTCCGACCAGCCTGTTCTGGCAGACCTGCTACTGGAGCAGGACGAAGAATCGGTGCGTTATCTCACCGCCCATTTACAGCGAGCCTTTTCCAGCGAAGAAGCTCGGGATTGTCATTTCGACGAAACTTCTCCCCTTTTGGAACTTTTGCAAATGGCGCAGGACGACTTTATTTCAGCCAGTCGCCGTATCGCCCATAACTGGTTTGAGCTGATGCAGCAATGGCCTGCCATCCCCAGTGCCGACGTGCTGTTCGTGCTTGCCGAAATCGACCAAGTTCCCTGCATCGCCGCATTAAAGCTGAATTACAAATCCGCATGGTTACACGTCAGCGAACACAGCGGCGGCATCGTAAATCGTTTGGTGCGTCAGCCCTCCGCCCTGCCAAGCAGTACAGGAAAAGCAGACGAGGCATTTTTTGCAGCTTTGAATGGCAGCATCTGCCGTGTCATCGAAAAGAAGTACGACATCGACGGCAAAAAGTCCAACTATCTCTGTCGGTCCTTGCTCCATGCTGTCAGTGGTTATTCCCCCAAAGAAAAATTAGAGGTAGTAAAAGCCGCCGCTGTTGAGGTGAACCAACAATTTTACGGCAGTTTGGGCATGGACGAGCCATCTGTCGCAGCGACTTTGATCGAAAACTTCTGCGAAGAAAAAGACGCTGCCCCACCCACCGCATCTCAAATTTGCGAAGCATTGTACGGCGAACTTCCCCACGCAAAGGAAGCCTTTACCCGTATTCTGGAAGAAAAAGCCGTCGCCCCTACCGAAACGGTCACCATCGCCCCCGCCGCTGTGCGCCGTATGGAAAACCAAAAACTGAAAGCGGTAAGCGGTGTAGAGATCAAAGTACCCGTAGAAGTCTACAAAGACCCCTCTGCACTGGAGTTTATCCAAAACGAGGACGGCACGACTTCTTTGCTCATCAAAAACATCGTCACCCCATTTTAAACGTTAAAACGTAAGATACCGCAACCTAACCCACCGCTAAACCAGCAGACGAGCCAGGGAAACCAACAGTCGGTTGCAAATTTCATTGCCGTGTGTTATCCTTCAACCATCAAACCAAGGGAGTGCTGCAAAATGGAAAAGACGACATTTGGAAGTATGATTGCGGAATTGCGCAAAAAGCAGGGAATGACCCAACTGGAACTTGCCGAAAAAGTAGGCGTGACCGATAAAGCGGTGTCGAAATGGGAGCGTGACCTTTCTTACCCTGATATAAGCACCCTCCCCAAACTTGCCGACATTTTCAATGTGACCATCGACCAACTGATGCAAGCAAAAACGCCACCTTGCAAAACAAGTGCAAAGCAATCATTCACCAAACTGCTCCCACTGATTTTGAAAGGTGTCGCCGCCGCTGCCGGCATTGAAGTTGTGGTGTTGTCCTTAATGAATCAAATCGTAGTGGAAGACGCCGTAAAAATGTTGGGGATCGGGCTGGCTTGTCTGGCGATCTCACAACTCCCCCAAACCGAAAAATAAGTTTCTCCACCGCCTTGTTTTATACAGGGCGGTTTTGCTTGTGCAAAAGGGAGGGGCATCGGACGCACTCGGTACGCTTTGCGCATAATGAATGCTTGCCAATGCCCCTCCCCATTTGAAGGAAAAGTTTTTGTCCACTTTTTTCAAAAAGTGGGG
>CALWZD010000103.1 GCA_944385945.1 uncultured Anaerofilum sp. | reverse complement strand
ATTGTTTTCATCTTCCTTGCGGTCTTAATTTGCTCATACGAGCTTTTGGCTGCATTATACTGCGATTGCAAGCTATTTGCAAGTTGTTTTGCAGAATAAAGAGTACTTACTTTGGTATATCTGATATATTCTATGGTTTATACGACGATTCAACGCCAAAAACAAATTTAAATTGATACACCACTCACTTGTTGGCTAGTTTCAGCCAAGCTCCCTTTATCTGTATTGTCATTTTGACTTTATTTAAATTGATAACAATACTTCACCTATAATTCTCTCAAAGTTTTATGCTATTTGCACAATGTTAAAAATTTAGTAAAATTTTGCTTGAAAAACCATGAGTGGAAAGCTAAAATAATAGGTGTTAAGATTTTGAACAATTTGTTTCCATATTTAAATTGTTTTAAAATCTAGAAGGTTTATTCGTGAAACGGAGGAAAAACAAATGAAAAAGGTGTGCAGTGTAGTTTGTGCTGTTGCCTTGGCATTGGCACTGAGCGTTCCTGCTTTGGCAAACGCAACCCCTGGTCAGGCAACTCCCGGTCAGCCTGGTCAATCGACTCCCGGTGAGGTAATCCCTACACCTGTTCCCACTCCTATCCCCAATCCTGGTGTTCCTACCCCTGCTCCTGGTGTTCCTACCCCTGCTCCTGGTGGTTCTACCGCTACTCCCGGTCAGGTCGTTGACAATATGGCAAACGAGCTGTTGAAGAACCCCGCAAACTTCGACTTGGCTTCTAAAATTCAAGGCCAGATCAACGCCGACAAGTCCATCAACGTTTCTGCAACCGTTGCAAAGGCAATGCGTGCTGCAATCAATTACGATGCTACATATTCGGCTTCTAAGACCGGCACTGTTTCGATGAGTGCTGCAATCAGCGCAAAGAACAGTGATATGAAAGTAGTTGCAGAGAGTGCTAATATTATGGGTAGCCGTGCAAGTGTTACTCTGCACTTTGAAAACGCAGCAGGTACCGAGGTACAGCCTGTTTTGGGTGCGATTGTTAGTGTTGTGGTAGAAGGTACTACTATGCCTGCAAACGATTACGTTTTGATTGCTGAAGAAGGTCGTGTGATCGACGATGTTCAGGTTTCCAACTTTAACGGCAACACCGTTATTAACTTCTGGGCTCCTCACTTCAGCACCTATGCTATCGTTCCTGCATCTGATTTGAACGGTTCTGGTTCCGGCAATAGCTCTAACCCCATTGCAAAAACCGGTGCTGATATGAGCATCGCTCTGGCTGGCTCGGTAGCAGTAGCAGGTATGGCTGTTGTTGGTGGCGTAACTGCTGCAAAAAAGGCAAAAGCTGAGTAATTTAAAATACAGCTTATTTTAGGCGGAAGGCAATTTTGCCCTCCGCCTTTTTGGTAAGTTCCGTTTTACTCAGAACGATAAAAAGTAAATCCATTCAGCAGGAGTTGAAACCATGACAGCTTTTAAAAAGATTGCAAGGAAATTTGCCTTTTCGGGAATCTGTGGTGTGATACTCGCCATCGTACTCTCCATTGCACTGATGCCGATTGCCGAACATTTGAAACTATCCGTAAGCCATCTGACACATATTTCGGTAGAAGAATTGCCGGAATTTGAGCATCTTCCGAAAGATGGTGAAATCAATTTGGACGATACCGGCGGTTATCCTGCTGTGGGCGAAGCCTTGGGACAGTTGCAGATCGACGGTACTGCTGTCAACTGTACCCTTTACTATGGCGACAACGAAGCACAGATCCATGCAGGAGCCGGCATTTGGGAAGGCGGCAAGATCCCGGGTGAAAACGGAACTGTTTTAGTTGCCGGACACACCAACAGTTTCTTCCGTGATTTGGAAAGTGTAAAAGAGGGTGCGGACATTTTTGTTCAAACACGGTATGGCGAGTACCATTATCGTGTGACCGATATGCAGGTTGCTGAGGAAGACGATACCTCTGCTTATGATTTGGAAACGACCGTGCCCAACATGATCCTATACACCTGCTATCCATTTGGTCAGGTAACGGTCACCTCGCAGCGTTATTTTGTGTATGCCGAATTTGTGAGTGGACCTGAAATTGTGGAGGTGGCTGAAAATGCAGCAGAAAATAGCTAAATCCGGTATTTTGATCGCAATGAGTCTATGCCTTTCTGTGATAGGTCTTCTTGTTGGAATGCTTTTGACCTTGTGGAACGAAGGTTGGCTGATTGGAAAAATGGAACAAACCGAATATTACGCCGTTGCTGCCCAAACAGCTCGTGCAGATTGCGGTGCCATTATTGCGCAAAGTGGAGTATTGAGCAACCTGGTGGAGCAATTTATTCCGGACGACGTTGTACGCCAAGATATTATCCTTTCTACGGATGCTTTGTTCCGCAATACCGGAGCTGTCAGCACCTCTCGTTTTTCCAACTTAAAAACGGTCATCGAAGATGTGATTTACGAAGAAACTCAGCAAATTTTGAGCGAGGCAGACCAATTTGTAAATAATGCTGTCCAGTTCCAGTGTGAGCAACAGTATGCTCAAAGCATAAAAACCCCTTTTTTAACTGCTATTTCGATTCTTTTGCAGTATAAGCAGATCAGCACGATGCTCTTGGTTGCTACACTTTTGATTTTTATTATCGGTGCTGTGGGACTGTTCTTGCTCAGCAAGGATTATCAGCAGCTGCTTTCTTCTTTTTCAACGGTACTGGCTGCATCCGGACTTTCTCTTTTCTTACTTGGCATCGTTGTATTTTTATCCGGTTTTCAAAACTGGATGCCCACTCAAAATATTGAATGCGCTCTGTTTATAAGCTGGTTTCAAGGGATGCCTATCAGCTGTATCGTTATCGGTATTTTGTTGATGGTATCTGCTGTTGGATTAATGTGGTATGCGCCAAAGCTGGATAAAGGAGCCGTGAAGTAATGGATCTGCCACGTATTTCAAAGCCTTTGCATATTCCTGCAATTTTCGGCACAGCTTACGTTGCAGCCTGTATTTTGTGCCTTCCCCTCTACATGAAAAACGGGTACATCGGGCTGATTGGCGGAAAATTCTCGCTTGTTGTTGCACTCACCTATATCGGAATAGCAGGTACACTGGTGTTTGCTTGTTTGCGTAAGATTCCGTTGGAAACAGGTGTTTTACGCAGTGGCGGGCTTTGGCTTATTCCTTTTTGTATTTCTTATGCGATCGCCGCTTTTTTCAGCACGAATTCATATACTCCAATCTGGGGGCAATACGGAAGAAACAACGGACTCGTATTATTTTTGTCTTGCACCGTACTGTTTTTTGTCGCTCGTTTGTTTTTTTCAAAACGGTTTTATCCCATTATCGAAAGCTGCATTGCCTATTGCAGCGGCATCGTTGCCTTGTTCGGCTGGCTGAACTACTGGAAAATCGACCCCCTGGGCGTGTATTACAGTGTGAAAGAACAAGATGCACATATGTTTCTTTCCACGATTGGCAACATCAATTTCTTTGGCAGTTTTTTATGTCTGTTTACACCGGTAGCGATCCAAAAAGCAATGCAAACCAAACATCCTGTGTACATCGCCTGCGCCGTGTTGTCGCTGTCTGCTTTTGTTCCAGCCAACAGTGACGGTGCTTGGATCGCAGTTGTGATATGCACATTGGTACTTCTGTGCAACCGACGCTTCACACAGGATTCTTTCCAGCAACTATGTGGACTCGGGATTCTTTGCTGTGCAGTGTGGGTCGTTAATTCTGTGCGAAGCATTTTCTTTGCGGTGCAGGGACCTTTACGCACAGTTTCTGCTTTTGTTGGTTCTCTGCCAATCTCGCTTGCAGGCATTTTTGTGCTGGGTGGGCTTTTCTTTTTGTGTCAAAAACGAGAGTTTCCCGTACGAAAGGTTGGTCTGGCATTTTCCTGTATCTTTGTCTTGGCTCTTGTTGCTGCACTGTTTTTACGCAACGTTCTCAAAATTCCTCTCGGTCCGCTTGATGGTCTTTTTTATCTTGACCAAACATGGGGCTCTAACCGTGGATATTTATGGTTTTTGCTGTGCTTAGTTTATGGAGGCTTCTCCCTTCCGCAAAAGTTATTTGGTGCGGGTGCCGATATGCTGTATGAGTTGCTAAACCCACATTATACCAGTTATATCGTAGCTTTGAACGGTTCCACTTTCGACTCTGCGCACAATGAATTTTTTCAGCATCTTTTGTGTGGCGGTGCGATTGCATTGGTCACTTGGTGCGGTTTTTTGTTCGGTCGTATCCGTGCTTGTGCAAAACATTGCCCCGCCATTTCTCTGGCACTGCTGGGATATGCGGTACAATCTTTTTTCAGCATTAGTATGCCCGGTGTTTTTCCCCTGGTGTTCGTCTTTGCTGCGATCGGCTCGCAGCGAACCCTTCCGTCTTGCTGCCCATCTACACAAGACAAAATTTTGGTTGCACTTTCTACTTTCTTTATTTCCGTTGCAGCCATTTTGCTTTCGCACATTGTTTTGTAATACCTAACAACCAACAACAGGCTTTTCCTGCGGGTAACGCAAGAAAAGCCTGTTGTTGCATCATCTCTATTTTTTATTTGTGTCTTACAAACACACTTTTACAGCAAAATCGTTTCCAAATCGTACGGAACGTACAAGTCGCCCGTATAAAACTGTTTTCCCTCTGCTGTGTAGGTTTCTTTGCGCTGCGGATAGGTCGTATCTTCCGTGTGCCACAAAACAAGATGCGGAACGTTTAGCTGCTGTGCCAGTTGGCAAGCTTCCCGCACAGTGCTGTGATGTTTTTCATATGGTTTAAAGGTTTCACGGTCAGCATACAGACAAAATGCTTCGCACAAAAGCCAATCACTTCCCTGCACATAGCGTTCACACAATGGGTTGTAGGGTTCGTCGCCCAGACAGGTCAGTTTTTTACCATTCGCTTCCATTGTAAAACCGTATTGCATCGCTTTTGTAGAATGAATATCGAAAAATGTCACCTGTTGCCGCAATACGTCGGCAGTATCGCCATCAGCAACCGCATGAAATACAATTTGTTTTCCAAACAAATTTGTGATTTTCTTTTGCAATGTCAGGCTGCAAATGGTTTGAATGGTCGGCACCAATTCTCCGTGACACCAAATATGGAACTCTCCTGCATATGCACCGCTTTGCATCATCGTTCCAATCTTTCGTACCACCCATACCACACCCAAAAGGTGGTCGCAGTGTTCGTGCGTGACAATCAAATGGCGAATTTGCGCAAAAGGTATACTTGCCTTTTGCAACTGGTTCAAAATTCCGTTTCCGCCACCCGCATCCACCAACAGGTACTCTTGCCCCTGTTTCAGTGCAAAACACGTATTATAGCAGCGAGTTGCCATTGCGTAGCCGGTTCCGAGCACGATCAATTTTTCCATACTTTATAAAACTCCTATATCAAATGATTTCTCTTTTATCATCTTATCCAATAAATGTTATTTGTCAACCTTTTCGCCTGTTATAACCCAATATTTGCTTTTTCTGCTTTCTTTTGTATAATAAAATTATCAAATTTAAACAAAGGAGCGATGGTACCCATGGCACAATCTGTAAAACTTCGCACAAACAGCTTGACCGTACTGCGCACCGTGGATGCACGGCTGATGTCTTACAACGTAGAAATGACAGAAGTTACCGGTGGAACGTTCTGGAAAGCGTATACCCCCGAGCAAATCGCCGGCACAGAGGAGTTCCCCCCTGCAAGCGGACTTGCTGACATCGGCAAGCTGATGCAGATATATCCCCCTATTGATCTGTACAACCCTCGTCTTCGCAGCTTTGCAAAGGAATTTGGTTCGGTGTGGGTACGTGTATCCGGTACGTGGGCAAGCAAAACATACTACGATTTTGACGGAACTACCGGTGGGAAAGCACCCGAAGGATACCAGAGCGTACTGACCCGTGAACAGTGGATCGGTGTTTTGAACTTTGTGAAAGCAATCGACGCAAAACTGATGATCTCGGTGGCAAACTGTGCCGGTCTGCACAGTGTAGATGAGCCGTGGAATCCCAGCGAAGCGGAAAAGATTTTTTCTCTCAGCAAAGAGTACGGCGTACCCATCGAAGCAGCCGAATTTATGAACGAGCCGAATATGCTGCAATACAGCGGTGCTCCTGCCGGCTACACTGCTGCTGACTATGCACGTGACCAGGATCTGTTCTTTGCATGGGTGCGTGAAAATTATCCCGAAACGCTTCTGGTCGGTCCGTGCAATACCGGTGGTGCGGATGGTGACGATGCTGTGGGTGCGATGAGCGGCAAAAACAGCGACAGCGCAAACAAAGGCAGTGGCATTTCCAATCTGATGAGCAACGTTGCAACCTTGCACGAGTTGATGCAAGGCACACAGCAAAAACTGGATGTATACAGCTATCACTATTACAACGGTGTTTCGGAGCGGTTGGCTGCCATCATGCCCGGGGCGCACTGGGACGCTTCCAAAGCGCACACTGAAGAATATCTTGCAGTTGCAGGACAGAGCGCACGTGCAAATGCACGTGGACGTGACCAATATTGCCCCAACGGGCAAATGTGGGTGACCGAAAGCGGTGACGCAGGCGGCGGCGGAGATACTTGGGCATCGACCTATCTGGATGTTCTGCGTACATTGAACGAACTGGGCGAATTTGCCACTATCACCGATGGTGTTATTTTCCATAACACCCTTGCTTCTTCTGATTACGGCTTTTTGCAGCATGGCAGCTTTGAACCTCGCCCCAACTATTTTGCTGCACTGCTTTGGAATCGTTTGATGGGTACTACCGTGTACGAATCCGGTGAGCCATTGCGGGAGGGTGCGCACGTGTATGCACACAGTCGTCGTGACGGAAAAGAGGGTGTTGCATATCTGGTCATCAACAACTCGCTTACCGATTCTACCACCATTGACCTTCCCTGTGATGCCGAGCGGTACACACTTTCAGCCACACAACTGCGCAGCAGCGTGATGCAGCTGAATGGAAAAGAATTGGTTTAGGACGAAAAGGGAGAACTTCCTGCACTTTGCCCTGAACAACAACCGGCTGGCACCTTCCAGCTGGCACCTGCAAGCATCGCTTTCTTGGTGCTGTAATCAAAATCGCATAAAATAAAAACAACAGCGCAAACGGAGCCCCTGCAAGAGGGATTCTGTTTGCGCTGTTATTGTTGTAAAAGAGATTATAAAAACAACAACAAGCTCACTGCCATAACGACCATTCCACCAATCAATCCGTACAAAGAAAGGTGATGTTCGCCATATTCACGAGCAGCCGGCAAAAGTTCATCAAACGAGATAAACACCATGATACCTGCTACACCGGCAAACAGGACACCAAATACCGCATCGTTCATTACCGGACGCAACAGCAACCAACCGACCAATGCCCCCATCGGCTCTGCCAATCCGGATAAAAAGGAATAGCGAAATGCTTTCGCACGGGAACCGGTCGCCTGATAAATCGGCACCGAAACCGCAATGCCCTCGGGGATATTGTGGATAGCAATAGCTACAACGATTGGAATCGCCAATGCCGGTTCCTGCAATGCCGATACAAAGGTTGCCAATCCTTCGGGGAAGTTGTGGATAGCGATGGCAAGAGCGGTAAAAAACCCCATTCGCATCAAGCGAGCCGGTTGAGGCTGTGACTGTTCCAGTTGCTCCATCAACTTTACTTCATGGGGATTTTCGCCCGACGGAATCAGCTTATCAATGATGGCAATTACCAGCATTCCGCCAAAAAAGGAAATCACCGTGATCCAACTTCCAAGGCGTGTGCCAAGTTCTGCTGTCAGTGATTCTTGTGCTTTGACAAAAATTTCGATAAGTGAAACATAGATCATCACACCTGCGGAAAACCCCAGCGAAACCGACAAAAATTTTCGATTGGTATGACGGCACAAAAAGGCGATGGCACTGCCGATGCCTGTACTAAGTCCTGCCAATAATGTAAGCAAAAAAGCAAAAAACACGTTGTTCACAAAGCGCCTCCTACAAGTCGATCAATTTTTCAAAAGAATCGTTTCACTTTTCTTTTAGAGTTTGTATTGTTTGAGGTTATTGTAACACTATTGATACTATGTGTCAATAGTAAAAAAGGTGCCTGAATCTTCAGATATGTTCTGAAAATCCAAACACCATTTTTTACGTTTAGTAGGCTACCGGAACGTCGATCTCCATATCCTCAAGCGGATAGGTCACACAGGGATGGATAAAACCGAATTTGCGGTCTGCCTCTCGTCGACCGTCCCGACTGTCTGCTACCCGATAGCTGCCGGAGAGCCATTTGCTATGACAGAATCCACAGCCACCTGCACGGCATTTGTTTGGTGCATTCAAACCTGCACGTTCCATTGCGACCAGCAACGTTTCGTTTTGTTTTGCCGGTACAACAAATACCTCGTCCCGCATATGGACTGTAAGCTTAAATTCTCCTGCCTGCTGCATCTGCAAGTCACCACAGCAAGTAGCGTCCCGATGCATCGCCTTTTTAGGCAGGTCGAACGGCTCCAGCTCTTTGCCCACAAAATCATACATCGCTTGTGGGCCACACAGAAAGAAAGTAGCTGTGGAAATATCTACATATTTCTGCATCAACTCTGCCGAAATAAATCCATGCTCACAGTTCGGGTCGTTTTCGTCGCTAAGCACATAGATCACTTTCAGCCCTTTGCAGCGTTGGGTAAGTGCTTCCAGTTCGGTACGATACGCCAACTGTGCTGCGGTACGTGCGCCATAAAACAGGGTCATATCATATGGCTCGTCCCCATCGGCAAGGCTTCCTGCCATGGAAATAAAGGGCGTGATACCGCTTCCGCCTGCAATGCACACGATGTTGTGATGGTCACGCAAAGTT
>CALWZD010000102.1 GCA_944385945.1 uncultured Anaerofilum sp. | reverse complement strand
TCGACTTAACAGGAAAAAATGCCGTTGTTTTGGGTCGCAGTAATATCGTTGGCAAACCGGCAGCAATGTTGCTATTGGCAAAAAATGCAACGGTCACTGTCTGCCACTCAAAAACGCAGGATTTGGTGCAGCAGTGCCAAAAAGCAGATATTTTGGTGGCAGCGATCGGAAAAGCCGGGTTTGTTACGAAAGATATGGTAAAGCCGGGCGCAGTGGTGGTTGATGTGGGCATCAACCGCAACGAAGATGGCAAACTGTGCGGTGATGTGGTACCGGAAGTAGAGCAGGTAGCAGGCTATCTCACTCCTGTCCCGGGTGGTGTGGGACTGATGACCCGTGCCATGCTGATGAAAAATACCCTTTTGGCTGCTTTACGGCAGAAAAAAGCGGAAAGATTCTAAACTTTTCGCAAAACCCCCTTGCAAATGTAAAATGTTTATGGTATAGTAGTATAGCCGCTTGGTATGGGCTCCTGAAGTGTGTCTGACACCGCCCTGTTGTCCAGCGAGACTTATTTTTGAGAGGTAATCCTATGTACGCAGTTATCGTAACTGGCGGTAAGCAGTACCGCGTAGAAAAAGGCGACGTGCTGTTCATCGAGAAGCTGAACGCTGAGCAGGACGCAACCATCACCTTCGATTCCGTTCTGGTTGTTGGTGAAGAAGGCGAAGTAAAGTTCGGCGCTCCCACTGTTGAGGGTGCTAGCGTTGAAGCTAAAGTTCTGAAGAACGGCAAAGGCAAAAAGCTGAACATCATCACCTATCGTCCCAAGAAGGGCAGCGCCCGTCGTAAGGGTCATCGTCAGCCCTACACTAAGGTGGAAATCACCGCTATCAACGGCTAATTAACACGATTTAAACGGAGGTGTAACACTAATGGCACATAAGAAAGGCGTAGGTTCTACTAAAAACGGCCGCGATTCCGAGTCCAAGCGTTTGGGCGTTAAGCGCGCCGACGGTCAGTTCGTACTGGCTGGCAACATCCTGGTCCGTCAGCGTGGCACTCACATCCATCCGGGTGAGAATGTAGGCCGCGGCAGCGACGACACTCTGTTTGCTCTGGTAGACGGCACTGTTCGCTTCGAGCGTCTGGGTCGTGACCGCAAGCAGGTAAGCATTAAGCAGTAATTGCCGAAACAAGACCGGGCTATTTTGGCTCGGTCTTTTTATTCGTTTGGAGGCGGCAGCGGCTCCCTCCCCAATCTAGAGGAGTAAAACAATGTTTGTTGATGTAGCAAAAATTAAAATCAAAGCCGGCGATGGCGGAAACGGAGCAGTTAGCTTCCACCGTGAAAAATTTGTTGCAGCCGGTGGTCCCGACGGCGGCGATGGCGGTCGAGGCGGAAATGTAATTTTTCAAGCAGATGATAACCTGTCCACCTTGATGGACTTTCGATATAAACGTAAGTATGTTGCCCAGAACGGTGAGCCGGGTCGTGCAAGCCGATGCAGTGGTAAAAACGCCCCCGATCTGGTCATTAAAGTTCCCCGTGGCACTTTGGTAAAAGATGCTGAGAGCGGTTTGGTCATGGCAGATATTTCGGGCGATGAACCCGTGATCGTGGCAAAAGGTGGCAGAGGCGGTTGGGGAAACAGCCACTTTGCAACCCCTACCCGTCAAATCCCCCGTTTTGCAAAACCGGGTCTGCCGGGCGAAGAATTTGAGATTCGTCTGGAACTTAAACTAATTGCGGATGTCGGTCTGATCGGTTTCCCGAACGTAGGAAAAAGTACGCTTATCAGCGTTTTGAGCGCAGCAAAACCGAAAATCGCAAACTATCACTTCACCACCTTGTCGCCTGTTCTGGGTGTGGTAAAGGTCGGGCCGGAAGCAAGCTTTGTTGCGGCTGATATTCCGGGTTTGATCGAAGGTGCCAGTGAAGGCGTTGGCTTGGGACACGACTTTTTGCGCCACGTCGAACGCTGCCGTTTGCTGTTGCATCTGGTGGACGTTTCTGGTTGTGAGGGACGAGATCCCATTGAGGATTTTGAAAAAATCAACACCGAGTTGGAAAGCTTCAGCCCCGAGTTGGCAGCACGTCCGCAGATCGTTTTGGGCAATAAATGCGACGTTGCAACGCCGGAACAGATCGAAACATTCAAAAATTATATCGAGTCGAAGGGATTAGTCTTCCATGCCATCTCTGCGGCGACCCGTCAGGGATTGAACAGCATTCCCGGTGAAGTGTACCAGAAATTGCAGGAGCTTCCTCCTGTCGTGGTTTACGAACCCGAATACGTTCGTCCCGAAAAGACTACCGAGGGTGGTCGCTCGTATACCATCACACGTGCCGACGATGCTGCATGGGAAATTGATGCACCTTGGTTGGAACGCATTCTGTATGGCAGCGATATGGACGACTACGAAAGCTTGCAGTACTTCCAGCGTCAACTGGGTGAAAGCGGTATTTTGGAAGAATTGGTCAAACGTGGCGTTCAAGAGGACGATACCATCCGCATCGGTGATTTTGAATTCGACTATGTATTCTAAGGGGGCATGAAGATGTTGCCGGAGCATCAGCGTGATGTGCGAGAGCTTTCTTCAGTGGCACTGGCATTTGTAGGGGATGGTGTTTACGAAGTTTTGGTGCGCCAGCGCTTGGTGATCGAAACTCGTTTGCCACCTGCAAAGCTTCACAGCCGAGCAGTGCGTTTTGTCAGTGCTGCGGGGCAAAGTCGAGTGCTGGAGTTTCTGCTTCCCATGCTCACCGAAGAAGAACAGGCTGTGGTGCAGCGTGGAAAAAATTCCAGTAAAGCAAGTGTTGCAAAACACGCCACACCACAACAATATCGTGCAAGCACTGCATTCGAAGCCTTGATTGGCTGGCTATATTTGCAGCATCGACAGGACAGGATTTCACAGCTTTTTGAAGCGGTCTGGAATGAATTTTCAGAGGAATTTCTTGCCTGAATGTTAAAAAATGCGCACTGCATTCTTGCTTGCGGTGTATATTAAGAAGAAAATAAAAAGGAAGGCTATGCCTGCCTTCACCCCGATTGGGGCGGATGCATTGGACAGCCTTCCTTTTTGCAATCACGGAAAGTGTTTGCAGAATTTCGAACAAACCATGTTGGTCAATGGTCTATTCATTGTAGCACATACTTATTTGCAGTTCTTACTGCTTGTGCTGTTGCTGCTGTGCTGGTCTACGCTGGAAGTGGTTTTGCTGGAAGTCTTGTTGCTGGTTTTGTTGGAATAAGACTTGCTGTTGGAGTTGGTAGAATTCTTTGCCATCTCGCTGCACCTCCTTTCGTATCGGTGTAGTAGTAGTATGCACAAATTCCAAATCAATATACAGCAAAAGATCGGTGGTGTTTTTTGTGAATGCAAGTAAATTTTTCCTTGAGCGTGAAAAGAAACTGCTGGGAGAGCGTTTTGAGCAACTCTATTGCTTTTCTTCCGAACCAATCAAGGGGATCACTCTCAACCCATACCGTATCTCACCGCAAGAATTTCAGAAAAACTGTGGGTTTCAAACCACTCCTTCTGCCTTTTGCGAGAACGGTTTTCTGACCGACCAAGAAAAGCCCGGACGCCATCCTTATCATCACGCAGGGGTGTTTTATGTACAGGAGCCATCTGCTTCGTCGGCAGCTCCACTATTAGAAGTAAAACCGGGCATGGCAGTCGCAGACCTATGCGCAGCACCCGGCGGAAAAACAAGTCAACTTGGTGCAGCTTTGCAGGGAGAGGGCTTCTTGCTGGCAAACGAATATCAATCGTCACGTGCAGAGATTTTAAAAAGCAATCTGGAGCGGATGGGGATTTTCAACGCTCTTATCACAAATGAAGATACTGCAAATCTGGCAGAGGTGTTCGTTGAATTTTTCGACCGTATTTTGGTAGATGCGCCTTGCTCAGGAGAAGGAATGTTCCGCAAAGAACCACAAGCAGTTGAGCAACATTGCGAAGGATTGGTGCAGCAGTGTGCCGGGTTGGGAAAAGAAATTTTGGAAAACGCAGCGGTGATGCTGAAACCGCAGGGCATTTTGGTGTTCTCGACCTGTACTTTTTCGTCGGAAGAAAACGAGCAGCAGATCGCTGATTTTCTGTTCCGTCACCCCGAATTTGAGCTGCTGGATTGCGGTGCAGCGTTTGGCGCAGCAGGCGAGCAGAACCGCTGCGGAGAACATCCGCTTCGGGTGGAGTATGTTCGGCGTATTTGGCCCTGTCATGGCGGTGAGGGACATTTTTTGGCAAAACTGAGAAAAAAGGATTCCACACATCCCCAGCCTGCCGAAAAAAAACACCGCAAAAAAGAACCACCTGCCAAGCCGATCGAAGAATGGGAACAGTTTGCCAAAGAACTGTTCCCGACTATTGGGGAACTTACGGCGCAGCCGATTCGAGTGGGAGATTCGGTTTATCTGCCGGTAAAACAGCCACTTCCCAATGGGGCAGAAAAACTGCGGATCGTACGCAACGGCGTATTTGCCGGAACCGTGCAAAAGGGGCGGTTTGTCCCGTCGCATCAACTGTTTATGGCGTTCGGCAGAGA
>CALWZD010000101.1 GCA_944385945.1 uncultured Anaerofilum sp. | reverse complement strand
CAGCTATCTCCCGCCCGAAAAGGCAAAGGAGATCGTCATCACCAACCCGAACCGCATTGCAGATATGGTCGATGGAAACGTGCGGGCGATTCCAAAAGGCACTTTTCCGCCCTCGATCGAAGGTGCCGAGGAGCAGCTGCGAACCGCTACATGGGAAACGGCAAAACGAAGATACGGTGACCCCTTGCCTGAGCTTGTACAAAAGCGATTGCAGCGTGAACTGGATTCGATTTGTGGACACGGCTTTGCGGTATTGTATGTGATCGCCGTAAAATTGGTGGCTTATTCCAATCAAAACGGGTATCAGGTGGGCAGCCGTGGTTCGGTCGGGTCGTCTGCGGTCGCACATTTTTCCGGAATTTCCGAGGTAAACAGCTTGCCACCGCACTATTTGTGCCCCAAATGCAAATGGAGCGAATTTTATACCGACGGTTCGGTGGGGGATGGGTTTGACCTGCCCGACCGAAACTGTCCTGTATGTGGCGAAAAATTGACGGTGGATGGACACGACATTCCGTTCGAAACCTTTTTGGGATTCGACGGTGACAAGGAACCGGACATCGACCTGAATTTTTCGGGTGAATATCAGGCATCCGTCCATCGCTACACCGAGGAGTTGTTCGGTAAAGAATTTGTGTTTAAAGCCGGAACGGTATCCGGCTTGCAGGACAAGACGGCTTATGGTTATGTAAAAAACTATCTGGCAGAACGGGGGCGTGTGGTCAGCCGTGCCGAAGAAAGCCGTTTGGTGCAGGGATGCACCGGCGTAAAGCGTACCACGGGGCAGCATCCGGGCGGTATGGTAGTCGTACCGGATATTCACGAGATATACGATTTTTGTCCGATACAGCATCCGGCAGACGATAAACAAAAGGGTGTACTTACTACCCACTTTGAATTTAAATATCTGCATGATACCTTGCTGAAATTGGACGAACTGGGGCACGATGTTCCGACCATGTATAAATATCTGGAGGATTTTACAGGCATCCCTATGGAGCAGGTGCCGATGAACGACAAGAAGGTCATCAGCCTACTGATTTCCACCGAGGCACTTGGCGTCACCCCTGAGGACATCGACAGCAAAACGGGAACGTTTGGTATCCCTGAACTTGGCACAGCGTTCGTGCGTCAGATGCTTGTGGAAGCACAGCCGCAAAGCTTTTCCGACCTGACCCAAATTTCGGGACTATCGCACGGAACCGACGTTTGGAACGGCAATGCACAGGATTTGATTTTGAACAATATCTGTACCATTTCGGACGTGATCGGTTGTCGTGACAGCATTATGACCTATCTCATGCACAAAGGTTTAGAGCCGAAACTGGCGTTCAATATCATGGAACTTACCCGTAAGGGAAAGGTGGCAAAAAGCGGATTCCCTGAAGGTGCAGAAGAAAAGATGAAAGAATGCGGTGTGCCGGAAT
Organism: uncultured Anaerofilum sp.; assembly: GCA_944385945.1. Taxonomy (GTDB): domain Bacteria; phylum Bacillota; class Clostridia; order Oscillospirales; family Ruminococcaceae; genus Anaerofilum. Next base: position 11,028 of record CALWZD010000101.1, on the reverse strand, counting down.
GGTATATGGACAGTTGTCGGAAGATAAAGTATATGTTCCCAAAAGCACACGCAGTGGCATACCTGATTGCAGCGATTCGGCTGATGTGGTTTAAGGTGTACTATCCGCAAGCGTTTTATGCAACCTATTTCACCGTTCGTGGCGATGATATTGATTACGAAGCTGCCATTGGCGGACGTGCGGTAGCGATGCAGCATCTAAAGCAGGTAAATGCACGTTTGAAAGAGGAAAAGAAAGCGAAAGATGAGGACATCCAGGTATCGCTTCAGTTGGTAAATGAAATGCTTGCCCGTGGCTATGAATTTTTGCCGATTCAAATGGGAAAGAGCCGTGCGACAAAATATTTGCTGGAGGATGGCAAGGTTCGCTTGCCGTTTGCTGCACTGAAAGGAGTGGGAGAAACCGCTGCGATGGCATTGGAGAAAGCGACCATTGATGGGCAGGAGTATCTTTCCCGTGAAGAATTGCAGGCAGCGTGTGGGGTGTCCAGTACGGTGATGGAAACACTCTATTCGGTCGGCGCACTGGGCGATATGCCTGCAACGAGTCAAATTTCGTTCATTTAGTGTGAAAAAATTGTACAAACAGTAATAAAAACCGCCTCGATTACAAGTTCGAGGCGGTTTTGCTGTTTTTTATTTGGTTTGTTTAAGTTGGAATAGCCCATTCATGCATAATGTCTGCCACACCTTGTTTGTATTCCAGTGAGATAATAAAGGTGTGTTCTTGGCTTGGCAGACTGCCCTGCGGAAAATATACCTCAAGGGATTCGGGGTAAAAAATCACGTGTTTTGTATCAAAAGCAGCATTTAACTCGTCCAGCAATTTCGGGTCTGTGATTTCGGAGAGGGAGAACAAGGCATCTGCCAATGTTTGCTCATCGCAAGTGAAAATGTCCCCAACGGAAAACGGTTCTCCGGTTGTACGGTCAAATATCGCCCCCTGTCGGGATTCGGTATACTCCTGTGGCAGAGATGCTTCTGCAGCCGGTGTGGAGAGTATCGTAGAAAAATACAAACACCGTTCACTAAAACCGGTAAGTTGGAGCTCCTGTGTAAGCGTATAACCGTTAAAAGAGTGTTGATCGGCACTTGCAAGGTAGGCAGAATAAGCGTTGTTCAGCCATTCGTTTCGGTCATATAGCACTCCTTGTTGTTCGTAAAAGACAGTGATCTTTTCCTTGGCAGTTTCACTCAAATCATCAAATTGCGCAACATTACCGGCAATCAAATCACCTATATTGGTGGGAATATTCTCACGCAAAAGTTCGGTTCCGTCGGGTAACTGGTACGAGGTATATTCCGCACCTTGCCATATCTCGACAGCTGTGCTGTCGGGCAAAGAAAGGAGATTTTGAGTTTTTACCTTTTTTACTTCAAGCCAAGCAGCAGTATAAGCCGGAACACTTTCTCCCTCGGCGGTGGTATAGGATTTTTTAAACCCTCTGCAAGATGCAAACAGTTCCACGCCATCGTCTTTTGTAAACGAAAGCTCGGCAGGGTCTACGCCATTGATCCAACAGCGAACAGTCTGGTTTTTGTTGGCGAAAAGAGCGATTTTTTCATGTTCGGAAGTTTCGATGAGATAAATCATTTTATCTCCCTCCGATATACACCCCAATGTTTTTCCGGAAAAAGAAGTTTCGCCACCACACCCTGCACAGCAGAGCAGACAACAAACGACCAAAAAAGCCAAGACTCGTTTCATAGAAATCCTCCTTTGTGAAAGATGAAGATCTACACCGATCTGCAAACAGCCTCAAATTTTTGCAGGATAGCAGGGCTTTGAAGTTCAATGCATTTTCCACTTAAATAGGAAAGCGAATTACTGCTTGGAATTTCTCCAAAGGTCAGTTTCACAGCGCACAGTTCCTGTGTGCGTAAGCCGTAACGCTCGTTCATTTTTTTACTGCCATATTTGATGTCACCCAAAACGGGAGCGTTCAAAAAGGCAAGATGCGCACGGATTTGATGGGTGCGCCCTGTGACAAGACCAATGCGACACAGAGCCAACGGAAGCTGGACTTCCTCGATCGCTACATCGGTAATGATTTCTTTAAAGCCTTCTTTTTGTGTAGCCGAAACTTCTACTTTGTTATTCTTTTCGTGATGCTTTAGCCATGCTGTGTGCCGACCTTTTGGGGGAATGCCACAAGTGATGGTCAAATATTCCTTTCGAACCCAATCGTTGCGGATGATCTCATTCATATCCCGCAGTGCAGAGTAGGTTTTGGCTGCGATCACAAGCCCCTCGGTTCCACGGTCCAGTCGGTTGCAGACAGCGGGCGAAAAAGTATTCTCGCCGTTGGGTAGATACTCGCCTTTTTGATACAGATAGTAATGCAGCTGCTCCACCAAACTCAAATCGCCGGTACGGTCGGAATGGCAAAGCCGATGTGTGGGTTTGTATAAAAACACCAACTGTTCATCTTCCCAGATGATTTGTGGAAGCGGTACTTTCTTGACACTGCATGGTTTGACTGTGGAAGATCGTGCAGGAAAAAATTCATCGTTGATGTACAGTTCTATTAGGTCGCCCTCTTGCAAGCGTGTATCAGCAGCGGCTTTTTTTCCGTTTACTTTGATGCGTTTGTTTCGGAAACTTTTATACAAAAGCGAGTTGGGCAGATTTTGTGTTACATTTTGTACAAAGCGGGAAAGACGTACTCCGTGGTCGTTCTTTCCGGCAGTAAAGCTTTTCATTCTTTTGGCTCCCTCTTTCCATTTTATATGAAATAGTATATAATAATCCTGATTATGCGTAAAGTGTTTTTTGAAAATAGGGGGGATTGGATGCCAAAACCCGTTCAGCCACATGGTGGGCATCGTGAACGTGTGTATAATCGTTTTTTGAACGAGGGAATAGAACATTTCGAAGAACATCAGGCACTGGAATTATTGTTGTTTTTTGCAAAACCACGCTGCGATACCAACGAGTTGGCGCATGAGCTGATTGACCACTTCGGAAGTTTTGCACAGGTCTTAGATGCTCCGTTCAACGAACTGCAAAAGGTCAAAGGAGTAGGGCGTATCACTGCCATTTTACTAAAGCTGATTCCGGCAATGGGACGTTACTATTACATCAGTAAAGATCGGAACATCAAGCAGATCACAAGCGACGAGGAAGCTGTGCGTTATTTTCTCTCACGGTTTCATGGATATACCGAGGAGCGGTTCATGGTCGCATTGCTGGATGATAAGCACAAAGTTTTGAAGTGCGTTACGTTAGGGGAGGGGATCCGCAACGCAGTTGCTGTAAACAGCAGCAAGATCGTTACCGAGGCAGTGATGGCAGGAGCGACCAACGTGATTTTGGCACATAACCACCCCGGTGGCATCGCATTGCCCAGTGACAGCGACCGTTGGCTGACCATGCAAATTGCAAAAATGCTAAAAACGGTAAATATCACCTTGTGCGATCATGTGATCGTCTGCGACGATGATGGGATCTCCTTTGCAAGCAGCGGTTATCTGCATCTGCCCGACGAGCCGATTTTGATGCAGAATGCTGCCAGTGAAGATGTGTTCCCCAGCAATAAAATGAAATGATGAGGAAGTTTGATGGATATAAGTACGATAAATTGTAAAAATACAGCTGTGCGCAGGGTCGTTTTTGCCGTCGCTGTGATTTTTTTGACCCGCTGTTTTACTGCACTTATTACACCGGGATATTTGCACGACCAAACAGCGTTTACCCTTTGGGGTATCCGCATGGCACAAGTGCCGGCAAACGAGTTTTATGCACCGGATTACTTTGCCGACTATCCGCCGGGCTATTTATGGGTGTTGAAGCTGATCGGCATGGTGATTTTAAAAAGCGGAATTACGTGGGACTCTGCTTTGGTAGGACTTCTGCTTGCAATACCGGTCGCAATGGGAGAAGCGATTTTGGGAGGCTATTTTGTAAAGCTTGCCCAAGATAAGGCGGGGGATACGGCTGCAAAATTTTGGAGCATTTTTATGATGCTGAACCCCTCATTATGGTTCAACACAGGCGTGTGGAAGCAGGTCGATGCACTGTTTGCGCTTCTTTTAGTGGCGTGTTTTATACAGCTTTCGGACAGAAATTATCGCATTGCAGCTCTTTTTTATGGATTGGCTCTTTCGATGAAACCACAGGCACTTATTTTGGGCCCTGTTTTGGCAGTCGCCTTTTTGGTGCCATGCATTGAACGAAAAAACCGCATCAGGCAGTTATTGCTTACCTTGCAGGGGGCAGTGATCGCTGTTTTGCCGGTGGTGATTCCGTCTATTCCTTTTTGGGGCGTGCGGCAGGTAGTACCGAAACTAATTGAAAAATATCTCGATACCAGTGCAGGCTATCCGTATGCAACTGTGAATGCTGCCAGTTGGATGGCAGCACTTGGTGCAAACTGGGAATCGTGGGACAATACATTTTTATTTCTCAGCTGGAAAGTATGGGGAACGCTCGCCATTGTTGCAATGACGGTCTGGTTGGTCGTTTTGGCATGGAAAAGCTGGAAACGGGCAAGCTTTTGCGCCATTTTGCTGGCAGGATTTTATTCGGTAGGGATTTTTACGTTTGGTCACGCCATGCACGAGCGATATGTTGTGTTTGGGGCGGTTTTGGTATTGGCGGCTGCTGTGAAATGGCAAGATAAATGGCTGTTTTGGGCAGGTGCAGGCTTTACTGTGACCAGTTTTTGCAATCAGTTTTTGGTCTATATCCTGTTGGACACACCGCACCAGTTTTTGAACGAGGGATTTTCGAAAGTATTGCTGCAAATCCTTGGTGCAGCAACGGTAGCCCTCTTTGTCTTGTTGGCAAAACGCACCTGTGAGTTGCTGCTTTGCAAAAACACACCACAATGGTTTGCGAAAAAACAAAATGCAAAGCCGAAAGATTTTTCGCAAGACAAAGTACGCAAACAAACTTTATGGCAGGCAAAAGCGGAAAAAATACCTGCTTTTACTTTGCGGGAAAGTGTTATGCTTAGTGCAGCGACGATTGCATTGGCGGTCATCTCCTTTGCGTATTTGGGAGAAACGACGGCTCCGCAAACGATGCTGGATGCACAAGGGCAGACAGTCGAATTTTCGGTGCAGGTCGAGCAGGATGCACAGCAGCTTTGGGTTTATCCCGGCATTTCGTATGGGGGACGCATCACTGTCACCGATACCGCATCAAATACCGTAGTGGCGGAGGAAGAATTGAGTTATGCCACCTGTTTCCAATGGAAAGCATACGCACTGCCACAGGTGGGGCATACTTATACAGTGCAACTGGAAAATGCGCAGCTGATTGAACTCGCATTCAAAGATGCAACCGGTACAGTGTTGACCGCAAACAGCGATCAGCCGTTGGTGGTCGATGAGTCGCATTTGGTTCCGCAAACCATCAGCCAGTTGAACAGTATGTACTTCGATGAGATCTACCATGCAAGAACAGCGTTTGAGTTTTTGAACAAATTGCCTGTATACGAAACCACCCATCCGCCACTGGGCAAGGATCTTATTGCGTTGGGTATTGCTTTGTTTGGAATGACCGGATTTGGTTGGCGTTTCTTTGGCACACTGTTTGGTGTTTTGATTTTGCCTGTACTGTATTTGTTCGTGCGCCAACTCAGCAAGCGAAAAGAGATTGCAGCGTTTGCAGCGGCGTTGATTTTTGTGGATTTTATGCGATATAGCCAAAGCCGAATCGCAACCATCGACACATATGTGGTGTTTTTTATCCTGCTGTGTGCATGGCTGATGACCTGTTATTGCCAAAGTGTACTGGAAAAAGGAGTGCAAGGCTCTGTTTTGCCAATGGCATTGTGTGGCATTTCGTTCGGCTGTGCGATTGCGTCAAAATGGACTGGCTTTTATGCCGGGGCAGGGCTTGCAGTGGTATATTTTGCGGTTTTGTTTTTGCGATGGAAACAGCAAGAGCCGGATTTTGAAAAAGAGTTTTGGATGGCGATAGGGGGCGGATGCCTGTTTTTTGTCGCTATCCCGTTTGTGATTTACATGGCGAGCTATTTGCCATACTTTATTCGAGAGCCGGATTTTGGACTGGAAAAATGGTGGATCTGCCAAAAAACGATGTATGACTATCACACCACATTGCAGTCTACCCATCCTTATCAATCCATGTGGTACAGTTGGCTGGTGGATTATCGTCCTGTGTGGTACTACTATAATCAGCAAGGGGCATCGTATGCCAGCATTTCCGGTATGATCAATCCGATTATCAGCTGGTTGAGTACAGGGGCAGTGGTCTATACATTGGTGCAACTGGTACGCCGAAAAGCTACCCGTGCGCAGGTGCTAACGCTTGTTTTCTTTGCTGCACAGCTTTTACCGTGGGTGTTCGTAACCCGCTGCACCTTTTTGTATCACTATTTTCCAAGCCTTGTTTTTGCCATTACGCTTTTGGCGTTGGCAGTACAACAACTGACAGCGCAAGACCCTCGTCGACGCAAAATGGTATGCATCGCTGTCACCGTTTTGGCGAGTGTTTTGTTCGTTTGGTTCTTTCCGGCGTTGAACGGATTACCCATCGGTAAGGGGTGGGCGCAAAGTATGAAGTGGTTCGATGCATGGGTGCTGTATTTAGTGTAAGAAAATCTTCAAAAATAAGTAAAAAATGTTGTAAAAACAAAAATAATAGTGATATAATATGTTGTAAAGAGGGGCGGAAAGCAAATAGGTGTTTTCCGCCCTGTTGTGGATTTTTGTATCAAACACCATTCCAAAAGAATGAACATGGTATCAATCAAACATCGAGTAAAGGAGGGGTTTTGTGAGCGAAACGACCGACCGCTTTCTTTTGAAAGCACCATTCCAACCAACGGGCGACCAGCCGCAGGCGATCGAAGCATTGGTGAAAGGCATCGAAGCAGGTGACCGCTGTCAGGCATTGTTGGGCGTGACCGGTTCCGGCAAGACTTTTACAATGGCAAATGTTATCGCACGGGTCAATCGCCCCACATTGGTACTGGCGCATAACAAAACGCTTGCAGCGCAGCTGTGTACCGAGTTTCGGGAATTTTTTCCGGAAAATGCGGTAGAATACTTTGTTTCTTACTATGATTACTACCAGCCGGAGGCATATATCCCGTCTACCGATACCTATATCGAAAAAGACAGTGCCATCAATGAGGAGATCGACCGCCTGCGTCACTCGGCAACGGCTGCTTTGTCCGAACGTAGGGACGTCATTATTGTGGCGAGCGTGTCCTGCATTTACAGCTTGGGCGACCCCATCGACTATCGCAGTATGGTCATCAGCTTGCGACAAGGAATGACAATGGAGCGAGAGCAACTGATGCGCCGTCTGGTCGATCTGCAATACGAGCGAAACGACGTCAATTTTGTGCGCAATAAATTTCGTGTGCGTGGCGATGTAGTAGAGATCAATCTTGCTTATGCAAACGAAGTTGCGATTCGTGTAGAATTTTTTGGCGACGAGATCGACCGCATCAGCGAGGTGAATCCGCTTACCGGCGAGCGTAAAGCGGTGGTGCGCCATGTAGCGATCTTTCCGGCAAGCCATTATATTGTTTCGCCGGAAAAGATGCAGAAAGGTTTGGCGCAGATTCGGGACGAGATGGATCAGCAGGTGCGCACTTTTACCGAGCAGGGAAAGCTGATCGAGGCACAGCGCATCGCCCAACGTACCCAGTACGATATGGAAATGCTGACCGAAGTAGGAATGTGCAAAGGCATCGAAAACTATTCGGCAGTGCTTTCCGGTCGTCAAGCGGGCAGTACGCCGACTACCTTGTTGGACTATTTTCCAGATGATTTCCTTTTGTTTGTGGACGAAAGCCATGTAATGTTGCCCCAGTTGCGGGCAATGTATGGGGGCGACTATGCCCGCAAAAAAACGTTGGTGGATTTTGGATTCCGCTTGCCCTCTGCATTTGATAACCGTCCGCTGAAATTTGAAGAATTTGAGCAAAAGCTGAACCAGACCATCTTTGTAAGTGCCACACCTGCGGAGTATGAACGGCAACACTCGACCCGCATTGCGGAACAGGTCATCCGTCCCACAGGTTTGCTCGATCCGCAAATCGTGGTAAAACCGGTAGAAGGTCAGATCGAAGATTTGCTCGGAGAGATCAATGCCCGCACCCAGAAAAATCAGCGTGTTTTGGTAACGACCTTGACCAAAAAAATGGCGGAAGACCTCACCGATTATCTCACCGACCACAAAGTAAAAGTGAAGTATATGCACCACGAAGTAGACACTTTCGAGCGGATGGAAATCATCCACGATCTGCGAGAAGGCAGCATCGAAGTTGTGGTCGGCATCAACCTGCTGCGTGAAGGGTTGGATATTCCCGAAGTCAGCCTTGTTGCGATTTTAGACGCTGATAAAGAGGGCTTTTTGCGCAGCGAAACCAGTCTTATCCAAACCATCGGTCGTGCAGCACGAAATGCCGAAGGTATGGTCATCATGTATGCCGATAGCGTTACAGCCAGCATGGAACGTGCTATTGTAGAAACCGAGCGCAGACGCTCGATTCAGCAAGCGTACAACCAGCAGCATGGTATCGTGCCCAAAACTATCGTAAAGGAGATTCGTGGCGAGATCGTTATCAGCGAACGGGACGACAGCCCTGGGCGGAAACGTATTTCCAAAGCAGAGCGGGAACAGATGATCGAACGGCTGACCCGTCAGATGAAAGAGGCAGCCAAGATTCTCGACTTTGAGAATGCAGCGTTCCTGCGTGACCAGATCGAACGGCTGCGCAAGGGCGAAAATCCCATTGACCGCACAGAACACGCAAAACCAAAAGGAAGAAAAAGAGCACCGTCACCGTCCAAAAAGTAACGGATGGGAAAGGGAGAAAAAGCAATATGGCAAATGATAAAATCATCATCAAAGGTGCAAGGGAACACAATTTAAAAAATGTCGACCTGACCATTCCACGAGATAAACTCATCGTTATGACCGGACTTTCCGGTTCGGGAAAATCCAGTTTAGCTTTCGATACCATCTATGCCGACGGACAACGCCGTTATATGGAGAGCTTGTCCAGCTATGCACGGCAGTTTTTGGGGCAGATGGAAAAACCCGACGTAGACGAGATACAGGGACTTTCGCCGGCAATTTCCATCGACCAAAAGACCACCAGCCGAAATCCCCGTTCAACGGTCGGCACCGTTACCGAGATATACGACTATCTGCGTCTGCTCTACGCACGGATCGGCATTCCCCATTGCCCCGTCTGCGGCAGAGAGATCACGCAGCAAACGGTCGACCAAATGGTCGATGCCGTGTTGGAACTGGAAGAAGGCACAAAGTTTCAAATTTTGGCACCTGTGGTGCGTGGCAGAAAAGGAACCCAGCAAAAAGAGCTTGAAGCAGCCAGACGGTCGGGATATGCCCGTGTGCGTATCGACGGGAATATGTACGATCTGTCGGAAGAAATCAGCTTGGAAAAAAATAAAAAGCATACCGTAGAAATCGTAGTCGACCGTCTGGTGATGCGTTCGGATATTCAGGGACGGCTTGCCGACTCGTTGGAAACGGCGATCGGGCTTACCGGCGGAATGGTATTGGTAGATGTAATTGACGGCGAGGAGATGCTGTTTAGTCAAAGTTACGCCTGCCCCGACCACGGCATTTCGGTGGAAGAACTTGCACCACGGATGTTCAGTTTTAACAATCCGTTTGGTGCCTGTCCCAAATGTACCGGTTTGGGGACTTTTATGCGGGTAGATCCCGATCTGATTTTGCCCAACAAAGAGCTGTCTATCCGTCAGGGCGCAGTAAAAGCCAGCGGTTGGTACTGGGCAGAGGGGTCGATTTCAGATAGTTGTTATCAAGCACTGGGAAAACGCTACGGCTTTACCCTCGATACTCCTATCAAAGAGTTTAGCAAAGATGCGTTGGATGCTCTGCTATACGGCACAAAAGGTGAACGCTTGGAAATGCACCGTGTCAACGAGTTTGGCTCCAGCAAGTATATGGCGGAGTTTGAGGGCATCGTACACAATCTGGAACGACGGTTCCGTGAAACCAACAGCGAGTGGATGAAAGAGGAGATCAGTCAGGTGATGGCAGGGGTCGAATGTCCCGAGTGCCATGGCGACCGCCTGAAGCCTACCAGTTTGAGTGTTACGGTCGGCGGAAAAAATATCAGTGAATTTTGCCGCATGAGTGTACAGGAAGAATTGAATTTTGTCGATAGCTTGCAGCTTTCCGAGCGTGAACACATGATCGGCGACGGCATCTTTAAAGAGATCAAAGAGCGGTTGGGCTTTTTGCAGAGCGTGGGGCTTTCCTACCTCACACTTGCCCGTGCAGCAGGTACGTTGTCGGGTGGAGAAAGTCAGCGTATCCGCCTTGCGACCCAAATCGGCAGTGCGTTGACAGGAGTATTGTATGTACTGGACGAACCGAGCATCGGTTTGCACCAGCGTGACAACGATAAACTGATTTCTACCCTAAAACGACTGCGTGATTTAGGCAATACCCTCATTGTGGTAGAACACGACGAAGACACCATGCGAAATGCTGATTATATCGTGGACGTTGGCCCGGGTGCAGGAGTTCACGGTGGCGAGATCGTGGCAGCCGGTTCGATCGAAGATATTTGCGCACAACCACGCAGTATTACAGGGCAATATCTTTCGGGGGCAAAAAAAATCACCGTACCGGCAAAGCGACGGGACGGAAACGGAAAAAAGATTCGTATCGTATCTGCCAGTGAAAACAATTTGAAAAATATCACAGTTGACATCCCATTGGGAAAAATGACCTGTGTTACCGGTATTTCCGGCTCGGGAAAATCCAGCTTGGTCAACGAGATTCTGTATAAAAAGTTGGCTGCGGAGCTCAACGGCGCACGTACCCGTCCGGGAAAACACAAAGAGATTCAGGGGCTGGAACAGGTGGATAAGGTCATCGGTATTGACCAATCCCCCATCGGGCGCACTCCCCGTTCAAATCCGGCAACCTATACCGGCGTTTTTACCGATATTCGCACCGTGTTTTCCCAAACGCAGGACGCAAAAATGCGTGGTTACGGCCCGGGAAGATTTTCCTTTAATGTAAAAGGCGGTCGCTGTG
>CALWZD010000100.1 GCA_944385945.1 uncultured Anaerofilum sp. | reverse complement strand
TATCGTTGTCCGGGTGTAGCGCAGTTTGGTAGCGCGCTTGAATGGGGTTCAAGAGGCCGTGAGTTCGACTCTCGCCACTCGGACCAAAGCCATCAGTCTTTTGACTGGTGGCTTTTTTGTTGTTATAGTATACTTTTTGTAACCACACTGCACAGTAAAGTTATGTGCCAAAATTGCGGTACAACGCATGACATATCACTGTATTGCTGTTGTAGACTTTTCTATGGTAAAATATATGTACCTAATGGGAGAGAATGAGCCGTAAGGTTCGTTTTCAATGGGGAATGAGTTTTTAAGCAAGAAGATTCCGGATGGAGTGACCCTCGGCATAAGACTGTCTACGCACCCCCTAATTCATCTCCTTAGCTTTGTTTCTTTCGCTGAATATTTGCATCTAACAAGAGGAGGGATCCTTTATGTCTAATACCACGAAACAGGCATTGGAGGCATCACTGAAAAAGCTGATGCTTCATAAACCGCTGGATAAAATTACCATTCAGAATATTGCAAACGATTGCGGGATCAGTCGGATGGCCTTTTATTACCATTTTAAGGATATCTATGATTTGATTGAATGGGTTTGTGTGGAGGATGCAACGCAAGCACTTCAAGGGAAAAAGACCTATGATACATGGCAGGAGGGTCTGTTACAGATTTTTGAGGCAGTACTGGAAAACAAGACCTTCGTTTTAAATGCCTTTCGCTGCATTAGCCGGGACCAGATGGAACGGTGCCTTTTCAAGCTGACTTATCAGCTGATTTTAGGTGTGGTAGAGGAAAAAAGTCAGGGGATGCAGATCTCACAGGAGGATAAAGCGTTTATCGCTGATTTTTACAAATACAGTTTTGTGGGGATCATGTTGGACTGGATCAAGCAGGGGATGACAGGAGATTATCATGTCATCGTTCAGAAAATGAGTATCACACTTCAAGGCAATGTTGGCAATTCGATCCAAAACTTTGTGGAAGAACAGGAAAAATAAACTTTACAAAAGAGGGTGGGTGATAAGTTTTTTATCATTCACCCTTTTTTGTAAATGGTATTATCACTTGAAATGGAATAAGATAAAGCCATGGAAGATAACTCATACTGCAAAAGCAGCAAACATAGAAAGGCGGTTGTTTTTATGGCAAACAAAAATATTGCAAAACTAACGGTGGCTGCCGTTGGGCTTGCAGGTGCAGGCACTGCGGTACTTTTGGCAAAAAAGAAGAAGACCAAAAAAGCGGCTCCTGAAAAAAAGGTCGGTCCGCAAGTAAAAGATGACTACCGCAATACAGAACGAGGTATGCATCAGAAAAACAGCAAGGGGATTTACTATACAAACGGAAACTACGAGGCATTTGCCCGCCCCGAAAAGCCGGAAGGTGTGGATGAAAAGAATGCCTACATTGTAGGCAGTGGTCTTGCATCGCTTGCAGCTGCCTGTTTTCTGGTGCGTGACGGTCAGATGCCAGGCTCCCATATCCATATTTTAGAGGCAATGGATATTGCAGGTGGTGCCTGTGATGGCATCAATGATCCCAGCCGTGGCTATGTCATGCGTGGTGGTCGAGAGATGGAGAACCATTTTGAATGTCTGTGGGATCTGTTTCGCAGCATCCCTTCGCTGGAAAAGCCCGGTGCATCGGTATTGGATGAGTTTTACTGGCTGAATAAGCACGACCCCAACTATTCTTTATGCCGAGCAACGGTGAACCGAGGCGAGGATGCCCACACCGATGGAAAGTTTGGTCTAAGTCAAAAAGCCTGTATGCAGATCGTCAAACTGTTCATGACTCCTGACGAGGATTTGTACGACAAGACCATTGAAGATGTGTTTGATAATGAGGTATTCGATTCCACATTTTGGCTGTATTGGCGTACTATGTTCGCTTTTGAAAACTGGCACAGCGCACTGGAAATGAAACTCTATTTTCAACGCTTTATCCACCATATTGCAGGACTGCCGGATTTCAGTGCCCTTAAATTTACCCGCTATAATCAATACGAATCTCTGATTTTGCCTATGCAAAAGTATCTGGAAAATGCAGGCGTGGATTTCCAGTTCAATACTGAAGTAACGAATGTGCTGTTTGACATCAAAGATGGGAAAAAAGTCGCCACAGCTATTGAATGCAGAGTTAATGGAGTAGAAAAAGGGATTCTCCTCACCGAAAAAGATCTGGTGTTCGTGACTAATGGCAGTTGCACTGAGGGAACTATCTATGGTGATCAGGATCATGCTCCCAATGGGGACGCAGAAGTTCGCACCAGCGGTTGCTGGAATTTGTGGAAGAACATCGCAAAACAAGACCCATCCTTTGGTCACCCCGAAAAATTCTGCTCGGATGTCGCAAAGACCAACTGGGAATCCGCAACCATCACAACACTGGATAACAAAATCATTCCGTACATCGCAAATATCTGCAAAAGAGACCCCCGCACGGGCAATGTGGTCACCGGAGGTATCGTCAGCTGCAAGGATTCCAAATGGCTGCTCAGTTGGACCATTAACCGACAGGGTCAGTTTAAAGAACAGGACCCGGAAAAGGTTTGCGTTTGGGTTTACGGGTTGTTCACCGATGTACCGGGTGATTATGTAAAGAAGCCCATGAAAGAGTGTACCGGCAAAGAGATCACACAGGAGTGGTTGTACCATCTGGGTGTGCCGGTAGAGGAAATTGATGAACTGGCCCAGAACAGTGCGATTTGCGTGCCCACCATGATGCCCTATATCACAGCATTCTTTATGCCCAGAGCAAAAGGGGACCGCCCCGATGTCATCCCTGATGGCTGTGTGAATTTTGCCTTTTTGGGTCAGTTTGCCGATACTCCTCGGGATACAGTGTTTACCACCGAATACTCTGTGCGTACAGCAATGGAAGCCGTTTACGGTTTATTGGGAGTGGACAGAGGTGTGCCTGAGGTATGGGGAAGTGTTTACGATGTTCGTGAGTTGCTTAAAAGCTCGGTGTGCCTGATGGATGGTAAATCTCCGCTGGAAATCGTACTGCCTGGACCTTTAAATCTGCTCAAGCAACCCTTGCTGAAAGCGGTCAAGGGAACGGTAGTGGAGCAGTTGATGCGTCGGTATAATGTCATCAAAGACGGTATGTTGTAAACAAGTAGACATTGCTGCCTGTAATTTTGTGTTTATCAAATTTCAAAAATATTTGGTAAAAGGAATTGCTATGGATGGTATTAAGGACTGATTTCGTGATATAATCTGAATCAAAGCATTCAAGCCGTACAGTAGGTATACTGTACGGCTTTTCCTGAAAGGAGAAATTTATGCGTTTGAATCGAAACACGTTGATTTGTTGTACAGAAAAAAACAGACCGGTACAGTATGCGATCGAGATGCTTCAGCGTGATTTGAATGCTGTTTACATTCAAACAGATATACCGGGAGGAAAAATTTTACTCAGACGGGAAAATATGCCGACAGAAAGCTGGAGCATGGCGGTACAAGGTGACACACTGGTTGTGACTGCCGGTGATGAGCGGGGATTTATTTATGGTTTGTTGGCTATCAGCAAACAGGTGTTGGGAGTAAGCGATTTTTGGTTTTGGAACGATCAGTCATTTAAGCCTCAAAATGAATTTATTCTGCCCGAAAACTTTTCCATGTGCAGTAAAAAGCCTGTCGTAAAATGGCGTGGTTGGTTTGTAAATGATGAAGTCCTGCTACATACATGGAAAGTAGATGGAAAAGCGGAAAAAGCTTGGGAAATGGTATTCGAAGCACTCTTGCGATGTGGCGGAAATATGGTGATCCCCGGCACCGGTGAAAACGCCAAACGCTATCGTGGGCTGGCGCAAAGCATGGGGCTGGCTGTAACGCATCATCATGCAGAGCCGCTGGGGGCAAAGATGTTCTGCGAAGCGTATCCGGATTTGGAGCCGAGCTATGCGGAACATCCAGCAGAATTCGAAGCACTATGGACTTCTGCGTTGGAAGAACAGGGAAAACATGTCGTATGGAATCTGGGATTTCGAGGGCAGGGCGACCGTCCGTTTTGGGCAGATGATCCCCGCTATGATACCCCGAAAATGCGTGGTGAACTAATAAGCAATTTGATCCAACGACAATACGATATGGTTCAAAAGCGTTATCCCGGGGCGACCTGTATTACGAATCTGTACGGAGAAGTAATGGAATTGTATCGGGACGGTTACCTTCGGTTTCCGGACGAAGTAGTGAAGATCTGGGCAGATAATGGTTATGGTGCGATGGTAAGCCGCAGACAGGGAAATCACGACCCTCGTGTACCGGCATTGCCTGCACCCGGAGAAAGCGGAGCGCATGGGATCTACTACCATGCCTCCTTTTACGACTTGCAGGCTGCAAACCATATTACCATGCTGCCTGTTCCCCTTGCTTTTATTCAACGGGAATTGAACCGAGTGCAAAATAGCGGTGCCAATGATTACTGGATCATTAACTGTTCGAACGTAAAACCGCACGTTTTTACACTCGCATATATTGCAGCCGTTTGGCAGCGAGGGCAGGTGTCGGCAGAGGAGTTTTTATCTGACTATACGCAGGAATATTACGGAGAAGATGCACAACAGGCGGCTGATTGCTTTAAGCGATACTATGCAGCAGCGGTTTCTTTTGGTCCGTACCAAGATAACGTGGCAGGAGAACAGTTTGCAAACTATCCGGCACGTTTGATAATCAGTCGATATATGCGTGGTGGAGATACTGCCGAACAGGAATTGAACTGGGCAGCCCCATTCGACACACTGCACGAGCAAGCAGTGTGGTATCGAAATATTTGTCAAAAAGCCACTGAAAATTATTCCGGTACAAAGCCCAGTTCTTCTGTTTTGTTGCAGGATAGCGTACTTTTGCAAATGGAGATTTACCGTCGCTGCTATTCGGGCGGGGCATTAGCAGCAGAAGCTGTTTTGGAGGGAATACAGAGTGATTACCGTACAGCTTTTTATAAGGCTGGTGAAGCCCGTGAAGAATACTTGGCAGCCGATAATGCGCTAAGGGCAAGGGAACACGGAAAATGGAAAGACTTTTACCAGAACGAGTGCCTGACGGATATGAAACATACGGCGTGGCTGCTGCGGACGCTGATGGGTTATCTGCGCAATTTGGGCGACGGTCCCTATTTTTACACATGGCAGCGGGAAATTTTGTATACCCCTGCCCAAGCGAGAGTCGTGCTGATCACCAACATGGAAAATCACATGGACGATTTGGAGCTTTATCGGGCGATGAAACAGAAACGATTGAAATAAACCGTGTTGCCGCCAAAAACACGACCGCCGATTTGTGTGACAAAATTACAGAAAATCACACAGAAAGATGATATAATACTATTATAAAATCATCTTTATATCGGTTGCAGAAAATCAAGGAGGGTACTTATGAAAAAGACAGTGATCATCGGCGGTGTTGCCGGCGGAGCCAGCTGTGCTGCCCGTTTAAGAAGACTCGACGAAACAGCGCAGATCGTTCTCCTGGAGCGTGGCGAGTATATCTCGTACGCAAACTGTGGCTTACCGTATCATGTGGGGAATGTAATCCCACAGCGGGAGTCGCTCATGCTGCAAACACCGCAAGCCATGAAGAAAAAGTTTAATATCGACGTTCGGGTGAAAAACGAAGTTGTAGCGATCGACCGTCAAAAAAAGCTGGTACAGGTCAAAAAAGTGGAAAGTGGCGAACTTTACGAGGAAACATATGATACCCTAGTCATCGCAACCGGTTCTTCTCCGATGCGTCCCCCCATTCCCGGCATCGAATCAGAACGGATACAAACGCTTTGGACAGTACGGGATGCCGACCGAATCCGTGCCATGGTAAGTGACCAAAACAGTAAAACCGCCGCTGTGATCGGCGGCGGCTTTATCGGATTGGAAATGGCGGAAAATCTGCACCGTGCAGGTCTGCGGGTTTCTTTGATCGAAGCATCACCGCAGGTAATGGCACCACTGGATGCTGAAATGGCAGCATTGCTGCATGAAAATATCCGTCAACATGGAGTAGATCTGCACTTGGGCGATGCAGTCGCCTCTCTTCAAGAAAACGAAACCGACGTCACTGTCACATTAAACAGTGGCAAGCAAGTAAAGGTCGATTTTGTCGTGCTTGCTATCGGTGTCCGCCCCAACAGCCAGCTTGCAAAACAGGCAGGCTTGGAATTGAACGAAAAAGGCGGGATTCGGGTAGACGAGTTCTTGCGCACCACTGACCCCTCAATTTACGCAGTAGGGGATGCCATCGAAGTGGAAGATTTTATCTTCAAAGACCGCACGATGGTTCCCCTGGCGGGACCTGCAAACAAGCAGGGACGTATCGCTGCCGACAATATCGCAGGTGGCAGGGAAACCTATGATGGCACACAAGGAACAAGTGTGGCAAAGGTGTTCGACCTTGCTGTGGCATCGACCGGAGCCAACGAAAAAACCTTGATAAAGCGGGGCTTGGTAAAAGGAAACGATTACGAAAGTATCCTTATCACACAAAATGCACACGCCGGTTATTATCCAAACGCACTTCCGCTGACCCTCAAACTTTTGTTTGCTAAGGACGGTTCTCGCATTTTTGGCGCACAGATCGTGGGATTTGACGGTGTGGATAAACGCATCGACACACTGGCGGTCGCCATTCGCTTGGGCGCAAGCGTTGGTGCTCTAAAAGAACTGGAACTGGCATATGCACCACCGTTCTCGTCGGCAAAAGACCCTGTGAATATGGCTGGTTTTACAGCAGAAAATGTTTTGCGTGGGTTGATGGCATTTTCCCATTGGGATCTGACACAAGAGAGTGCCGACGCTGTTTTGCTCGATGTGCGAGAAGATGCCGAGTTGGCAGCATTTTCTATTCCCGCTGCGGTGCATATTCCGTTGGGAGAACTGCGTCAACGCATTGCCGAACTGGACAACACAAAAGAAATCATCATTCTTTGTGGTATAGGGGTACGTGCTTACAACGCAGCACGTATTTTGATGCAAAACGGATTCGACAATGTAAAAGTTTATCCGGGTGGTTCACGGTTCTATCAATCTACCCATTGCTGAATCCTATCTCGGTCGCACAGTGTTTTTACTGTGCGATTTTTTTAGTGCAGTTGCCAGCCAAAATCATTGTGATAGATCATTTGACGGGTCATACCGCCGTCGATGCAGATATTTTCACCGGTGATGAATCCGGCTTTGTCCGAGCAAAGATAAAGCACCATGTTTGCAATGTCTAGCGGATTGCCTACACGCCCTGCCGGATGCTGAACAGCATCAGCACCCTCATAAACCGCAAAGGCGGTGTCGATCCAGCCGGGGGAG
>CALWZD010000099.1 GCA_944385945.1 uncultured Anaerofilum sp. | reverse complement strand
CTTTTCACGCTCCTGACGGGACAGCTCCATTACCTGTGCCCACAGCTCTTTGGTTGCCTCAGTGGGGCCCTGCAGGAAGCTGTCATCGCCCTCGTAAGGGGTGTAGTTCTTCTGAATAAAATCTCTTACGTTGATTTCTTTTTGCCAATTTCCTTCTCGAAAGGAAGCCCATTCTTCTCTCATAGCGAGTCTCCTTGATTGTTATTTTTTGAAGCACTTAACAGCTCCACACTGTCATGCGTTCAGTTTGCTACGGTTTATACTATACCACCCAAGTATAGTTTCGTCAAGAAAAAATCTTCTCTTTTTGTATTCCATTTTTATATACAATCTATTCCCTATTTTCGCCAGGCATCTTGCTCTTCTTTCTGTTTTTTCTTTACGATTCATAAACTTTCGATTCAACGATCATTTTGTTATTATTTTATCATTTCTATTCTCCTATTTATTAAGAATATTCTCGATTGCATTTCATTTACAACATCAAAAAAATATTTTATACTTAGTTTTAAATACAACAAAAGCAGCGTTCTGCTGTACCTGATACGGAGGACTTTTTTATGAAAGTGCTATGCTTTGGCTCTGCCAATATCGACTACCTATACGAACTCGAACATTTTGTTTTGCCCGGCGAAACGATTTCCTCCAAAAACCTTACCAAGAATAGCGGGGGAAAAGGCTTGAATCAATCCATTGCACTTGCCCAAGCCGGTGTCAGTGTTGAACACGCAGGATGCGTTGGTCGGGATGACGGCGACTTTCTGCTATCCACTTTGCACAGTTATGCGGTAGGAACGAAACATATTCTCAAAGTAGATTGTCCCAGTGGACACGCAATCATTCAGGTAACATCTCAAGGAGAAAACAGCATTATTCTTTATACAGGTGCAAATCATATGCTCAGTGAGGAACAAATCGACACTGTATTGTCCGACTTTTCATCCGGTGATTTCTGTATATTGCAAAACGAGATCAACGGTATTGAAAGTATTTTGCGCAAAGCAGCCAAAAAGAATCTGCGTATTGTATTGAATCCTTCGCCGTTTTCGCCCGAGATTTTAAACCTCCCGCTGGAACTTGTAGAATATCTTTTTTTAAACGAAGTGGAAGCATCTCAGTTGACCGGTTTGGATTCGCTCTCAGCGATTGAGTCCGATTTGTGTCGGCGATTCCCACACACAAAAATTGTCCTTACACTCGGAAAACAGGGTTCCGTCTTTTTGCATGGTTCTGTTCGTGAGGTGTGTGGGATTTTTGATGTTCCAACCGTTGATACCACCGCTGCCGGCGATACCTTCACCGGATTTTTTATCGCTAGTGTTTTGCGAGAAAAGCCCATTTCTCATTGTTTACAAGTCGCCTCGGCTGCCGCTGCACTTGCTGTATGCAAAAAGGGTGCTGCACAATCCATTCCCACTTGGAATGAAGTGGAAATGTTTTGTTTGCATCATCAGCCAACTGCATTTGCCTCTCAAGAATCAATTTAATTTTGTGTATTGTGTTTTACAGTATATTGTTTCTCATAAAGTGCAAATGCCAGCAAACAAAGCAAAACAAAATCGCCGTCAGAAGACAATCTATCGCATACGCTTTCAAATAATCGTGAGCAGCCGCAATCACCTGCGCCTCTTGTGAAAAAATCCTTGCCAAGGCGGAACCGGCAAACAAAGCTACTGCCCCCATGATAACACCAGCCACAAGGGCTGTTGAAATTCCGCAATACAATGCTTTTTTGAACGCTGTCTAAGCCCTGCTCCGTTATTTTGTGCGACAAATGCGGAAATGGACTGCATATAGGCTGATGCTACCAACATCAGAAAGGCACATACTTTTTCCGCTACTCCTACGGCTGCCGATTGAACAACTCCCATCTGATTGACCAGTACCTGAATGAATAAAAACGAAAACTGCACCAGCAACTCTTGCAATGCGATAGAGATTCCTACAAACAAAATCTTTTTTACACAGCTGCTTTCAAAACGAATATCTTTCACTGAAAAGCGAAAAGGAAGTTTTCTTTTTCGAATGACACACAGCGACACGATGACGCTGACTGCCTGCGCAGCTACTGTGGCGATCGCTGCTCCTGCTGCCCCCATTCCAAACCCTGCAACAAGGACTAAATCGCCCACAATATTGATCACACACGCAATCGCTACCGTAAACAGCGGCGTTTTGGAATCCCCTATTCCACGAAAAATTGCACCAATGACATTATATGCCACAATAAAGACCGTACCGATTCCACAAATCCGCACATAACTGCTTGTTTGAAAGAATGCTTCCTTCGGTGCGTGTAAAGCGTCAGCAAATCTGTCGCTGAATGGGACGATCACAGCCGTGATAAAAATTGCTGCAACCGCAAAAATCGCAATACCTGCACCGATGCCTTTCCCCGCCTGCTCTTTTTGGTTCGAACCGATGGCACTTCCAACAAAAACGGTCACACCCATTGTAAGACCTGTTATCACCATGGTGATCATATTAAAAAGCTGGCTTCCGGATGCAACGCCGGACTGTTCGTTTGTGCCGGCAAAGCGTCCCACAATAATCAAATCGGCGGCACCATACATTGCCTGCAAAAAAAGCGCCAATAAAACAGACACTGCAAACCCAATCAATGATTTCAAAATACTTCCCTTTGTCAGTGTTTGTTGTGACATTATTATTTTCTCCCTTACGTTTTATTTCGGTTCTAACAATGTTTTAGAATGCTTTTGCCTTGTGCCCAGCCTCTCCTCCTTGGATAAAAAAATAAGAGCTGGATAAGAAAACGGGAATCTCACCCGTCATCTTATCCAGCTCATAGCTTCCGTTTGCTATTCACCCTCCGATGAACTGCTTGAGAGTATATCATAATCAGCAACAAATGTCAACGTGCCTTTCCGGCACTATTTACAAGAATTTATAGTTACACGAAAGAAAAAATCACCTTGAACTTTTTGCAACGATTAAACTGTACAGTTTTTCGAATGTTTCTGCAAAAAAATTAGGATTTCTTTTAAATTTTTTACAAAATAGTTGTTTACGTTGCATTTCTGACAAAGTTTGATATAATTTAAACGACACATTTTGTTTGCGGAGGTTTTTATGTATCAGGCGGAAATCGAGAGTGTAGCGAATGCTGCCAAAAAGAAATTTGAATTTTTAAAAGAAAATCCGGTTGGGTATTTTTCCCTTGCGATGATGGCGGGTTTTTTTGTTGGTATTACCATCACTTTTGTTTATACTGTTTATGCAATGTTTTTGCAAGCAGAATCCACTTACGGAAAATTCGGCATGGGGCTTTGCTTTGGCATCGCACTTAGCCTTGTACTGATGGCAGGTGCCGAGCTGTTCACCGGCAGCAATTTTGTTATGGTCGTAGGGATGAAATTCAAATATGTCACTTTCGTCCAGACCCTTTTGTTTTGGGCAGTATGTTGGGTAGGCAATTTTGTCGGTTCAGCGATCATTGCACTCGTGTTCCATTTTTCCGGTCTGCAAAGCGGAATGGTTGCCCAAGCGATTGCTTCTGCCTGTCTGACCAAAACCACCCTTGCACCTGAAATGATTTTTTTGCGTGGCATCCTGTGTAACTTTTTGGTTTGTATCGCAGTTTGGTGCGGTATCAAGATGAAATCCGAATCCGGAAAGCTGATTATGACCTTCTGGTGCCTACTTGCTTTTAGTACAAGCGGTTTTGAGCATTGCGTTGCCAATATGTCGCTGCTGGTTTTGGGTCTACTCGATCCTGTCGGTCAACCTATTACCGTTGGCGGTGTGGTTTATAATCTGGCGATTTCTACCATCGGCAATATTTTGGGCGGTGCTTTTTTTGTAGCGGTTCCATATCTGCTTACCCTCAAAAAAAATCAAACCACAAATGTATGACTTTTCAGCCGGAGTTTAAACGCTCCGGCTTTTTCTTTTGAAAAACACTTGCAAAACATATTTGCTCATGCTACACTGTACCCAGAAACCCTTTCCCTATATTTTAACACATGAAAGGAGTATTTTTATGATCGTTACAACCACCCCTACTGTCGAGGGACACACCATTGTTGAATACAAAGGCATTGTCTTTGGAGAAGTAATTTCCGGTGTTGACTTTATCCGTGATATTGGTGCAAGTTTCCGTAACTTTCTGGGCGGACGCAGTGAGGGCTATGAGCAGGAGTTGCAAGCCGCACGTCAAACAGCCATTGAGGAACTGGAGCGTCGTGCAGCTGCAATGGGTGCCAACGCCGTGATCGGTGTCGACGTAGACTATGAGGTTTTGGGAAGCAACAACGGAATGATGATGGTGAACGTGTCGGGCACTGCTGTTGTTATTGACTGAATCAATTTTAATTTTGCATTTTTAGCGAACTCACGAAAAAATGCGCCACAGCCTTAAAAGGTCGTGGCGCATTTTCCATGTTTGTTGCTGTTTGATTATCAAATCAAAGCATCATGCAGAATCGCACCCTGATGCTGATGGTCATTCTCCAGAATGGCAGCAAACAGCTCGTGTGCCTTTTCTGTTTCTCCCAATCCCAAATGGCCCAAAGCACGCAGATAGTTGCAATACTGCTTGTGGCGCAGTTCGGTTTTTTCCTGATAAACTTCGATTTCCGGCAAAGAAACTGCAAAGAAATCGTAAGTAACTTTATCGAACAGATGCTTCTCACCGTAGG